>NZ_JBHZGN010000012.1:0-211177 GCF_049334135.1 Metapseudomonas cellulosilytica | reverse complement strand
GCTCGCTTCCCCCTGCACACCAGTGTCCTGGAGGGCGTGAACAACCGCATCAAGGTGATCAAGCGCATGGCCTATGGCTTTCGGGACTCGGTCTACTTCTTCCTGAAAATCAAGGCCGCCTTCCCCGCGAAAGCGCGATGAACCTTTTTTTATGTCCGGATTCCGGCGAAGCCTCATTCCGCTTGCTTGCCGTGGCGGGCCAGCCGCTCCAGGGCGTCCCGCAACCTGGGGTCGCTGACAGTCTCCGCGGTGGCTTGCAGGCTCTCGGCCGCGGCAGGGGAGAGGCGACCTTCGGTCACTGCCGGGCTGCTCGTGTTGTAGCTTGGCTGTACCTTGAAAATGATGCGTTGCAGCCCGGCGAAGGCCTCGAAGCCCTTCAGCTGGCGCAGCAGGCGAGTTTGCTGGTAGCGCAGCCGGGTCGCCCAGTGGCCGTCGGTGACGATCAGCAGCAGTCGGCCCTCGCGCCAGGACGCCACGTGGCAGTGCTCCCGGGCCGCAGGTTGCAGCTGGCTGGCCAGCAGCTGTTGCAGCTGGTCGATACGCTGGGCCTCGTTGAACAGCGCCCGCAACGGCTTCTCTTCGCGCAACAGCGCGGCAGGGGAACGTGCGGGCAGGGGACGGAATGCCATGGCGGGTCGCTTGAAGGAAAACAGAGCGTCCCCATATTAGCAGAAGCGGCCTGTCGCCCGGCCGTTCGCTAGCCGCGTCGCATGGCGCACGAACGGTCCGATAGCGGCGCTCAGGCAACGCTCCGGGCGGCCTCTTGTCGACCGGGTCTTACGGCGGCTGGGAAGTGCGCCCGCTTTCCTCGACAAGGAATCCGGGTAGAATGCCCCCTTCGCAAGCAGCCATGGCGGCTGCGCGGGCGACTCCGGGGCGCCCTCCATCCCAATGTGTGGAAGATTCTCTCTATATGTTTGCGCCATTGTTGAAGAAACTCTTTGGAAGCAAGAACGAACGCGAAGTGAAGCGCATGGCCAAGGCTGTCCAGGCCATCAACGCGTTCGAAGAGCAGATGGTGGTCCTGTCCGATGACCAGCTGCGTGCCAAGACCGAAGAGTTCAAGGCGCGCCTGGCCAAGGGCGAAACCCTCGACCAGCTGCTGCCGGAAGCCTTCGCCGTGGCGCGTGAGGCCGGCAAGCGCGTCATGGGCATGCGCCACTTCGATGTCCAGCTGATCGGCGGCATGACCCTGCACGAGGGCAAGATCGCCGAGATGCGTACCGGCGAGGGCAAGACCCTGGTGGGAACCCTGGCGGTCTACCTGAACGCACTGTCGGGCAAGGGCGTGCACGTGGTCACGGTGAACGACTACCTGGCCCGCCGCGACGCCAACTGGATGCGTCCGCTCTATGAATTCCTCGGCCTGTCCGTCGGCATCGTCACCCCCTTCCAGCCGCCGGAAGAGAAGCGCGCCGCCTACGCCGCCGACATCACCTACGGCACCAACAACGAATTCGGCTTCGACTACCTGCGCGACAACATGGCCTTCAGCACGGATGACAAATTCCAGCGCGAGCTGAATTTCTCCGTGATCGACGAAGTGGACTCCATCCTCATCGACGAAGCGCGCACCCCGCTGATCATCTCCGGCCAGGCCGAAGACAGCTCCAAGCTGTACATCCAGATCAACAAGCTGATCCCGCGCCTCAAGCAACACATCGAAGAAGTGGAAGGCCAGGTCACCCAGGAAGGCCACTACTCGGTCGACGAGAAGACCCGCCAGGTCGAGCTCAACGAGATGGGCCACCAGTTCATCGAGGAAATGCTCACCCAGGCCGGCCTGCTGGCCGAGGGCGAGAGCCTCTACTCGGCGCACAACCTCAGCCTGCTGACCCACGTCTACGCCGCGCTGCGTGCCCACACCCTGTTCCACCGCAACATCGAATACATCGTGCAGAACGACCAGGTGCTGCTGATCGACGAGCATACCGGCCGTACCATGCCCGGCCGTCGCCTGTCCGAAGGCCTGCACCAGGCCATCGAGGCCAAGGAAAACCTGCCGATCCAGGCGGAGAGCCAGACCCTGGCCTCCACCACCTTCCAGAACTACTTCCGCCTCTACAAGAAGCTGTCCGGCATGACCGGTACCGCCGATACCGAGGCCTTCGAATTCCGCCAGATCTACGGCCTGGACGTGGTGGTCATCCCCACCCACCGCCCGGTCGCGCGTAAGGACTTCAACGACCTGGTCTACCTGACCCAGGAAGAGAAATTCGCCTCCATCATCAGCGACATCAAGGAGTGCCAGGCCAGTGGCCGCCCGGCGCTGGTGGGTACCGCGTCCATCGAGAGTTCCGAGTACGTTTCCCAGCTGCTGGTCAAGGCCGGCATCGAGCACAAGGTGCTCAACGCCAAGTACCACGAGAAGGAGGCCGAGATCATCGCCCAGGCCGGTCGTCCGGGCGCCGTGACCATCGCCACCAACATGGCCGGCCGGGGTACCGACATTCTCCTGGGCGGCAACTGGGAAGCCGAGGTGGCTGCCCTGGAAGCGCCGACCGACGAGCAGGTCGCGCAGATCAAGGCTGAATGGCAGAAGCGCCACCAGCAGGTGATCGAGGCCGGCGGCCTGCACGTGGTCGCCTCCGAGCGCCACGAATCCCGCCGTATCGACAACCAGCTGCGCGGCCGTGCCGGTCGCCAGGGCGACCCGGGTTCCAGCCGCTTCTACCTGTCGCTGGAAGACAACCTGATGCGCATCTTCGCCTCCGACCGGGTGAAGAACTTCATGAAGGCGCTGGGGATGCAATCCGGCGAGGCCATCGAGCACCGCATGGTGACCAATGCCATCGAGAAGGCCCAGCGCAAGGTCGAAGGCCGCAACTTCGACATCCGCAAGCAGCTTCTCGAATATGACGACGTGGCCAACGAGCAGCGCAAGGTGATCTACCACATGCGCAACAGCCTGCTGGCCGCCGAAGATATCGGCGACACCATTGTCGAGTTCCGCGAGGAAGTGCTGAACAGCACCATCGATGCGCACATTCCGCCGCAGTCCATGCCGGAACAGTGGGACATCTCCGGCCTGGAGGCGGCCCTGTTCAGTGATTTCGGCCTGAAGCTGCCGATCCAGCAGTGGCTCGACGAAGACGACAAGCTCTACGAGGAAACCCTGCGCGAAAAAATCATGGCGCAGCTGCTGGCCGCCTATAACGAGAAGGAAGACCTCGCCGGCGCCGAAGCCCTGCGTGCCTTCGAGAAGCAGATGCTGCTGCGCGTGCTGGACGACCTGTGGAAAGACCACCTGTCCACCATGGACCACCTGCGTCATGGCATCCATCTGCGCGGCTACGCCCAGAAGAACCCGAAGCAGGAGTACAAGCGCGAGTCCTTCACCCTGTTCCAGGACCTGCTCGACTCCATCAAGCGCGATACCATCCGTGTCCTTTCCCATGTCCAGGTGCGTCGCGAGGACCCGGCCGAGGAAGAGGCTCGCCTGCGCCGCGAAGCCGAGGAACTGGCCCGTCGCATGCAGTTCGAGCATGCCGCTGCGCCCAGCCTGGATGAGCCGGAAGTGACCGAGGAGCAAGACGATGTGGCTGTCGCCACCGCCGCAGCTCCGGTTCGCACCGAGCCCAAGGTCGGCCGCAACGAGCCCTGCCCGTGCGGTTCCGGCAAGAAGTACAAGCACTGCCACGGCCAGATCAGCTAGGAATCGGTCCACGATCTGCTGCGCGTCGGCCATACGGCGTTGAAAATGGCCTCGGGATGCTCATTTACATCTGTAAACTCCGCTCCTTCGGTCATTTTCGCCTTGTCTGGCTCTAGCTCGCGAGGTCGTGCACAGATTCCACGGCACTGCTGTAATACCCCACGCCGCGACCGGCCCTGCCGCTCGCGGCGTTTTTCCTGTTAATCCCTGGCCGCCTGCGCCGCGCGCAACCGGCCGCCCGCTGACAAAGGAGCGCTTCCCATGGCTGTTGGTCTTGGCCCTCTGCCTACCCTGCACCCGGTACCCGGATTCGAACTCGGCATCGCCTCTGCCGGCATCAAGCGCCCCGGGCGCAAGGATGTCGTGGTGATGCGCTGCGCCGAGGGCTCCACTGTGGCCGGGGTGACCACCACCAATGCCTTCTGCGCCGCACCGGTGCTGATCACCCGCGAGCGCGTCGACGGCGACGTGCGCTACCTGCTGACCAACACCGGCAACGCCAATGCCGGCACCGGTCCCGATGGCCTGGTCCGTGCCCGCCGTGCCTGCGCCAGGCTGGCTGAACTGGCTGGCGTGGACGAAGCTGCCGTGCTGCCGTTCTCCACCGGAGTGATCGGCGAGCCCCTGCCGGTCGAGAAGATCGAGACCGCGCTGCAGGCCGCCCTGGACGACCTCAAGGTGGATAACTGGGCCCAGGCCGCCGAAGGCATCATGACCACCGACACCCAGCCCAAGGGTGCCAGCCGCCAGTTCCAGCATGACGGCGTGACCATCACCATCACCGGCATCAGCAAGGGCGCCGGCATGATCCGTCCGAACATGGCCACCATGCTCGGCTACATCGCCACCGACGCCAAGGTCGCCCGCGATGTGCTGCACGCCCTGGTGCGTGACGCGGCGAACAAGTCCTTCAACCGCATCACCATCGACGGCGACACCTCCACCAACGACTGCTGCATGCTGATCGCCACCGGCCAGGCCGCCCTGCCGGAGATCACCGCCGCCAGCGGCGCACTCTTCGCCAAGCTCAAGCAGGCCGTGTTCGAGGTGTTCATGGAGATCGCCCAGGCCATCGTTCGCGACGGCGAAGGCGCCACCAAGTTCGTCACCGTGCAGGTGAATGGCGGCGGTAACCACCAGGAATGCCTGGACGTGGCCTACGCCGTGGCCCACTCGCCACTGATCAAGACCGCGCTGTTCGCCTCCGACCCCAACTGGGGCCGCATCCTCGCCGCCGTGGGTTACGCCGGCGTGCCAGACCTGGACGTGAGCAAGATCGACGTGTTCCTTGGCGAAGTCTGCATTGCCAGCCAGGGCGGTCGCGCCGCGACCTACACCGAAGCGCAGGGCGCGGCGGTCATGGCTCGCGAGGAGATCACCATCCGCATCGAACTCGGCCGTGGTGACTGCAGCGAAACCATCTGGACCACTGACCTGTCCCACGAGTACGTGAAGATCAACGCGGAATATCGTACTTAAGCGGTTGGCCTGGCATTCCCGGTTTTCATGCCCCGATGAAAATCGGGAATTTGCCATGGGCGCAGGCGGCTTCCATGATCCAGCCACACCCTGAGGAACTGGAACCAAGGAGCTAGGCATGTCCCTGACACTGGTAATAGGCAACAAGAACTACTCGTCCTGGTCGCTGCGGGCCTGGCTGGCCATGGAGCTGACCGGTTCGCCCTACGACGAAGTGCGTGTCCCCCTGTACCAGGCCGATAGCCACAAGCGCCTGCTGGCCTGGTCGCCCACCGCCAAGGTCCCTGTCCTGAAGTGCGAGGACGGCACCATCTGGGATTCCCTGGCCATCGCCGAATACCTCGCCGAACGCTTTCCGGAGGCGCATCTCTGGCCCTTTGGCCAGGCCGCCCGTGCCGCGGCCCGGGCAGTCTGTGCGGAGATGCACAGCGGGTTCGTGCCCCTGCGCAGCCATATGCCGATGGACATGCGGCGCAACCAGCCGCTCGCCGAGGTGCCCGACGAGGTGGTGGCGGACATCCGCCGCATCTGTGCCCTCTGGAGCGAGTGTCGCTCGCGCTTCGGCCAGGACGGGCCCTTCCTATTCGGCCATGCGAGCATCGCCGACGCCTTCTATGCGCCGGTGGCCAGCCGCCTGCGCAGCTACGCCGTGGAGCTGCCGGCGGACGCCGCGGCCTACGTCGACACCATTTACCGGTGGCCTGCCTTCCAGCGCTGGTACCAGGCCGCCTTGCAGGAAACGGAGATCATCGAATGAAACGTGTGCATGTGGCCGCCGCCGTGATTCGCGGCCCTGACGGACGGGTGCTGATTGCCAGGCGCCCGGACGACAAGCACCAGGGCGGCCTCTGGGAGTTTCCCGGCGGCAAGGTGGAGGAGGGCGAGGCCGTCGAGGCCGCGCTTTCCCGCGAGCTGGAGGAGGAGTTGGGCATCCGCGTCAACGCCGCCCGGCCGCTGATCCAGATCCACCACGATTACCCGGACAAGCATGTGCTGCTGGATGTCTGGGAGGTCGGCGCGTTCGCCGGTGAACCTCATGGCGCCGAGGGCCAGCCCCTGGCCTGGGCTTCGCCCCGGGAGCTGGGGGATTACGAGTTTCCAGCCGCCAACAGGCCCATAGTGGCTGCCGCGCGACTTCCGGACCGCTACCTGATCACTCCTGATGACCTGGAGCCCCCGGCCCTGCTCGCGGGACTCAAGGCGGCCCTGGCCGCTGGCGTGCGCCTGGTGCAGCTGCGCGCGCCGAAGATGTTCGACGCCCAGTATCGCGACCTCGCGGTGGACGTACAGGGTCTTTGCGCGGGCAAGGCGCAGCTGATGCTCAAGGGCCCGCTGGAGTGGCTGGGCGATTTTCCCGCCGCCGGATGGCACCTGACGGCCGAGCAGCTGCGCAAGTATGCGCCCAATGGTCGCCCCTTCCCTCGCGAGCGCTGGCTGGCGGCGTCCTGTCACAGTGTCGAGGAGCTGCAGCTGGCGCAGGCCATGGGGGTGGACTTCGTCACCCTGTCGCCGGTGCAGGCGACTAAGACCCATCCCGAAGCCGCACCCCTTGGCTGGGAGCGGGCGGAGGAGCTGCTGCGTGGCTTCAACCAGCCGGCTTATCTGCTGGGCGGCGTTGGCCCGGATGAGCTTGAGCGCGCCTGGCGGATCGGCGCCCAGGGCGTGGCAGGTATCCGCGCGTTCTGGCCGGAGTAGAGAACTCAGCGAAGCTCAACGGTGGACGGTTGGAATGTTGGGTTTCGCTTCGCTCTACACCAACCTACGGCAGGTCTTCGACCTGCTTGGCGAATGAATTCGCCCCTACAGGCGACCTATGCCTTGCTCGCCGCCTGCCACAGCACTTCATCCACCCCCTGGCGCCGGGCAATCAGGCGGGCGGCAACGAAGAGCAGGTCGGAAAGGCGATTGAGGTAGGCCAGCAGTTCCGCACGCAGCGGCTCTTCGCCGTTCAGCGTCTGTGCCCGGCGTTCGGCGCCGCGGGCGAAACTGCGGCAGACGTGGGCCTGGGCCACCAGGCGCGAACCACCCGGCAGGATGAAGTTCTTCAGCGGCCCCAGCTCATCGTTCCAGCGGTCGATGGCCGCTTCCAGCCGCTCGATCTCCGCGCCATCCACCACCTGGTACTCGGGCATGGCCAGTTCACCGCCGAGGTCGAACAGGCGATGCTGGCAGGGCGTCAGCACCTCGATCACTTCGCCCAGTCCGGCGCAGCTCTCCGCACTTTCGATGAGTTCCGCCAGCAGCAGGCCCAACTGGCTATTGAGGGTATCCACCTCGCCAATGGCCTCGATCCGCGGATGGTCCTTGGGCACGCGGCGGCCGCTGGAGAGGCCGGTTTCGCCCTTGTCGCCGGTGCGGGTATAGATCTTCGAGAGGCGGTTTCCCATTTCAGGTTCCTGCGTTCGCGGCATTGGCGGTCAGCGGCAGGCGCAAGGTGAAGCAGGTACCCTGGCCGGGCTTGGACTGCACTTCCATCTGCCCTTTGTGGTTGTTGGTGATGATGAAGTAGGAGACCGACAGGCCGAGCCCCGTACCCTGGCCCACCTCCTTGGTGGTGAAGAAGGGTTCGAAGATACGCTTGCGCACGTTCTCCGGAATGCCGATGCCGTTGTCCTCTACCTGGATTTCCGCCCAGGGTGGGCTCAGGCGCGTGCGCAGGGCGATCCGGCCTTCCTTGTCATTCTCGCGCAGGTGAATGGCCTGGGCGGCGTTCTTCAGCAGGTTGAGCAGCACCTGTTCCAATTCGTTCGCGGTGCCCGGCACCGGCCCCAGCTCCGGATCGAATTCGCGGGTGACCTGCAGCCCCTTGAAGTCGAAACCCTCGGTCAGGTCGAAGTCGTTGCTGGCGATCTCCAGCGCCTGGTCGATCAGCACGGGGAGCTGGCATGGCGCCAGCTGGCGGTTGCTGCGGCGGCTGAAGGCGAGCATGTGGGAGACGATCTTCGCCGCTCGGGCGCCGGCCTGGTGGATGTCATCGAGCAGCTTGGGCACCTCGCGTGCGTCCAGGTACTGATTGACCGATTCCAGCCTGATGCCGCTGATGGCGGCCTGCTCCTGGTTGCGGTCCAGATCCGGCGACAGGCGTCGACGGATGTTCTGCACGTTGTGCAGGATGGCGCCCAGGGGGTTGTTGATCTCGTGGGCCATGCCGGCCGCCAGGCCTCCCACCGAGAGCATCTTCTCCGATTGCACCATCAGCTCTTCCATCGACAGCCGCTGGGTGATGTCGTCGATGCGGATCACCACGCCGCGCCCGGTACCGCCCATCAGCGGGTAGAAAGTCAGGGCGTAGTGGTGGACGTCCTCGCCCACCAACCAGCTGACCCGTTCCACCTTTTCCACCTTGTGCTTCTCGGCGGTCAGGCGGATCTGCGGCAGGAAGGGCTTGAGCGAGGGGAAGGCGAGGAACACCGGCTGGTTCAGCGCGTCGTCCATGGGCGTGCCGGAAAGGGCGCTGGCTTCCTGGTTCCACTGGGTGACATAAAGCTGCTCGTCCAGGGCGATGAGCGCGGATGGCATCGAGTCGATGATGCTGTTGAGGTAGTTCTGGAAGCCGGTGAGCTTCTTTTCGATCTTGCTGCGCACCTGCACTTCCAGCTCCAGCTTGCGGTTGGAATGGCGGGTCTCTTCGGCCAGCTCATGGGCCTGGTCGAAGGCGGCCTGGGCGTCGTCACGGGCGCGCTTGAGTTGCTGCTCGCGGGCTTCGATGCGGCTGAGCATGGTGTTGAAGGCGTCGGCCAGGCCGCCGATTTCATCGCGGTTGCCGCGCGGTGCGCGCAGGGCATAGTTCTCTTCGCGGGTCACCTGGCGCGACAGTTCTTCGAGCCTGCGAATGGGGCGGGTGATCATGCGCCGGACCTGTCGCGCCACCAGCAACCAGAGCAGCACGCTGCAGGCGAGGATCGCCAGGCTGGCGGTCAGCGTACCGGTGTAGAAGACCCCGGGCAGCTCGCTGGAGGCCACCAGCAGCAGGTGGCCGGGCTTCCTGCCGGGCATCGGCAGTTCGGCCAGGTGGGTGGTGCGGAATTCCCGCAGGCGCCAGCCGGGCAGGTCCGCGGCATTCAGCGGCAGGTCAAGCAGTTCGCCCCGCTGCAACTGGGCCAGCAGGCGGCCGTCGCTGTCGTAGAGCGCGGCGGCGCGCAGCGGCGTGTAACCGTCCAGGCGTTCCAGCATCTGCTTGGCGTTGTCTTCCGAGGAAAGCGCCTCGGGGCCGAGTGCGGAGGTGGCGAAGAGCCGGCCCAGGGTCACCAGCCCCTGGGGCGCGACGCTTTCCTGAGAAATCCAGTAGGCCGCGCTGATGAAGGCCAGGTTGGCGATGAGCAGGACGGTGGCGAGCAGGACCAACAGGGCGGCGAGCAATTTGCGGCCGACCGACAGGTTCTCGAGACGCTGACGCAGGCTGATCAAGGGGTAGGCATCCGCAGCTGGGCTGAGGGGCAGGTTAGCGCGGGGTCAGTTGACGGGCAATCCGCGCATCTCGAGGTGAGCCTGAAGGCGCTGCCGCAGGCTCTCCAGATGCGGCAGCCTGAGCTGGTGGCGGACGGCGGTGGCGCAGGCGTGGCCAAGCAGGTAGCTGATCTCGGTGCGTCGGCCGTTGGCGACGTCCTGATACATGGAGGAGTAGTTCGCCGCGGTGGCCTGGATCACCCGCAGCACTTCCTCGTGCAGCCCTTCGGCGGCGTCCGGCTGGCCGCAACGCCGCAGCAGCTCGGCCAGCTCCACGCAGAGTACGCCGACTTCAGCCGGATGTTCGGATAGACCACCGTTGCGGCAATCGTGCAGAACGGTAAGGGGGTTGATGGCGCAATTCAGCGCCAGCTTGCGCCACAGGCGCGAGAGGATGTCCGGCGTCCAGCCGTGGGGGATGCCGGCCTGCTCCAGGTCGCTCAGCCAGTCGGGAGCGGTGGGGTGCAGCGGGTCGCCTAGCCAGGTGTAGCCGTGGCCGGCGAAGACCACGCGAAAATCCGCCTCACGGAAGGCGCCTTCGGTGCTGGAGGCGAGTATGCAGCGGGCATGGGGCAGGCGCATGGCCACGGCGTCCTGGCTGCCCAGGCCGTTCTGCAGCAGGATCAGCTCGGCGCCGGGGGCCAGGCGGTGCAGCAGGGGCTGCACCGCGGCTTCGGCATCGTAGGCCTTGCAGGCGACCAGCAGGCGGCTTATGGGGCCGGAGCTGCTGGGCAGGTCGGCGGGGATGGGGAAGCGGCGGGCTGCGCCCTGTTCCACCAGGGTCAGGCCACCGGCTTCTTCGTAGGCCTTGAGCCGCGCGCGATCGCGCAGCAGCAGGCGCACCGGCAGCCCGGCTCGCGCCAGGCGCGCGGCCCAGAGGCTGCCGAGGCTGCCGGCGCCGAGGATGTGCCAGGTCATGGCTGCGGCAGGCGCATGGCGGTGACCCGGCCGCTGGCGTAGGCCTCGGGGAGCATGGCGACGGCCTTGCCCAGCAGTTCTTCGACATCCAGGGGCAGGGCCTTGGTGTCCAGGCCGACCAGGGCGATGCCAGCCTTGAGGGTGATGAAGCCCTCGCTGGTCTTGAAGGCTTTCAGGTTCAGCCCTTCGTGCAGGCGTCGGAAGCTGCTCGGCGAGCATTCATGGAGGTCGTCGAGCAAGGTGATCAGGCCGAAATGGCTGTCGTCCACGCGGGTCAGCACGTCCAGCGGCCGCACCAGTTGCTGCAGGCGCCGGGCAACGCCGTGCAGCAGCTCGTTGTAGAAGGTGTCGCCATACTGCTGGCGCAGCTGCGGTGCGTCCAGCAGGCCGATCAGCAGGTAACAAAGAGCGCCACCACGGGACTCCACCTGGCGCAGGCTGTCGGTCAGTTTCTGGCGCAGGTAGCGCGGATTGCCGAGGCCGGTGAGGGAATCCACCAGGTTGCGCTGCTCCAGGCTGGCGATGTTCTGGGTCAGCAGGCGGTTCTCCTGCAACAGGCGCTGCAAGGTGTTGCACAAGCGGTCGGCGGCGTAGACCCGCGGCACCAGCTGTTCGTTCATGGCCGCCTTGCTGATGAAGTCGTCGACGCCACGATCGAAGGCTTCGCCCAGGACGTTTTCGCCCTCCTTGCCGGTCAGCAGGATGATGTAGCTGTAGTGATCGGTCATCTCATCGAGCTGGCGCACGCGTGCGGTCAGTTCCAGTCCGTCGATCTCCGGCATCAGCCAGTCGGCGAGGATGACGTTCGCCGGCTTGTGCTCCAGCAACTGCAGCGCTTCGCTGGCGCTGCTGGCGAAGCGCAGGTCCTGGTAGCCGGCCTGGCTCAGGGTGCGGCCGATCATCGCGCTGGAGAATTTGGCGTCGTCCACCACCAGGATGCTGAGATGAGGGTTGGGCATGTGGCAGGCTCGCAAGGGGAGTGGGATTGCGTGAGATGGCGCTATGATATCAAGTCTCGTTCGGGTTGCCGTGTCGCCCTACCGTTCTGCCGGTTGCGGACTGCTGGGGGGACGGCCACCGGAAAGGCGGCTTGTCGCTCGGTTATAATGGGTGCGCATTTTTTACCGTCAAGCCAGGCGCGTTCATATCCGTGATGCAGATCGCGCCGTCTATCTGGAGGAATCCCATGCCCTCGTTCGACGTGGTGTCCGAACTGGACAAGCACGAAGTCACCAACGCCGTCGACAACGCCATCAAAGAACTCGATCGCCGCTACGACCTGCGCGGCAAGGGTAGTTTCGAGTTCAAGGAGCTGACGGTCACCCTGACGGCCGAAGCCGATTTCCAACTGGAGCAGATGCTGGAGATCCTCAAGCTCGCCCTGGTCAAGCGCAAGATCGACGTCCAGTGCCTGGAAATCAAGGATTCCTACGCCTCCGGCAAGGTGGTCAAGCAGGAAGCCGTGCTGCGCGAAGGTATCGACAAGGAACTGGCGAAAAAGATCGTCGCCCATATCAAGGAGAGCAAGCTCAAGGTCCAGGCCGCCATCCAGGGCGAGCAGGTTCGCGTCACCGGCAAGAAGCGCGACGACCTGCAGGAAGCCATCGCCGCCCTGCGTGCCAAGGAGTTCGGCATGCCTTTGCAGTTCAACAACTTCCGCGACTGAGCGGAACCTTCGCGGCCGATTCGCGTCGCAACCCTAGTGTCCTTTTGAACCTTTGCCGCCCTGGAGTGTCCATGGCGGCTTGGTTTTGCATTGCTGAAATACCGCGGAGAACGCCCATGGAGATGAACGTCGACCAACTGGTGAAGGTATCCGAAGCCTGGTTGCCCATTGTGCTGGAGTACAGCGGCAAGCTGGCGCTGGCGCTACTTACCCTGCTGATCGGCTGGTGGCTGATCAACGTGCTGACCGGCAAGGTTGGCGCGCTGATGCAGCATCGCCGGGTGGACCGCACCCTGCAGGGCTTCATCGGCAGCCTGGCCAACATCATCCTGAAGGTACTGCTGATGGTCAGCGTGGCGTCGATGATCGGCGTCGAGACCACGTCTTTCGTCGCCGCCATCGGTGCGGCGGGCCTGGCCATCGGCCTGGCCCTGCAGGGCAGCCTGGCGAACTTCGCCGGTGGCGTGCTGATCCTGCTGTTTCGCCCCTTCAAGGTGGGCGATTTCATCGAGGCCCAGGGTGTTTCCGGCACCGTGGACCATATCCAGATCTTCCACACCGTGCTGCGCACCGGTGACAACAAGACGGTGATAGTGCCCAACGGCAGCCTGTCCAACGGCATCATCACCAACTACTCCAAGCAGGCGAACCGCCAGGTCCTGTACGACGTGAAGGTGGACTATTCCGCCGACCTGTCCAAGGCCCGTGACGTGCTGCTCGAGCTGGCCCGGGACCCGCGCGTGCACAAGGACCCGGAACCTGTGGTGGTGGTTTCCGCCCTCGGCGATACCTCCATCAACCTGTCCCTGCGCCTGTGGGCCTCGAACGCCGACTACTGGGGCGTGATCTTCATGCTCAACGAGAACGTGCGCGACAGCCTGGGCGCTGTCGGTGTGGAGCTGGCCCAGCCGCCTCGCATGGTGCAGGTGGTGCCGGGCTGAGTCCTGGCGAAAAACGAAAAGGCCGGCAATTGCCGGCCTTTTTCATGCCTGAAAAACGTCAGGGCTGCTCGGTGGAGCCAGGCGCCGCGGGCGCGTCGGACGAACCGTTCTCCTTCGGTTGCTGGCGGTCGCGGCCCCACTGGATGGCGATCAGCACCAGGGTGGGGACGCCCAGCAGGGCGGTGAGCAGGAAGAAGCTGTGGTAGCCGAGGCTTTCCACCATCACGCCCGAGTAGCCACCGATCAGGCGCGGCAGCAGCAGCATGATGGAGCTGAGCAGGGCGTATTGGGTGGCGGAGAACTTCAGGTTGGTGAGGCTCGACAGATAGGCGACGAAGGCCGAGGTGGCCAGGCCCGCACTGAAGTTGTCGCAGGAGATGGTCAGGATCAGCATGTTCAGGTGCGGCCCCATGTCGCTCAGGGCCACGAACATCAGGTTGGTGGCCGCCGAGGTGACGCCGCCGATGAAGAGGATCGGCAGGATGCCGAAGCGCACGATGAGCACGCCGCCGGCGGCCGCGCCGAGCAGGGTCATCACCAGGCCGAAGAGCTTGCTGACGCTGGCGATCTGCTCCTTGGTGAAGCCCTGGTCGATGTAGAAGACGTTGGCCATCACCCCCATCACGGTGTCCGACATCCGGTAGGTGGCGATCAGGCCAAGCAGCAGCAGCGCCTGCCAGCGATAGCGCTGGACGAATTCGCTGATGGGGGTCAGCACCGGCGCCATCAGCAGGCGGCCGGCGGCGGAGAAACAGGCCAGGGTGATCAGCAGGAACAGCGTGGCGCGCGGCCAGGCACCGGTGGAGAAGGCCTTCACCGCGGCGGCGATGGTCACCAGGATCACGATCAGCACGATGATCGACACCGCCTGGTGGACGAAATCGAAGTTCGGTATCACCTTGCCCCGCGCGGCCACCAGCAGTTGGCGGCGTTGCTGGCTGAGCAGCTCGCGCACCGGCAGGACCTGGCGCATGCCCCAGGGCGACAGGCAGGTGATCAGGAAAATGGCGTAGAGCGCGGCGCGTGGCCAGGCGTGGTCGAGCAGGCCGGTGATCATCGCCGGCAGGGAGATCAGCATCACCAGCAGAATCAGCACCGACGACAGTTGATGCTTGAGCTTGAAGCGCGAGGTGTTGCTCTGGGTCGGCAGGTCCACCGGCGGCTCGCGCATCCACAGGCTGGTGATCAGGCCCGGCAACATCAGCAGCGCGAACAGCAGGTAGGTGCCAGCCCAGGCGCCGTACTCGTAGAGCTTGGCGGTGGAACCGAACCACTCGGCGAAGTAGAGCGCACCTGCGGTGGCGAGCAGCGCGGAGATGCGGTAGCCGGTCATGTAGCTGGCGGCCAGGGCGGCCTGGCGGCTGTCCTCGGCGATTTCCAGGCGGTAGGCGTCGATGGCGATGTCCTGGGTGGCCGAAGCGAAGGCCACCACCACCGCCAGGGCGATCAGCCAGGTGAGGTGGATCTGCGGGTCGCACAGGGCCATGCCCACCAGTCCAAGGGCCACCAGGGCCTGGGACAGCACCAGCCAGGAGCGCCGGCGGCCCAGCCGGCCGAGCAGCGGCAGGCGCCACTGGTCGAGCAGCGGCGACCAGATCCATTTGAAGGCGTAGGCCAGGCCGATCAGGCTGGCGAAACCGATGGTCTCGCGGGAAACCCCGGCCTCGCGCAACCAGACGGAGAGCGTGGAAAACACCAGCATGTAGGGCAGGCCGGCGGCGAAGCCCAGGAGCAATAGCGAAAGGGTGGCCGGCGTGGCATAGGCGGCGATGGCGGCGCGCCAGGAACGATGGGGCATCAGGGGTGCGGTCCGAAAGGCGTGGTGCTGGGCATGGTCTGCTCGCGGCGTCCAGGGTAAGGCTGTAAAACGGCAGGGCGCACTCTAACCGTTGGGTGGCATGGGATGCCAGCCGTGCCGACGCATGTCCACCCTATCGTTCAGGATAGTGACACCTTCAGCGCGCAATCGTGCCCGCTGCTCGTTGCCCGAGGGTGTGCCCGGCGCCAGGCTGAAGTGTCCGCCGGCGCCCAGAACTCGGTGCCAGGGTAGCTGAGTGCCCGCCGGTAGCTGGCTCAGGGTGCGTCCGACCCAGCGCGCGGCGCGGCCCAGCCCCGCCAGGTCGGCCAACTGGCCATAGGTGACCACCTTGCCTTCCGGCACCTGGCCCAGGGTCAGGTAGAGCGCCTCGCGGCGGACGTCCGCGCTGGCTGTCGACAGGTCCGCCCATGCGTTCTCTGGCGCGTCCTCGATTCTCTTCTTGCTGACCATGCTGCTCCGTAGCACCTGGTGGTGCATTGCTCTTCTGTCGCGGCGTGCGCGGCACTGTGGCAACGCTCGATTGGAGAACCCGCTGCCGCTCGGGCCCGGCGATCCCGACAGCCAGCATAGTCGCACCCTCGAGGCGGCAGGGCACGCTCGTCGATTCGGGGGAACTCGTCAGGAGCTGGCCGGTCAGTCCTTGCTCTGCTGTCGGTCATAGGGATAATGCCCGGCTTTTTTTGAGATCCAGAGCCAAAGAAGCCGCTTTATGTTGTCCAGATCCATGTTTTTCCTGGCGCTCGCCGCCACCTCCACCGCCACCTTCGCCGACACCGTCTGGATGAAGAACGGCGACCGACTCACCGGCACCATCCGCGTCTTCGATGGCGGCAAGCTGGTGCTGCAAACCGAGTACGGCGGCACCATTCCGCTGGACTGGAAGAAAGTCGCGACCCTGGAAAGCGACCGCGAGCTGCTGATCAAGCAAGGCGACCTCGACGGCGAACGCGCCAAGTCCCTGCGCCGCGCGGAGGATGGCAAGGTCATCCTCGCCAATGGCGAGGCGCCGAAGGAAGTGGAACTGGCCAGCATCGAACAGATCATGAAGCCCAAGCCCCTGGTGGAGGATCTGACCTGGACCGGCAACGTCGACCTTGCCCTGGACTACAAGCGCGCCGAAAAGGACACGGACGACTACGACGTCAACTTCAAGACCAAAGCCCGCCACGGCCGCTGGCGTCATAACGCCTCGGGCGAGTTCAACCGCGAATTCACCGACGACGAGAAGACCACGGACAACTGGGAAGCCGAGTACGCCCTCGACCGCTTCATCACCGACAAGTTCTTCTGGCAGGGGCGCGGTGAGTACAAGCGCGACAAGATCGAAGACCTCGAACGCCAGCGCACCCTGGGTACCGGCCCCGGTTACCAGTTCTGGGATGACGAGTTGGGCGCCTTCTCCCTCGCTGGCCTGGTCAACCGCAGCGATTACCAGTTCGCCAACGGCGCAGAGGAAAACTTCTACGCCATCAGCATGAAGTGGGACTACAACCGCTACCTGGTGGGCAAGACGGTGGAGCTGTTCACTAGCGGCGAAGTCGGCCGTCCCCTGGACAACACCGCCGATTACGCGCTGGATGCCGAAGCGGGCCTGCGCTACAAGCTCACCGACTGGGCCTCGCTCAACATGAAGGCCGAGAAGGACCAGGTCAGCGGCGCCAGGGAAAATCTCGACGAAACCCGCTACACGGTGGGCTTCGGCGTCGGCTGGTAAGCCGTCAGGCCAGGCCTTCGCCGCCCCACGCTCCGACCAGGTAGGGTGCGCCGCGCACACCAGGGGTTGAGCGAGGTGCAGGGGCTGATCCCGCGATCGGTGCGCGTGGCACACCCTAGGGTGGAACGAGTGCAGGCGTTGCGCCCCAGTTGCGTAGGTAGGCCCCGCCCGCCCACAGGAGAATGCACCGGGCGTCTTACGCCCAGGCGCCATTCCCGTACATCCCGTCCGCTCGCCCCTTGCTGGAGTAAACTTAAAAGTCCAATATGGACAAATAGTATATTTTCAGCCCCCGGGAGCGCCTCCATGTCCAGCACACCGCCCCTCGTCCTCCAGCAAGCCGAAGCCCGCCGTCTGCTCCAGCAGGTAGATGTGCACCAGGCCATGCGCCGCATGTTCCTCGACCTCGCCGTCGGCGAGGCGGTGCAGCCGGCCCAACAGCTGGTGGAGTTCCCCAATGCCGCCGGCGATTTCATCAACTACCTGGGTGTGCTGGCCAAGGAAGGGGTCTACGGGGTCAAGACCTCGCCCTATATAAAGAAGCCCGACGGCGCACGGGTCACGGCCTGGACCCTGCTGATGTCCATGGACAGCGGCGAGCCGCTGCTGCTTTGCGATGCCGGCGAGCTGACCACCGCCCGCACCGCCGCCACGACGGCGGTGGCGGTGGAGGCCTTGGCCCCGCCCCAGGCCCGTGGCCTTGCGATCATCGGTAGCGGCCCGGTGGCTCGTGCCCACCTGCACTACGCGAAGGGGCTGCGTGACTGGCAGCGCATCGCCCTGTTCTCGCCGGGCCTGGCTGGCGACGCCGAGGCCCAGGCGCAATTGCGTGCCCAGGACCCGCGCGTCGAAGTCTGTGCCACCCTGGACGAGGCCGTGGCCGATGTCGACGCGGTGATGCTCTGCACCTCCTCCGCCGGCCCGGTACTGGACCCGCGCCGCCTTGGCCGGCCGGCCCTGGTCACATCCATCAGCACCAACGCCCCGCGTGCCCACGAAGTGCCGCCGCAAGCCCTGGCGGAAATGGATGTCTATTGCGACTACCGCGCCACCACGCCGGGTTCCGCGGGCGAAATGCTGCTGGCCGCCGAGCGCCACGGCTGGAGCCGCGAGTCCATCCGTGGCGACCTGCCGGAGCTGCTCAGCGTCCAGGCGCCGCGCCCGGACTACAGCCGCCCGGTGTTCTTCCGCTCCATCGGCCTCGGCCTGGAAGACATGGCCCTGGCCAACGCCCTCTATCGCCTGCAGCAAGAAGGCCAGTGAGGTGGATTCCATGAACCAGGCTGACTTCATCATCATCGGTGCCGGTATCGCCGGCGCCTCCACCGGCTACTGGCTGTCCCGTCATGGCCGTGTGCTGGTGCTGGAGCGCGAGGAGCACGCCGGCTACCACTCCACCGGCCGTTCCGCCGCTCTCTATACGGTGGCCTACGGCACACCCCAGGTCCGCGCCCTGACCGCCGCCAGCCGCGCCTTCTTCGACGCACCGCCGGAAGGCTTCAGCGAACACCCCCTGCTCACGCCCCGTGGCGAAATGGTGGTGGACTTCACTGGCGATCCCGACGAGCTGAAGCGCCAGTTCGACAGCGCTCTGGAAAGCGTCACCGAGATGCAGATGCTCACCCCGGATGAGGCCTGCGCGCTGGTGCCGGTGCTGCGCCGGGATAAGGTACAGGGCGCCATGCTCGACCCCAGCGCCGCCGATATCGACACTGATGCCCTGCACCAGGGCTACCTGCGCGGCATCCGTCGTAACGGCGGGGAGATACGGCACAGCTGCGAAGTGACGGGCGTCCAGCGCCAGGGCGAGCAATGGCGGGTCAGCACCAGCCAGGGAGACTTCCACGCCCCGGTCCTGATCAATGCCGCAGGCGCCTGGTGCGACCAGCTGGCGCAACTTGCCGGCGTTCAGCCCCTGGGCTTGCAGCCCAAGCGCCGCGCCGCCTTCATCTTCGCGCCGCCGGAGGGGATGGATGCTCACAAGTGGCCGGCCCTGGTGAGCCTGGACGAATCCTTCTACTTCAAACCCGATGCCGGCATGTTGCTGGGCTCTCCGGCCAACGCCGACCCGGTGGACCCCCACGACGTGCAGCCCGAGGAGCTGGATATCGCCCTCGGCATCTACCAGATCGAGGAACACACCACCATGAGCATTCGCCGCCCCGCACGGGTCTGGGCCGGTCTGCGCTCCTTCTTCCCGGATGGCGACCTGGTGTCGGGTTACGACCCGCGCACGCCGGGTTTCTACTGGGTAGCGGGGCAGGGCGGCTATGGCATCCAGACCTCCGCCGCCATGGGCGAGGCCAGCGCTTGCCTGATCCTGCGCCAGCCGCTGCCGGAGCACCTGACCCGCTTCGGCCTCAGCGAAGCCCTGCTGTCTCCCGCGCGGCTGGGGTGACGGCGCAGGCGCTTTGCGCCACACTCGCGTCGCCGGGCCCCGCGCCCGGCGCCGATCTACCCGCTCCAGGAGCCGCCTCCATGACCCCCCGCCCCGATTCCGCACTGGACAACTACCGGGCCATTGCCGACGCCATCGCCACGCTGTTCTTCCCCCAGGCCGAGGTGGTGCTGCACGACCTGCGCACGCAGAAGATCGACTACATCGCCAACAACATCTCCAAGCGCTGCGTGGGCGACGATGCCGCCCTGGAAGACATGCTCAGCGAGGAGGTGGACGAGCGGAACATCGGCCCCTACGAGAAGCTCAATTGGGATGGACAGAAAATCCGTTCCGTGAGCACCGTGCTGCGTGACGGCCAGGGAGCGCCAATCGCCGTGCTCTGCATCAACCTGAACATCTCCATGTTCGAAGCGGCGAAGGCGGCCCTCGACCTCTTCCTCTCCTCAAGCAAGCTCATTCCCCAGCCAGACGCCCTGTTCCGCGACGACTGGCAGGAGCGCATCAACACCTTCCTGCACAACTGGCTGCGCCAGCGTCAGCTGGGCCTCAACCTGCTCACCCGCGATCACAAGCGCGAACTGGTGCTGGCCCTGCACGCCGAAGGCGCCTTCAAGGGCAAGAGCGCGGCCAACTACGTGGCCAACGTCCTCAACATGGGGCGGGCCACTGTCTACAAGCACCTCAAGGAATTGAAGGAAGAGTCGGTGTAGCCTGGCCCATCGTTGCGGGGGCGGAGGCATTCGCCAGGTCGATGGGGCTGGAGCAACCGGCCTGAACGGGTCGATACTTTCGCTCTGACCTTCGAGCCGGAGCTGCCCATGGCCCACCCCAACGCCGAACTCATCACGCGCTTCTATCAGGCCTTCCAGCGCCTGGATGCCGAAACCATGGCGTCCTGCTACAGCGCCGACGTGCACTTCAGCGATCCGGTGTTCCCCGACCTCAATGGCCAGGAGGCCACCGACATGTGGCGCATGCTCGCCAGCCGCGCCCAGCAGTTCAGCCTGACCTTCGACGGCGTCGAGGCCGACGACCTCAGCGGTCGCGCCAACTGGGTGGCCACCTACCTGTTCAGCCAGACCGGGCGCATGGTGGAGAACCGCATCCAGGCGCGATTCCTCTTCTGCGACGGCAAGATCATCGAGCACCACGACAGTTTCGATCTCTGGCGCTGGGCGCGGCAGGCCCTGGGTATCAAAGGCGTGTTGCTGGGCTGGCTGCCGTCGGTGCAGAACGCCATTCGCAAGCAGGCCGCGCGGGGGCTGGCCGCCTACCGTTCAAGTGCCCGGGGGCTTGTGCCCTGACGCGCGGACGGGCCTAATCGCGGCGCTGCCCCGAGGTCCCGACGATGTCCGAACACCCCGAAGTCCCCGCCGCCAAGCCCTGGTTCGTCTACCTGGTGCGTGCCGAGAACGGCGCGCTCTATTGCGGCATCAGCGACGACCCGCAACGGCGTTTCGCCCAGCACCGGAGCGGCAAGGGCGCGCGTTTCTTCCATTCCAGCCCGGCCCAGGCGCTGGTTTTCGTGGAGGCCTGCTCCGACAAGGGCGAAGCCCTGCGCCGGGAGATCGCCATCAAGCGCATGAAGAAGGCGGCCAAAGAGGCGTTGATACAAGTCTGGGAGCGCGCCGAAAGGATAGGCCTCGTCGAAGCGGCAGGCTAAGCTCCACGGCTCATCCCAACCGCAGCGGAGCCCTGCCATGTCCGAACTCATCCTGCACCACTACGATGCCTCGCCCTTCGCCAAGAAGGCGCGGTTGATGCTCGGCTACAAGCAGCTGTCGTGGCGCTCGGTGGAAATCCCGCGGATCATGCCCAAGCCCGACCTGATGGCGCTGACCGGCGGCTATCGCAAGACCCCGGTGCTGCAGGTCGGCGCCGACATCTATTGCGACACCGCGCTGATCGCCCGCCGGCTGGAGGCGGAGAAGGCTGGCCCTGCGCTGTTCCCGGAAGGCCAGGAATTCAACGTCGCCAGCTTCGCTACGTGGGTGGACTCGGTGATCTTCCAGCACGCCGTGACCCTGGTCTTCCAGCCCGAATCCATCGCCGTGCGCATGGGGCAGCTGCCGCCTGCCGCACAGCAGGCCTTCATCGCCGACCGTGCCAGGCTGTTCTCCGGTGGCAGCGCCTCGCGCCTGCCGCTGGAACAGGCCCGCAACAACTGGCCGGTGCTGATGGGGCGCCTGCAGCAGCAACTGGAACGCAGCGAAGGGGACTTCCTCTTCGGCGAGCCGTCGGTGGCCGACTTCTCCCTGGCCCACTGCCTCTGGTTCCTCAAGGCTACCCCGGTGACCGCGCCGCTGGTGGATGACTACCCGGACGTGGCGGCCTGGTTGGGCCGGGTACTGGGGTTCGGCGAGGGCTCCTACAGTCCGCTGTCGGCCACCGAGGCGTTGGAAGTCGCCCGCCATGCCACTCCCGCAGCACTGCCCCGCGAGGACTTCATCGATCCCAACGGCTTCGGCCTCGGTCAGAAGGTGCTGGTGGCAGCGACCGACTATGGCGTCGATCCGGTGGAAGGCGAGCTGGTGTTCGCCGGCCGCGAGGAGATCATCCTGCGCCGCGAGGACGAGCGCGCCGGTGTGGTGCATGTGCACTTCCCACGGCTGGGGTTCCGCATCGAAGCGCTCTGATTCTGGGCGAAAGGCTCTCTTGTAGGGGCGAATTCATTCGCCAAGGGCAGCGCAGCTGCACCCAGGAGGCTCGAGGGGCAGGCCTTCGGCCTGCTTGGCGAATGAATTCGCCCCTACAGGAAGCTAGTCCTTGCGTCGTTTCAGCTGATCCTTCAACTGGGTCGGCAGCTGGCGGATGATCAGCATGTCGCGGCCCTCGTCGTATTCGATCTTCGAGCCCAGGAGGTGCGCCTCGAAGCTGATGGACAGGCCCTCGGCGCGGCCGGTGAAACGCTGGAACTGGTTGAGGGTACGCTTGTCCGGCGGGATCTCCGGGGACAGGCCGTAGTCCTTGTTGCGGATGTGCTCGTAGAAGGCACGCGGGCGGTCTTCGTCGATCAGCCCGGAGAGCTCGTCGAGGGTGATCGGCTCGCCCATCTTGGCCTGGGTGGTGGCGTAGTCCACCAGGGTCTTGGTCTTCTCGCGGGCCTGTTCTTCGGCCAGGTCCTCGCTTTCCACGTAGTCGCTGAAGGCCTTGAGCAGGGTACGGGTCTCGCTCGGCGGGTCGACGCCTTCCTGGCAGCCGATGAAGTCGCGGAAGTAGTCCGAGACCTTCTTGCCGTTCTTGCCCTTGATGAAGGAGATGTACTGCTTCGACTGTTGGTTGTTCTTCCACTCGGACAGGTTGATGCGGGCCGCGAGATGCAGCTGGCTCAGGTCCAGGTGCTTGGCCGGCGCCACTTCCAGGGACTCGGTCACGGTCACGCCTTCGCTGTGGTGCAGCAGCGCGATGGCCAGGTAGTCGGTCATGCCCTGCTGGTAGTGGGCGAAGAGGACATGGCCGCCGGTGGACAGGTTGGATTCTTCCATCAGCTTCTGCAGATGCTCGACGGCCTGGCGACTGAAGGCAGTGAAGTCGCGGGCGCCCTCCTGGTACTCCTTCAACCAACCGCTGAAGGGGTAGGCGCCGGACTCCTCGAAGAAGAAACCCCAGGCCTTGCCCTGCTTGGCGTTGTAGCTCTCGTTGAGGTCGGCCAGCAGGTTTTCCATGGCCTGGGATTCGCCCAGTACGCTATCCCGGGCATGCAGCACGGCGGCACTGCCGTCGGGCTTCTTGTCGATGAGGTGGACGATGCAGTGGCGGATGGGCATGGCAGTACCTGGGCTTGGAGTCGTCTGGTCGCTTTTGGCGGCGCAGATTGTACCTCAGGCCCATGCTGCCTGACGCGACTTGTGAGGGAACGGGACGATCCTTAGAGTAGTGGCACTTTCGCCCATATAACCAAGGATGGTTTCGATGTCCGGTTCGACGCTCGACCATTTTCCCGCCCAGCACCTGGCTGACCTGCTGCCGGCTCTCGATTCCCTCGCAGACCGGGGTCTGTTCCTCCAGGCTCACAAGTTGGCCGCACAGTTGGGCGACTACCGACAATGGCAAGGACCCGCTGCGATTTCGATAGCGGTCCGGCTTGCAGGCCACCTGGGGGCGCCTCGTCTGGCCAATGTCCTGGCCTATCTCGCCTACCGGCGCCACCCCGGCGCCGCCGAGACGCGTCTGCGCATGGCCCGCATGCTGCTCAACCGCCGTGGCAGCCACCGCGCCTGGTGTTTCCTGCGAAGCTTCGGCAAATGGCTGCCGGCAGATCCGGGGCTGCGCTCCGAGTGGATTTCCTTCCAGGGGTATCTGCAGGCCTTGCTGCGGGACTTCGGTCGTAGCGCGGAACTGCATGCTCAAGCCATCGCGCTGATGCCGCGGGAGCCCTGGCTATTGGTGGAGCGCTCCTACAGCCTGGAGCTGGAAGATCGCTACGATGAAGCACTGGAGTGCTGTGAGCAGGCTTTGGCGCTGGAGCCGTTTTTTCGCGCGGCGCTGCTCCAGGCCAGTCAGTTGGAGGTGCAGTTGGGACGCGAGCCTCAGGCTGTAGAGCGGCTGCTCGCGGTAGCCGGGACACTGGAAAGCAGTGGCTTGTGCCGGTATCTGGCCGATCTCCTGATCGAGCGCCGTGAACTGGACCAGGCGGAATCCTGGCTGGAGCGTGCCGAAAGTCTGGAGCCGCTGCAGGAAAAGGTGCTGAGTTCCGGCTACGCAGGACGACGTTGCGACATCGCCTGCCTACGTGGCGATCATGCCGCCGGCCTGGCACTGGCCGAAGCTGCTGGCGGTCCATTCTTCAGCGCGGTGGCCGAGCGCCTCGCCGAGCCCCGTGGAAAACGTTGCCTGCTGCCGGTGACCTTTGTGCGCCAGCACTACATGACCTGCGTCCCGGCGACTCTGACCGCGCTTTCGGCATTCTGGAGCCGGCCGGTACGGCATCTCGAAGTGGCCGAGGAAATCTGCTACGACGGAACCTCCTATCAGGCGGAACGCGCTTGGGCCGAACGCAACGGCTGGCTGGCCTGCGAGTTCACCGTCGACTGGGACATAACCCGGGCGCTGATCGACCGAGGCCTGCCCTTCACCCTGACTGTCCAGTACACCGGCAGCGGACACTTGCAGGCAGTGGTCGGTTACGACGAGCCCCGCGGCACGATCCTGATTCGGGATCCGGCGCAACCCCAGTTCGGCGAATGCCTGGCCGAGAGCCTGTTCCGGAACCAGAGTGCCTCGGGACCGCGAGGCATGCTACTGCTCCCCACGGACGAGGCGCATCGCCTGGATGGCCTGGTGCTACCCGAAAAGGCAATATGGGACCTTTACTACGAGCTGGTCAGCGCGCTAGAGGCCCATCGTCGCAGTGATGCAATGGTCGCCCTGGAGGCCCTGCGGGACCAGGCTGCTGGACATCGCCTGGCCTGGCAAGGGCAACGCGCTCTGAGTTGGTACGACGGCAGGGAGTCCGGGGTCCTGGAAGGGACGGAGGGCCTGCTCGAGCTGTTCCCGGAGGACACCAACCTAGTGCTGTCCAAGGCCAACTCGTTGTCCTTGCTGCAATCCCGCCAGGCTCAACTGGCCTGGCTCGCCGATGGCAGCAGTGTACCCGGGGCTGACGTCAGCCTGCTGGTGCGCCAGGCAAGCCTGCTGATGGCCGATGCGAGTCGGGCCGATGAAGCGAGGCGATTGCTGTTGCGGGTATTGGGGCGGTCGCCGCACCTGGCTGAGGCCTGGAATGAACTCGCGAGCCTGGAATGGGATCAGGGCGATCGAGAATTGTCCTGTGCCCTCTATCGGGTCGCCGCGTGCCTGCATGACGCCAATGAGGGCTACAGTCAGCAATACTTCAAGGCCTTGCGTTGCCTCGGGCGGGTGAATGAGGGGCTGGAATTCCTCGGGCAGCGCCAGGCCCGTCTTGGCGCTCGCGCGGCGGGGCCGACCCTGACCCTGTGCGAGTTCATCGAAGAGCTGAATGATCCACATCGTTGCCGTGAGCTCATGGAGAGCGCGTTGGAAATGCGGCCGCAGGACCCGATGCTGCTGCTCAACCTCGCTGACTTCTACGGTCGTATCGGCGAGCAGGAACTGTGCACCCGTACCCTGGAGCGTGCCGAACCGGTCAGCAATCGCGGCGCATGGCTCCGTCGTTCGGTCGCCCATGACCTTCGATGCAGCAATGACCTGAAACAGGCGAGGGCTTGGTGCCAGGAGGCCATCGAGCTGGATCCGTTGAACATCTCCCTGCACCGGATGCACATGCAGGTCTTGGTCCGATCCGAGGGCGAAGAGGCGGTGGACGCCTATGTCGAAGCCCGGTCCGTGCTCTTTCCCCATCACTGTGGTCTGCTGGAACTGCAAGTGGAACGGGCGCAGCTTCGCTCCCTGGATGACACCGAAGCCGCGTTGCGGCGCTTGCTGAAAAGTCATCCCTTGCATGCTTGGGCCATTCGCGAGCTGGCGGTGACCGTTGCGCGTCTGGGGCGCACCGATGAGGCCCTGGCCATCTGTGCGGATGCGCTGCTCATCGATCCGGCGAGCAGCCATGCCCATTCCTCCAGGGGTTTCGTCCTCCTGCAGCAGGGCCGTCGTGAAGAGGCCAGGACTGCCTTTCGCGAGGCACTGTCGCTGAGTGTGGACAACGAGTATTCCGCCGGCATGTTGCTGGAGTCCTGCAACGGCCGGGAAGAAGCGCTCGACAGCCTGGCCTTCATTCATGCTGAACTGGTTCGCCAGGTGACCTTCGGCGACGGCTGGCTTGCCTATGCCGATCAGGCTCGCCCCTGGCTGGAAACCGACGTCCTGATGGAACAATTGTCGGAGGCTCTGCAGCGACGTTCCGATCTTTGGCAGCTCTGGACTCTGGTGGCACGCCTGCACGCCCGACAGGGACGAATGGACCAGGCCGAGCAAGTCCTTCTGGGCGGCGCTGAGCGCTTCCCGCTGCTGCCTCGGCTGTTCCTCGAGCGTGCGCAATTGTTCAAGGACCAGGGACTGCATGGGGAGTGTCGCAGCGTCTTGCGCGAGAGTTTTCGCATCAACCCCCTGTGGGGACCCAGTGTGCGGCTTTACGTGGAGAGCCTGCTGGATGAGCCGGGAGACCAGTTGGACGAGGCCGAGCAGATACTGCGCGATGTATTGCGGCGGACGCCCGACAATACCGATCTGCGTGCCTGGCTGGTACACGTGCTGTGCGAGCGGGGCGCCACACAGGAGGCGGCGGATGAGGCTGAACGCGTGCTGGCGCAGGAACCTGCCAACAACTGGGTGTGGGGACGGTTCAGACGCCAGTCGGAGGAACTGGGACAACCGCATCGGCCATTGGCATTCGCGCGGTCGCTGGTGGGGCGTCGTGCTGGTGATAGCGACGCCTGGCTTGCGCTAGCCTGGCAGGAGTCCTCCATCGCCGAACGGGAAACGGCCTTGCGCGAGGCGCTACGCCTGACGCCGCGCCATCGTGGCGCCAACGAGCAGTTGGCCGACCTGCTGCTTGAACAGGACCGCTTCGATGATTTGCGTCTATTGCTCGATGCCCCTGTATGGGGAGATGCGCTCCCAGGAGAGTTGGCGCTCTTCAGGCCCCGCGCGCTGATCAAGGCTGGGAATTCCGCGGATGCCATCCAGGCGCTGGAGCAACTGCTCCAGCTTCATCCGATGCTGTTCGAAGGCTGGCGCGAGCTGGCCGACCTCCACGATAACGCCGGCAATCACTCCGCCTATGTGGAGGCGGCGCGACAGATGGTGCGCCTTGAGCCCGGCGTGCCGCTTGCCAACGGATTCCTAGGGCACGCGCTGCTGGGCAACGACCAGCCCGAGGAAGCGCTCGCGTCGTTCCTCAAGGCCTTCGAGCAGGACCCCACCTACAACTTCGCTGCGCTCAATGCCTTCGACCTGCAGAACCGCTTCGGCCAGTCCGCCGCGGCTGCCACCACCATCAGCAGCCTCCTGGACCACTGGCCGGAGGCGCCTGCCCTGGTCCGGGCCCTGCGCCATGCCAGGGAGCGCGGTGACGACACCTTGAAGATCCGTGCCCTGGATATGCTCTGTACCGGCCGCAGCGGCCTGGATGCCTGGAACGAGGGGCTGGAAATCCTCGGTGGCTCCTTCTCGGACCCGGATCTCGGTCAGGCACTGGAACGAGCAGTCGCGACCGGCGACCTGCATCGCAATGCTGCGCGTGCCTGGCTGGAGCTCCAGGACCAGCGCTGGACGCCCAATAGCCTGTGGCGCGCCTTCAAGTCGTTGCTGGCCAACGACCTGCGTCATGCCGCCAAGCAGGGCATGCTGGAACTGCTGGCGGAACGGCCCAACACCGACGATCTGCTAGCTCGGACCCTGGACGAATGCCGGGAAGCGATAGGCCAGGACGCCATCACGTGGGGCGCGGCCACTTACGCCATGGTGTCCCGCGGACGGCTGGACCAGATGTTCGCCTGGATGGCTGATTGGCCCCAGCGTCCCGATGTCCCGGCATGGGGGTTGGACAACCTGGCCCTGGGACTGCGCATTCGTGGCAAGGAGGCGCACGCCGCCGAGGTGTCCAGGGCATCCCTGGCGCGCGATCCGGCGGGGCACGACGCCATGGTCTGGCTGGCCGGTGACGCCGCCGTGGCTGGCCAGCACGACGAGATGCAAGAGTGGCTGACGCGGATCGGCGAGGTTCGCCTACGCGCCTATGTACAGTGCATGCTTGAACTCGTGCGGGGTTATGCACGGGCGGTGGATGCCGGCGACAGCCGCCAAGCGTTGAAGCACTTCCGTGATGCGCAACACCTGGCGAAGGTAGGGGACAATAAACCCTGCTTCCGACGCCTGCGCCGCAAGCTGGCGTGGCGACTGGCATTCGGGCCGCTGACGCCCGGCTGGTGGGCGGCGTTACGCTATCTGCGATTGCGCTACGAGGGCTGATCCCCGACTGCCTGCCGTCTCTGCACGGCCTGCAGGCGCTCGATCACATAGCGCAGGTGAATGTGCAGGTCGTACAGCTCGTTGGAGTACGACAGCGGCACTTCCACCTTGGCCAGGCGCTGCTCCAGCGTCTCCAGTTGTTCGATCTCGGCGGCCAGCCGTTCCGGCGGGGTGCCGTCGTCCAACTTGCGGTCGACTTCGCGCAGGAACTTGTACCAGCGGTAGATGCGCGCACGGATGCGCCAGCGGTAGATGGGACCGACGGCCTTGGACAGCGGGATCATGATCACCACCAGCGGGATCAGCAGGATGATGTAGCGGTCGGCCAGGGAGGCGATGCGGAAGGGCAGGTAGCGCTGCAGGATCGGCAAGCCCTTCTCGTAGAAATAGTCGACCTCGTCCAGCGTCTGCAGGGTTTGCGGCTTGGCTGCGGGATAGGCGCCGGGCGGATCGAGCAGGGTGCCGTTCTTCATCACCTCGCGGGCGGCCTCGAGGATCAGCGGGGTGAGCGAGGGGTGGAAGTCGTCGCTGGCCACCAGGGTGGCCACCGGCGCCAGGGTGAGGATGTCCCGGGATGGGCTGTTGCTGGCCAGGTTGACCAGGCCTTCGCCCACATTCAGCTTGGTCAGGTAGGGCAGGCGCGCACGGTAGGCGGCGCTGCGGCGCAGGCTCACCAGGTCCAGTTCCGGGCTGGCGGCCAGGCGTTGCACCACCGCGTTCTCCGCCGGGCCGAGGAAGAAGCCGGCATCCAGCTCGCCGGCGAGCAGGGCGTTGGCCGCCGGGCTGCCGCTGACCGGCTGCCACTGCAGCGGGTAGCGTTCCGGACTGATCTGGTTGGCCGCCAGTAGCGCCTCGCTGACCGAGCGCGTACCGCTGTTCGGCGCGCCGATAGCCACACGCAACTGCAGCAGGTCGGCCATGCTGTCGATGTCCAGCCCCTTGCGCTGGAACAGCCAGACCGGCTCCTGGTACATCACCCCGAGGCCATGCAGGTGGCGCCGCTCCTTCTCGCTCAGGGTGAGTTCCTGGCCGCTCTGCACCAGGGCTATCTCCGCCTCGCCACTCTGCAGCTTGCTCAGGTTGTCCAGCGAGCCGGCGCTGTGCACCAGTTCCAGTTCGAAGCCCTGCTTGGCCAGTTCCTCCTTCAGTTTCTCGCCGAAGGCGTTGTAGCCACCTGCCGGATTGCCGGTGGCGAGCCTTGCATGCATGGGCGGCGGTGGCGCGACGAAGTAGAAGAGGGCGCCCACCAGGGCCGCCAGCACCGGAATCAGCCAGAGGTTGGCCAGCAGCATGATCTTGATGTCGCGGAAAATGCGTTGCATGTCGGTCCTTGTCTGCAGCGGATGCTGGGAAGGATAGCGGTTCGGCGGTTGCCAGGCTTTCAAGGAAATGACAGGGTTGCCGGCATTTCCGTTCCGCCACAGTGATTTCCCATGCGCATCCTCCATACCTCCGACTGGCACCTGGGCCAGCACTTCATGGGCAAGACCCGTCAGGCCGAGCACCAGGCCTTCTGCCGCTGGCTCATCGAGCAGGTGCGTGAGCGCCAGGTGGATGCGGTGCTGATCGCCGGAGATGTGTTCGACACTGGCGCGCCGCCCAGTTATGCCCGCGAGCAATACAACCAGTTCATCGTCGAGCTGCGCGCTACCGGCGCCAGCCTGGTGGTGCTGGGCGGCAACCATGATTCGGTGGCCATGCTCGGCGAGAGCCGTACCCTGCTGGCGCAGCTGGACACCCGCGTGGTGCCGGCGGTGGGCACCGATCTCGGCGAACAGTTGCTGGTGCTCGAGCGCCGCTCGGGCGAGCCGGGCGCCATTCTCTGCGCCATTCCCTTCGTCCGTCCGCGGGATGTGCTGCAGAGCCAGGCGGGGCAGAGCGCGGCGGACAAGCAGCTGTCCCTGCAGCAGGCGATCCAGGACCATTACCAGCAGCTGTTCGCCCTGGCCGAACGGCGCCGTGTCGAACTGGGCGGTGGCCTGCCCATCGTCGCCACCGGCCACCTGACCACGGTGGGCGCCAGTGCCAGCGAGTCGGTGCGGGAAATCTACGTCGGCGCGCTGGAGGCCTTCCCCACCAATGCCTTCCCGGCGGCGGACTACATCGCCCTCGGACATATCCACAGGCCGCAGAAGGTCGCCGGGCTGGAGCACATCCGCTACTGCGGCTCGCCCATCCCGCTGTCCTTCGACGAGGCACGGCAGCAGAAGGAGGTGCTGCTGGTGGAGCTGGACAGCATCGGCCTGCACAAGGTGGACGCCCTGCCGGTGCCGCGCTTCCAAGCCCTGCATTCGCTGCACGGCAGCCTGGCGGAGCTGCCTGCGCAGATCGCCGAGGTCGCCCGCGAGGGCACGCCGGAGCGTCCGGTGTGGCTGGAGGTGCTGATCAGCGCCGACGACTATCTCAGCGATTTGCAGGCACGCCTGGCGGCCCTCTGCGAAGGCCTGCCGGTGGAAGTGCTGCGCATTCGCCGCGAGCGCGGCAATGCCCAGCCCGGCCTCACCGGCGAAGCGCGGGAAACCCTCGATGAGCTGAACCCCGAGGAGGTGTTCGGCAAGCGACTGCAGAGTGAGGAGCTTGACGATGTCCTGCGCAGCAGCCTCCAGGGGCTGCACCGCAAAGTGCTGGCCGAACTGTTGGAGGGCCAGGCATGAAGATCCTCAGCCTGCGCCTGAAGAACCTCAATTCGCTGAAGGGCGAGTGGAAGATCGACTTCACCACCGAGCCCTTCGCCGGCAACGGCCTGTTCGCCATCACCGGCCCCACCGGCGCCGGCAAGACCACCCTGCTGGACGCCATCTGTCTCGCCCTCTACCACCGCACGCCACGCATGGGTACGGTGTCCGCCAGCATCAATGAGCTGATGACCCGGCACACCGCCGATTGCCTGGCGGAAGTGGAGTTCGAGGTGAAGGGCGTGGCCTACCGTGCCTTCTGGAGCCAGCGCCGCGCTCGCGACAAGGCCGACGGCGGCCTGCAGCCACCCAGGGTCGAGCTGGCGCGAGTGCTGGATGGGGAAATCCTCACCGACAAGATCAACGACAAGCTCAGGCTCACCGAAAGCCTGACCGGCCTGGATTTCGAGCGCTTCACCAAATCCATGCTGCTTGCCCAGGGCGGTTTCGCCGCCTTCCTCGAAGCCAACGCCAACCAGCGTGCTGAGTTGCTGGAAGAGCTGACCGGCACCGAGATATACGGACACATCTCACAACGGGTATTCGAGCGCACCCGTGAAGTGAAGGCCGGGCTGGACCAGTTGCGCGCCCGCGCCGAGGGTGTGGAGCTGCTGAACGATGAGGCCCGCGCCGCGCTGCAGCAGGAGTCTGCGGCCCTCGCCGGCGACGAGCAGCAGTTGCAGACCCGGCAGGCCGACCTGCAGCGTCAGCGCCAATGGCGTGACGAGTTGGACAAGACCCTGGCGCGGCAGCGGGCCGCCGAGCAGCAGGGCCAGGCGGCCCGCTCCGCGCTGGAACAGGCCCGCCCGCAACTGGCGCGCCTGTCGGCCAGTGAACCGGCCAGCCAGTTGTTGCCCCTGCACCGCGACTGGCAGCGGGCGCAGCAACAACTGAGCCAGGGCGAAAGCGAGCTGCGGGTCACCCGCTATGACCTGCAGACCCTGGCCGAACGCATCCTCGGCCAGCTCTGGCGGGGTGCCCAGCTCGGCGAGCAGTGGGTGCAGACGCGGCAGCATGCCCTTGAAGGCCTCCAGATCGAGCGAGAAGCCCTGCAGAATCGACTGGCGGAACAACCCCAGCGGGCCCGTCTCGGCGAGCACCTGGGCGCCTGGAAGGCCGAATTCGGTGCATTGGCCCGACGCCAGGCCGAGCTGGCCGAGCTTCAGCAGGCCCAGACCGGACTCCAGCGCCAGAGCGGCGAGTTGGAGGCGCGCCTTGAGCAGGCGCGTAGCGCCCTGGAGATCGCCAAGGCCGAGCAGGGCCTGGCCGGGCAGGGCGAGCTGGAGGCGCAGGCCCGGCTCGATGAGCTGCTTGGCGGCCAGGATGATGCCGCCCTGCGTGGGCAGTGGCAGCGACTGCTGGAGCGCGGTCGTCAGCTGGAACGCCTGGAGCAGCTCTCCCTGCAGCGCCGGCAACTGGCCGAGCGGCAGTCGCGGGCCCGTGAGCAATTGCAACCGCAGCAGGAGGAGCACAAAGCCCTTTCCGATCAGCGCGACGGCCTGCGCCGCCGCTTTGCGGAACTCAAACAGCAGATCGCCGACAAGGAAAAGCTCCTCGAACAGGAACAGCGCATCCAGCAGCTGGAAGCCTATCGCGCCGCGCTGCAGCCCGGTGAGGCCTGTCCCTTGTGCGGTTCCCACGAGCACCCGGCCATTGCCGAATACCAGGCGCTCAACCTTTCCGTCACCCAGCAGGCGCTGCAGGACTGCAAGGCCGCCCAGGATGAGGTGCGCCAGCAGGGCGAAACCCTGAGCAACCGCATGGCCGCCCTGGACGCGCAGATCGCCCAACTGGGCGAAACCCTGCAAGGCGCTGAAAACGAGCAGCGCGAGTACGTCGAGCAATGGCGCCAGCTATGCCAGGCGCTGGAGCTGCAGTTGCCCGACCTGGCCGCCTTGCAGGCCGAGCTGCAAGGCCATGCCGAGCGGCTGCAGGCACTACAGGAACGCCTGGCGCGGCTGGATCAGCTCAAGGCCGCACTGACCGCGGCCCGGGACCTGCGCCAGCATCGCGACAAGGTTCTGCACGAATGCGCCAGCCAGCTCGCCTTGCTGGAGAAGGACCAGGCCGGCCTGCGCCAGCAGGAGCGGGTCAACATCCAGCGGCTGGAACAACTGGACAACCAGCAACGGGAGGCTCGCGAGCAGTTGGCCGCCAGCCTGGCACCACTGGGCTATAGCCTGCCGGCGACGGGAAACGCCTGGCTGGCCGAGCGCGAGGTCGAATGGCAGCAGTGGCAGCAGGACCAGGCCGCCAGCCAGCGACTGGAAGACCAGCTTCGGGACCTGCAGCATGGGCTGGAGAATGCCCGTGAACAGGCGTGCCTGTGGCAAGGCCGCTGGCAGGCATCCGGGCAAACCGGGCAAGCGCTCCTGGCGCCGGTGGACGATCCCCAGGCCGCCCTGGCGGCACTGCAGGCCGAGCTGGACACCGCACAGCAGCGGCTCAACCAGCTCAAGGGCATCGAGCGGACCCAGGACCAGCGGGTCCAGGACGCCCGCCACCAGTTGCATCTGCAACTGGACGCCTGGCGTCAGGGACTGGCGGCCAGTCCCTTCGCGGATGAGGCGGCCTTTCTCGGTGCCTTGCTGGACGAGGCCGAACGCAGCGCCTTGCAAGACCTGCAACAGCGCCTGAACCGCGAGTTGGGCGATGCCGAGGCCCTGCTGGCCGATGCCCGGGCTCAGGCAGATCGCCTGCAGGCCGCGCCGCAGAGCGAACTGGACCGCGAGCGGCTGGAAGCTGAATGGCAGGCCCTGGGCGAGCGCCTGCGCGAGCTGAGCCGGCGCCAGGGGGAAATCCGTGCCCAGCTCACCGGTGACGAGCAGCGCCGGCAGAGCCAGCAGGCGCTGTTCGCCGAGATCGCCCGCCGGGAAGCCGAGTACGACCTCTGGCAACGCTTCAACAGCCTGGTGGGCTCGGCCGATGGCGCCAAGTACCGCAAGTTCGCCCAGGGCCTGACCCTGGACCACCTGGTGCATCTGGCCAACCTCCAGTTGCAGCGCCTTCACGGCCGTTACCAACTGGCCCGGCGCCAGGGGGGTGAACTCGAGTTGGAAGTGGTGGACACCTGGCAGGCCGATGTCGTCCGTGACTGCAAGACGCTATCGGGCGGCGAGAGCTTCCTGGTCAGCCTGGCCCTGGCCCTGGCGCTGTCCGACCTGGTCAGCCACAAGACCAGCATCGACTCGTTGTTCCTCGACGAAGGCTTCGGCACCCTGGACGGCGAGACCCTGGAAGTCGCCCTGGACGCCCTGGATGCCCTGAACGCCAGCGGCAAGATGATCGGGGTGATCAGCCATGTCGAGGCGCTGAAGGAACGCATCCCCGTGCAGCTCAAGGTGCACAAGGGCGTGGGGATGGGCTACAGCCGGCTGGATGGGTGTTTTGCGGTGGCATCACCGTAGGATGGGGCGGGCGGCGTTCCGCGAGCAAAGCGATACCCATCGATAACGCCGCTGATGGGTATCGCTTCGCTCCACCACATCCTACGCACTGCTTGGCGAATGAGTTCGCCCCTACAGCCAGCGCGCCTTGCGCCAGGCTTCTCGTTGCTCGGCATCAAGGAAGGTCCAGGCCACGAAGCGGCTCTGCTTCTGTCCCTGGGCCATTTCCACCACCTGCATTTCCACGGCGCCACTGCGGCGCAGGCGCGCTTCCATGCCGGGGAGGTTGCCGCCCTTGGACACCAGGCTGCTGAACCAGAACACCTGATCCTTGAACTGCACGCTCTCGTCCACCATGCGTTGCAGGAAGCCGGCTTCGCCGCCTTCGCACCAGAGTTCGGCACCCTGGCCGCCGAAGTTCAGCACCGGCAGCTTGCGTTTCGGGTCGAGCTTGCCGAGGTTCTTCCATTTGCGCCGGCTGCCACTGGTGGCTTCTTCCAGCGAGCTGTGGAAAGGCGGGTTGCACAGGGTCAGGTCGAAGCGCTCACCGGGGGCGATCAGGCCCTTGAAGATGTTCTGCGGCGTCGGCTGCTGGCGTAGCTCAATGGCGCTCGCCAACTGATTGGACTGGACGATGGCGCGGGCTGAGCCGAGGGCAGTGCCGTCGACATCGGCGCCGGTGAAGTGCCAGCCATATTCGCTGTGGCCAATCAGCGGGTAGATGCAGTTGGCGCCCACGCCGATATCCAGCGCCTGGATGCCCGTGCCGCGTGGGATCGCCCCACCGTTGCCTTCCGCCAGCAGGTCCGCCAGGCCGTGCAGGTAGTCGGCGCGACCGGGGATGGGCGGGCAGAGGTAGCCCGCGGGGATGTCCCAGTGGCGAATGCCGTAGAACTGCCGCAGCAGGGCGCGGTTGAACACCTTGACCGCCTCCGGGTCGGCGAAGTCGATGCTCTCCTTGCCGTAGGGGTTGGTGATGACGAAACGTGCCAGCTCCGGGCTGCCCTGGATCAGCCGGGGAAAGTCGTAGCGGCCCTGGTGGCGGTTGCGTGGGTGCAGCTGACCCTTGGCGGGCGGGGCGGCCTTGGCAGGAGCGGGATGGGGGCGCTTGGGCGGTTGCGGCATGGTGGAGGCATCAGCAGAGGAAAGCGCGGAATTTTCCCACAGGCGGGGCACTGAAGTCAGGTGAGGTGAAGGGCGCGCCCCAGGTAATCGAAGAACAGGCAATAGACCGCGATGGGCAGCGGCAGGCCCAGCAGGGTTCCGATCAGGTAGTGGCGAAAGCGCACGCCGCTGAGGCTGAGGGCGTAGTTGAGTGCCGGAACCGTCTGGAACAGCACTCGCAGGAGGGTAACGACGGCCACCGGGTGTTCATCGAGGTGGGCGATGATGCGCCGCGCCAGCCGGTTGTCCAGTTCGCGCAGGGCGCTGCCGCCCAGCACGCGGATAACCACGAAGGTGCAGCAGCAGGAGAAGGTCGCCGCCAGGTAGGTGGCCAGCCCGCCCCAGACGCGGCCCAGGGCCAGTACCGCGGCGGCGAGGAAGATCCAGCCGGGCACCTGGATCAGGTTGCCGAGGGCGAACAGCAGGGCGAAGAGCACCAGGCCCCAGCCCTTGTGGGCCAGCAGGATGTCGTGGAGGTACTCGAGGCTCAGGTGCTCGCGCAGCCCGCTGAGCTGGAAGGCCGCCAGGAGCAGGCCGAGGAACAGGACGACCAGCAGAAGGCGGCGGTACTTGCGCATGGTAAAGGCTCCGACGCTGTCCCTTGCATTGAAGCCCAAAGGTGCGCCGTGCGCACCGGGCAAGAGCATTGGTGCGCGCAGCGCCCTTGAATACCTTTGCTCAGAGCGGAAACACCAGCGGCACCAGGAACACGCTGACGATCATCACCAGGATGGTGAACGGCACGCCCACCTTCACGAAGTCACCGAAGCGATACTGGCCGGGGCCCACCACCAGGGTGTTCACCGGTGAAGAAATCGGGGTCATGAAGGCAGCCGAGGCGGCGAGGGCGACGATCATCGCGAAAGGGTAGGGCGACATGCCCAGTTGCTGCGCCGTGGCGATGGCGACGGGGGCCATGAGTACGGCGGTGGCGGTGTTGGAGATGAACAGGCCGATCAGCGCGGTGACGATGAACAAGCTGGCGAGCATGGCGTAGGGCCCGGCATTGCCGAGCACGGCCACCAGCCCTTTCACCGCCAGGTCGATGCCTCCGGTCTGCTGCAGGGCGTGGGCGAAGGGCAGCATGCCGACGATGAGGATCAGGGTGGGCCAGTGAATGGCACGGTAGGCGCTGTCCAGGTCGATGCAGCGAAAGGCGCCCATCAGCAGGCAACCGATCAGTGCGGCCATGACGTTGGGCACCAGGCCGCTGACCATCAGGACGATCATCACCGCGAGGCTGAGCAGCGCGTAGGGGGCCTTGCGCGCGGTGGGCGCCACTTCGTCCACCTCGGCGGGCAGGCTCAGCACCAGGAAGTCGCGGCCCTGTCCCTGCAGCTGGTGGATGCACTTCCACTCGCCGGCCACCAGCAGCATGTCGGATGCCTTGAGCTTCTCGTCCACCAGCACACCTTCCAGCGCCCGGCCGTCGCGACGCAGGCCCACCACATTGAGCTTGTGGCGCGAGCGGAAGCCGAGCTCTTGAATGGTCTTGCCCGGCAGCTTGGATTCCGGCGGCAGGGCGACCTCGGCCAGCCCCAGTTGGTGGGCGTGCAGGCTGTAGTAGGAGGCCGGTAGCGGGAGGGGTTCCAGCCCCAGCTCCTGGTAAGCGCCGAGCAGGCCGATGGCCGGGCTGGCCAGGTCCACCAGCAGCACGTCGCCGGGCTCCAGCAGTGTATTGCCGGTGGCCATCAGCAGCAGGGTGCGGAAGCGTCGCTGGCGCTCCACGGCGATCACGTTGATGCCGTACTGCTTGCGCAGTTCCAGCTCGTTGAGGGCCTGCTGCACCAGGGGCGAGTCGGCGCGTACCTTCAGGCGCCGCTCCCGTTCGTTGAGCTGGTAGGCGGTCGCCAGGTCGGCAAGGGTCAGGCGTGGCACGGCCGCACTGTCGTCATTGCCGCGTGGCGTAAGCCAGTGGCGGGTCAGCAGCATGTAGACGACGCCCAGGGCCAGCACCGCCAGGCCCACCGGAGTCAGGCTGAAGAAGCCGAATCCCTCCAGGCCGGCGCGGCGCAGTTCGCTGTGGACCACCAGGTTGGGGGCGGTGGCGACCAGGGAGAGCATGCCGCTGATCAGCCCGGCGAAGGCCAGCGGCATCATCAGCCGCGCCGGGGCGATCTTCAGCCGGGCGGCCACGCCCAGGGCGACGGGAATGAAGATGGCGACCACGCCGGTGGAGCTCATCACCGAGCCCAGCCCGGCGGCGGCCAGCATCAGCAGCACCAGCAGGCGAGTCTCGCTGCTGCCGGCGCGGGCCACCAGCCAGTCGCCCAGGCGGTAGGCGATGCCGGTGCGGACCAGGCCGTCACCGATGACGAAGAGGGCGGCGATGAGCACCACGCTGGGGTCGCTGAAACCGGCCAGGGACTGCTGGATGTCGAGCACGCCGATGAGGGGCAGGGCGACCAGCACCAGCAGGGCCACCACGTCCATGCGCGGCTTGTTGAGGACGAACAGGGTGACGGCGGCCAGCAGCAAGGCCAGGACCCAAAGCAATTGGTGGTTCAAGCAGGACTCCCGGTGGTTCCTTGACGGGGAGCGGCAGTCTGTCAGGGGTAGCCCAGCACGGCCTTGATCTGATGCAGGTTAGCGGCGATCCAGCGCTTGTCGATGGCGCCCCAGTCGCGGATCACGTAATGGCCGGCATTGTTGCGCTCGCCGGCCTCCTGCTCGAAGTGGCAGTCGATATCCAGTTCGGCCAGGGCCAGCAGGGTGTCCTGGGCGGTGCGCCGCGGCATGCCGGTGGCGTCCATGATCTCCGGGACGCTGGCGGCCGTGCCGCTATCGATCAGCCAGGCGACGTAGAGGCGGCGGTAGAAGCTGGTCTTGGTCTTGCTGGGTTCCATGGGCGGTCCTTGCGGTCAAGAGGCTGCAAAGAACAAGGCCCGCAATTGCGGGCCTTGTCGGGGGATTACAGGCTGGCGATGCGCCCGCGCTGTTCGGTCAGGTTGGCCAGGGCCTGTTCGGCCTCGGCCAGCTTGGCGCGTTCCTTCTCGATCACCTCGGCCGGGGCCTTGGCGACGAAGCCTTCGTTGGAGAGCTTGCCGCCAACACGTTTCACTTCGCCGTCCAGACGCTGGATTTCCTTGTCCAGGCGGGCCAGTTCGGCGTCCTTGTCGATCAGGCCGGCCATGGGCACCAGCACCTGCATGTCGCCCACCAGGGCGGTGGCGGACATCGGCGCTTCTTCGCCGGTGGCCAGCACACGGATGGTCTCCAGCTTGGCCAGTTTCTTCAGCAGCGGCTCGTTGTCGGCCAGGCGGCGGCGGTCCTCGTCGCTGGCGTTGGCCAGCAGCAGGTCGATGCGCTTGGCCATGGAGATGTTCATCTCGCCGCGGATCTGCCGCACGCCGAGCATCAGCGCCTTGACCCACTCGATGTCGCCTTCGGCGGCGGTGTCGATGCGGGCCTCAACGGGGAGCGGCCAGGGTTGCAGCATCAGGGTGTCGCCACTCTTGCCGGCCTGGCCCTTGATGCGCTGCCAGATCTCTTCGGTGATGAAGGGCATGAAGGGATGCGCCAGGCGCAGGGCCACTTCCAGCACGCGGATCAGGGTGCGGCGGGTGCCGCGCTGGCGCTCGATCGGGGCGTTCTCGTCCCACAGCACCGGCTTGACCAGCTCCAGGTACCAGGCGCAGTACTGGTCCCAGATGAACTCGTAGAGGGTCTGGGTGGCCAGGTCGAAGCGGAACTGGTCGAGGTGACGGGCGACTTCACCTTCGGCGCGCTGCAGCGCGGAGATGATCCAGCGGTCGACGGAGGACAGTTCCACCGGTTCGTCGTTGACGCCGCAGTCCTGGCCATCGGTGTTCTCGATGACGAAGTTGGCGGCGTTCCACAGCTTGTTGCAGAAGTTGCGGTAGCCCTCGACGCGACCCATGTCGAACTTCACGTCGCGGCCGGTGGAGGCCAGCGAGCAGAAGGTGAAGCGCAGGGCATCGGTGCCGTAGCTGTTGATGCCTTCGGGGAACTCGGCACGGGTCTGCTTGGCGATCTTCTCGGCCAGCTTGGGCTGCATCATGCCGCTGGTACGTTTTTCCAGCAGGGTGTCCAGGTCGATGCCGTCGACGATGTCCAGCGGGTCGAGGACGTTGCCCTTGGACTTGGACATCTTGTGGCCTTGGGAGTCGCGCACCAGGCCGTGGACGTAGACGGTCTTGAACGGCACCTGCGCCGTGCCGTCCTCGTTCTTCACCAGGTGCATGGTCAGCATGATCATGCGGGCGACCCAGAAGAAGATGATGTCGAAACCGGTGACCAGCACGTCGGTGGGGTGGAAGGTCTTGAGGAACTCGGTCTGTTCCGGCCAGCCGAGGGTGGAGAAGGTCCACAGGCCGGAGCTGAACCAGGTGTCCAGCACGTCCTCGTCCTGCTCCAGGGCGATATCGCCGAGGTTGTGCTTGGCGCGCACTTCGGCTTCATTGCGGCCGACGTAGACGTTGCCTTCTTCGTCGTACCAGGCCGGGATGCGGTGGCCCCACCAGAGCTGGCGGCTGATGCACCAGTCCTGGATGTCGCGCATCCAGGAGAAGTACATGTTCTCGTACTGCTTGGGCACGAACTGGATGCGGCCGTCTTCCACGGCGGCGATGGCCTGCTCGGCCAGGGGCTTGGTGGAGACGTACCACTGGTCGGTCAGCCAGGGCTCGATGACGGTGCCGGATCGGTCGCCGCGGGGTACTTTCAGCGCGTGGTCTTCGATCTTCTCCAAAAGGCCCAGGGCGTCGAAGGCTTCGACGATGCGCTTGCGCGCGTCGAAACGGTCGAGACCGGCGTATTCGGCCGGCAGGCTGGCGTCGACCTCGTGGTTGACCTCGCCGTCCAGGTTGAACACGTGGGCGTGGGCCAGCACGGCGGCGTTCTTGTCGAAAATGTTGATCAGCGGCAGGTTGTGGCGCTTGCCGACTTCGTAGTCGTTGAAGTCGTGGGCCGGGGTGATCTTCACGCAGCCGGTGCCGAACTCGGGATCGCAGTACTCGTCGGCGATGATCGGGATGCGGCGGCCCACCAGGGGCAGCTCGACGAAGGTACCGATCAGGTTCTTGTAGCGCTCGTCTTCCGGATGCACGGCGACCGCGCTGTCACCCAGCATGGTCTCCGGGCGGGTGGTGGCGACGATCAGGTAGTCCTTGCCGTCGGTGGTCTTGTGGCCGTCGGCCAGGGGGTAGCGCAGGTTCCATAGGCTGCCCTTCTCGTCGTGGTTTTCCACTTCGAGGTCGGAGATGGCGGTGTGGAACTTGGTGTCCCAGTTGACCAGGCGCTTGCCGCGGTAGATCAGGCCGTCTTCATGCAGGCGCACGAAGGCTTCCTTGACCGCATTGGACAGGCCGTCGTCCATGGTGAAGCGCTCGCGGGTCCAGTCCACGGAGGAGCCGAGACGACGGATCTGGCGGGTGATGGTGCCGCCGGACTGCTCCTTCCACTCCCAGACCTTGTCCAGGAACTTCTCGCGGCCGAGGTCGTGGCGGCTGACGCCCTGGGCGGCCAACTGGCGCTCCACCACCATCTGGGTGGCGATGCCGGCGTGGTCGGTGCCCGGCTGCCACAGGGTGTTGCGGCCCTGCATGCGGCGGTAGCGGATCAGGGCATCCATGATGGCGTTGTTGAAACCATGACCCATGTGCAGGCTGCCGGTCACGTTCGGCGGCGGGATCATGATGGTGTAGGGCTCGCCGGAACCTTGCGGGGCGAAGTAGTTGTTCTTCTCCCAGGTCTGGTACCAGGAAGTCTCGATGGCGTGGGGCTGGTAGGTCTTGTCCATGGTTCGGCGGGGACCCTAGAGGCAACTGAACGGGAAAACGGGAGAGTATAGCGGCAACCGGCCGGCGAAAGAATTGGCGCGCGTTACGCTGCGCCCGAACGGTGCCGGGCGCGGTGCCTGGTCCTATTGCCGGCGTGGCGGCAGCAGTCGGGGCAGGCGGGCCTCGAGGCGGCGCTTGAGTTCGGCCTCGATCTGCGGCACGAAGTCGTCGATCACGTCCTGCAGGATCAACTGTGCGGCGGCGCGCAGTTCATCGTCCAGGTGCGCCAGTTCGGGGCTTGCGCTGGCCGCGAGGCGCTCGCCGATGGCCTCGGTCACGGGCTGGCTGGGCGCCGGCGCGGGCGCGACCGGCTCGGTCAGGACCGGCGGTTGCGCGGCCGGCAGCGGCTGGGCCGTGGGAGCCGCGACTATCTCCGAAAGCAGGGGGATGTCGTCAGCGTCCAGGCTGTCGGTGAGCAGCGGCGGTTCATTGGCGCTGGGCTCGTCGTCGAGCAGGGCGCGGATGGATTCGAGGTCGTCCAGCAAGTGAGCCGGCTTGGGGGGAAGCTTGGGGGTATCCATGGGGCAATACGGCTAGAGTTCGACTCGTTTCGGATCATAGCCCCGTTGCCGGTAAGCACGGAAATTCTCCCGGCAGGCGGCAAGCAGGGCAGGCTCCTGGTTGACGATCTCGATGACCCGGCTGAAGCGCTCGACGTGAGGGGAAATGCTCGAGGCGAGGTTGATCAGCAGGCCCTGCGCAACCGGCGGTTCTTCGTCCAGCGCCAGCACCACGGGGGCGGTGGCATCGTCACCGATGAGGCTATGGGGGATGAAGCTTTCGGCGCGGAAGCGCCACAGCAGTTGGTCCAGTTCGTCGCGCTGGGCGGCGTCGCTGCAGCGCAACAGGACCGGCAGCCCGTGCCGCCAGCCCTTGGCGGCCAACTGGCAGGCCGCGCGCAGGCGGTCCGCCGGGTTGGCCGAGGAGAGCACGTAGAACTCTATCCTCACTTGATGCGATCCAGCAGGAACTGGGTGAGCAGGGGCACCGGACGGCCCGTGGCGCCCTTGTCCTTGCCGCCGCTGACCCAGGCGGTGCCGGCGATGTCCAGGTGCGCCCAGTGGAATTTCTTGGCGAAGCGCGACAGGAAGCAGCCGGCGGTGATGGTGCCGGCCTTGGGCCCGCCGATGTTGGCGATGTCGGCGAAGGGGCTGTCCAGTTGTTCCTGGTACTCGTCGAACAGCGGCAGCTGCCAGGCGCGGTCGTCGGCGTACTCGCCGGCCTTGAGGATCTGCTTCACCAGGGCATCGTTGTTGCCCATCAGGCCCGAGGTGTTGCTGCCCAGGGCGACGATGCAGGCGCCGGTGAGGGTGGCGATGTCGATCACCGCCTGGGGCTTGAAGCGTTCGGCGTAGGTCAGGGTGTCGCACAGCACCAGGCGGCCTTCGGCGTCGGTGTTGAGGATCTCCACGGTCTGGCCGCTCATGGTGGTGACGATATCGCCCGGGCGGGTGGCGCCGCCGCTGGGCATGTTCTCGGCGCAGGCCAGCAGGCCCACCAGGTTGATCGGCAGTTGCAGCTCCAGTACCGCGCGGAAGGTGCCCAGCACACTGGCGGCGCCGCACATGTCGTATTTCATCTCGTCCATGCCGGCGGCCGGCTTGATGCTGATGCCGCCGGTGTCGAAGGTGATGCCCTTGCCCACCAGGGCGAAGGGGTTGTCTTCCTTCTTGCCGCCCTGGTAGTTGAGCACGATCATCCGCGGCGGCTGCTCGCTGCCCTGGGCCACGGCGAGGAAGGCGCCGGCGCCCAGCTCCTTGAGCTTCTTCTCGTCCAGCACCTCGACCTTGAGGTTCTTGTGCGCCTTGGCCAGGGCCTTGGCTTCTTCGGCGATGAAGCTCGGGTGGCAGAGGTTCGGCGGCAGGTTGCCGAGGTCGCGGGTGAAGGCCATGCCGGTGGCGATGGCGCGGGCGTGCAGGCTGCCGCGTTCGACCTCGGCCAGATCGGCCTTCTCGGTCAGCAGGGTGATCTTCTTCAGGGCTTTGGGCTCGGCCTTCTGGCTCTTGAAGCGGTCGAAGACATAGGCGCCGTCGGCCAGCGTCTCCACCATCAGGCGGGCCTTGCCGTAGGCGTCGCGGCCCTTCACGGCCACTTCGTCCAGGGCCAGGGTGGCGTCGCTGCCGCCGAGGCCTTTCACCACGCCATTCACGGCGGCGATCATTTTGCGGAATTGACGGTCAGAGAGCACGTGCTCCTTGCCGCTGCCCACCAGCAGCACGCGTTCGGCCTTGAGGTTGGGGAGGCTGTGCAGGAGCAGGGTCTGGCCCACCTTGCCGGCCAGATCGCCGCGCTTGAGCAGGGCGCTGATGGCCCCGCCAGCGGCGGCATCGATGGCCTTGGCGGCTTCGCCGAGCTTGCGCCCTTCGCCGACTGCGACGACCAGCGTGGCGGTTTTCAGGGTTTCCAGACGGGCGCTTTTGACGAGGAATTCCATGACATGTGTCCCCAAGACAAAGAGCCGGGATTGCAGGATAATGCCGGCTATTTTTTCAGTGGCCCGTCAGATCGGCGGGCTGGCCATAAAGCGGCTAGTTTGAGCGTAGCCGCCCGAGCCTGACAACCCTGGAGTGTCTGGTTTTGATTGTCTTCCGTTATCTCTCCCGCGAGGTCCTGATCACCCTCAGCGCGGTCAGTGCCGTGCTGCTGGTGATCATCATGAGCGGCCGATTCATCAAGTACCTGGCCCAGGCTGCGCAAGGCGCCCTGGACCCCGGCGTGCTGTTCATGATCATGGGTTTCCGGATCCCCGGCTTCCTTCAGTTGATCCTGCCCCTCGGGCTGTTCCTCGGTTTCCTGCTGGCCTATGGCCGGCTCTATCTCGAAAGCGAAATGACCGTGCTCACCGCCACCGGCATGAGCCAGCAACGCCTGATGGCCTACAGCCTGGCTCCAGCCCTGCTGGTGGCCCTGCTGGTGGCCTGGCTGAGCCTGGGGTTGGCGCCCCAGGGCGTGGGTCAGGTGGCGCGCATCCTCAATGAGCAGGACGCGCTGACCGAACTCGATACCCTGGTGCCCGGTCGCTTCCAGGCGCTCAAGGGCGGTGGTCGGGTGACCTATACCGAGACGCTCACTCCCGATCGCGGCGAGCTGGGCGGCGTGTTCATCTCCGAGAAGCGGGTCTCGCGCCAGGATGGCAAGGACCGTGGTATCGGCGTGCTGGTGGCGGAGAAGGGGCGCCAGGAGATCCAGTCGGATGGCAGTCGTTACCTGATCCTGCAGAACGGCTACCGCTACGACGGCAACCCCGGCAAGGCCGACTACCGCATCATCCACTACGAGACCTACGGCGTGTTGCTGCCCAAGCCGGAGATCGTGTCCGAGATCGGCGAGCGCGAAGCGGTACCCACCTCCGAGCTGTTCGCCAGTAGCGATCCGCGCTATCACGCCGAGCTGCAATGGCGCCTGTCCATCCCGCTGCTGGTGTTCGTGGTCACCCTGCTGGCGGTGCCCTTGTCCAGGGTCAATCCGCGTCAGGGGCGCTTCCTCAAGTTGCTGCCGGCGATTCTGCTGTACATGGCCTACCTGGCTTTGCTGATCGCCGCCCGTGGCCAACTGGACAAGGGGCGGATTCCCATGTGGCTGGGCCTGTGGTGGGTGCACGGCCTGTTCCTCGCGGTCGGCCTGCTGTTGTTGTACTGGGAGCCTCTGCGCCTGAAGTGGGCGGCTCGTCGTGATGCCCGTGAGGTGGCCCATGGTTAGGTTGGATCGTTACATCGGCACCAGTGTGTTCTTCGGCATCCTCGCGGTGCTGGGGATCATCGTCAGCCTGGCGGCGCTGTTCGCTTTCATCGATGAACTGGGCGACCTCGGCGGCGACTACGATGTTCTGGCCGCTGCCTCGTACGTCTTCCTCACCCTGCCGCGACGGATCTACGACATGCTGCCCATGGCGGCGCTGATTGGCAGCCTGATCGGTCTCGGCACCCTGGCCAGCAGCAGTGAACTGACGGTGATGCGCGCCGCTGGTGTGTCTGTCGGCCGTATCGTCTGGGCGGTGATGAAGCCCATGCTGGTGCTGATGGTGGTGGGCGTGCTGATTGGCGAGTACGTCGCTCCCTGGAGCGAGAATATCGCCCAGGCCAATCGCTCCCTGGCTCAGGGCGGTGGCGATGCGCAGAGTTCCAAGCGCGGTCTGTGGCACCGCCAGGGCGAGGAGTTCGTGCACATCAACTCCGTGCAACCCAATGGCGTGCTCTATGGCGTGACCCGCTACCGCTTCGATGGCGAGCGTCACATGCAGTCCTCCAGCTTCGCGCGGCGTGCGCTGTATCAGGGCGATCACTGGCAGCTGGAAGACGTGGCCACCACCCATTTCCGTGGTGACCACACCGAAGTGGTGAGCAGCGCCAGCGAACGCTGGGATGTCGAGCTCAATCCGCAACTGTTGGGCACGGTGGTGATGGAGCCGGAGGCGCTGTCCATCACGGGGCTATGGCGCTACACCCACTACCTGGCGGAGCAGGGCCTGAACAATGGCCGCTACTGGCTGGCGTTCTGGACCAAGGTGCTGCAGCCGCTGGTAACCGCGGCGCTGGTGCTGATGGCGATTTCCTTTATTTTCGGCCCGCTGCGCTCGGTGACTCTCGGTCAGCGCGTGTTCACCGGTGTAGTGATCGGCTTCGTGGTGCGTATCAGCCAGGACCTGCTCGGGCCGTCGAGCCTGGTGTTCGGTTTCTCACCGTTATTCGCCGTGCTGGTGCCGGCGGGCATCTGCGCCGTGGCCGGTCTCTGGTTGCTGAGAAGGGCGGGCTGATCCGTCGCGGGTGAAACAAAAAAGCCGGCTCGATGCCGGCTTATTCTTGGGCTCACTTCTTGTGCGCGCCCTTGGGCAGGTGGACCACCCGGGTCTCGGAGTAGATATCGTGCCAGGTGCGCTTTTCCTTGTCCCACAGGCTCCAGAAGAACCCGAGACCCAGTGCCAGCCAGGAACCGATGGCGATCACAAAGCGCAGCAGCGCCTGCCACAGGCTGATGGCCGAGCCGTCCTTGTTCTGCACGCGAATGCCCCAGACCTGCATGCCGAGGGTCTGGCCATTGTGGGTCCAGAACTTGGCAAAGAAGCCGAACAGGCTGAAGACCAGCAGGGTGGACAGCACCGGGTCGCCGGCCAGCAAGCCCTGGTCGGCCAGTTGGCGCAGACGCTCGCCGCCGTAGATGAGTCGCAGTACCACCTGCTGGTAGATCAGGGTGATCACCATCAGCATGGCGACGCACAGCAGGAAGTCGTAGAAGATCGCCGCGAAGCGGCGAATCAGCCCGGCGGCGGGAAAGTCACCCGAGGGGCGCAGCTGGTGTTTCGGCATTGCGGGCTCTTGGCGTATTGAGGGCGCGCCATTCTAGCAGCCGATCAGCGGACACAAAAAAGCCCCTGATGTTTCCATCAGGGGCTCTCGGCGAAGCTCAGGATCAGTTAACGACCTGAACCTTGTCAGCCTGCATACCTTTCTGGCCTTGAACGGCTTCGAAGGTGACCTTCTGGCCTTCTTTCAGGCTACGGAAGCCGGAGCCTTCGATAGCGCGGAAGTGTACGAACAGATCCGGGCCGCTTTCCGGGGTGATGAAACCAAAACCTTTCTCGTCGTTGAACCACTTGACGGTGCCGGTTTGACGATTCGACATATCTTTAATCCTTGAAACTGAAGTTGATGACAGCCTGCTGTTCACTCACGCGCGGCAGAAGGGCTGGAAACTGGTTGCAAAGAGGTAAGAGAAGTCGAGCGGGATGTAGCGGATCTGGTGATCTACCGCATCAGGTCACGATTCAACAGCGACCCATGCAAACACAGTTGGCCAACTCTACGCTAAGTCCTGCGGAAATGCCAAGCCCCGAAAGGCCAATCTTTACGAGCGGGAGAGGGGGGCGGACAGGCGGAAAATCAGGGGGGAGGCAAGCCCTGGGAAAGGCTTGTGGATATCGTGGTGCCCCGGGAGAGACTCGAACTCTCACTCTGTCGCCAGAAACGGATTTTGAATCCGCCGCGTCTACCATTCCGCCACCGAGGCACGATGGGCGCGCAGTATAGGGAGGCGCTCTGGGGCGGTCAATCCGTCTCCGTGGTCAGGAACGGGCATTTCCTGTACTATTTGCGCCCCTGCGATACGACCCCCCACCATGCGCGTAGCCGATTTTCATTTCGAGCTTCCAGAAGCTCTTATTGCCCGCCATCCCCTGGCCGAGCGCCGTGCCAGCCGACTCCTCGTGCTGGACGGTGAAACCGGCGCCCTGGGCCATCGGCAATTCGCCGATTTGCTGGAATACCTGCGTCCCGGCGACCTGATGGTGTTCAACAACACCCGGGTGATTCCCGCGCGCCTGTTCGGCCAGAAGGCCTCCGGCGGCAAGCTGGAAATCCTCGTCGAGCGCGTGCTGGACAGCCATCGCGTGCTGGCCCACGTGCGTTCCAGCAAGTCGCCCAAGCCGGGCACGCGGTTGCTGATCGATGGCGGTGCCGAGGCCGAGATGCTGGCCCGCCACGATGCGCTGTTCGAGCTGAAGTTCGACGATGAGGTGCTGCCGCTGCTGGAGCGGGTCGGCCACATGCCGTTGCCGCCCTATATTGACCGGCCCGACGAGGCGGCCGACCGCGAGCGTTACCAGACGGTCTACGCCCGCCATGCCGGCGCCGTGGCGGCGCCCACCGCCGGGCTGCATTTCGATCAGGCCCTGCTCGAAACCATCGCCGCCAAGGGCGTGGAAAGTGCCTTCGTCACGCTGCACGTGGGGGCCGGCACCTTCCAGCCGGTGCGCGTGGAGCGCATCGAGGAGCACCACATGCACCGCGAGTGGCTCGAAGTGGGCCAGGACGTGGTCGATGCGGTGGCCGCCTGCCGCGCCCGTGGCGGCCGGGTGATCGCCGTCGGCACCACCAGTGTGCGTTCCCTGGAGAGCGCCGCGCGGGATGGCCAGCTCAAGGCGTTCAGTGGTGACACCGACATCTTTCTGTACCCGGGGCGCCCCTTCCATGTGGTCGACGCCCTGGTCACCAACTTCCATCTCCCCGAATCCACCCTGCTGATGCTGGTCTCGGCCTTCGCCGGCTACCCGGAGACCATGGCCGCCTACGCCGCGGCGGTGGACCAGGGCTATCGATTCTTCAGTTACGGTGATGCCATGTTCATTACCCGCAATCCCGCCCCGCGCGGACCCGAGGACCAAGCATGACGCGCACCTGCCGGATGAACTTCGAGCTGCTGGCCACCGACGGCAAGGCCCGTCGCGGCCGGCTGACCTTCCCCCGCGGCGTCGTCGAGACGCCTGCCTTCATGCCTGTAGGAACCTACGGCACAGTGAAGGGGATGTTGCCGCGCGATATCGAAGGCATCGGCGCGCAGATCATCCTCGGCAACACCTTCCACCTCTGGTTGCGGCCGGGCATGGAAGTGATCAAGCGCCACGGTGACCTGCACGACTTCATGCAGTGGCAGGGGCCGATCCTCACCGATTCCGGCGGCTTCCAGGTGTTCAGCCTGGGCGCCATGCGCAAGATCAAGGAGGAAGGCGTTACCTTCGCCTCCCCGGTGGACGGCGCCAAGGTCTTCATGGGGCCCGAGGAATCCATGCAGGTCCAGCGCGACCTGGGTTCCGACATCGTGATGATCTTCGATGAGTGCACGCCCTATCCGGCCGACTTCGACGTCGCCAAGCGCTCCATGGAGTTGTCCCTGCGCTGGGCCAAGCGCTCCAAGGCGGCCCATGGCGAAAGCACCGCCGCGTTGTTCGGCATCGTCCAGGGCGGCATGCACGAGGAGCTGCGCATGCGCTCCCTGGAGGGCCTGAGCGAGATCGGCTTCGACGGGCTGGCCATCGGCGGCCTGTCGGTGGGCGAGCCGAAGGAAGAGATGATCCGCGTGCTGGACTACCTGCCGGGCCAGATGCCGGCGGACAAACCGCGCTACCTGATGGGCGTCGGCAAGCCGGAAGACCTGGTGGAGGGCGTGCGTCGCGGGGTGGACATGTTCGACTGCGTGATGCCGACCCGCAATGCGCGCAACGGCCACCTGTTCATCGACACCGGCGTGCTGAAGATCCGCAACTCGGTGCACAAGCACGACGAGTCGCCGCTGGACCCGACCTGCGACTGTTACACCTGCAAACACTTCTCCCGCGCCTATCTGCACCATCTGGACAAATGCGGCGAAATGCTCGGCAGCATGTTGAATACAATCCACAACTTGCGGCATTACCAGCGCCTGATGGCTGGTTTGCGCGAGGCAATCCAACAGGGTAAATTGGCCGCCTTTGTCGATGCCTTCTATGCCAAGCGCGGACTACCGACTCCGCCCCTGGACTGATAAAGCTGCATGTTTCCAGAGTCGAATTCTTCAAATTTCCGCAACAGGAGTGCTAAATGAGCTTTCTGATTCCCGCCGCCTATGCCGACGCTGCCGCACCGGCCGCCGCCGCTGGTCCCGCCGGCACTGGTTTCGAGTGGGTTTTCCTGATCGGCTTCCTGGTCATCTTCTACCTGATGATCTGGCGTCCCCAGTCCAAGCGCGCCAAGGAGCACAAGAACCTGCTCTCCGGCCTGCAGAAGGGTGACGAAGTGGTCACCTCCGGCGGCATCGCCGGCAAGGTCACCAAGGTCACCGATGACTTCGTGGTCGTCGAGGTGTCCGACAGCGTCGAGCTGAAGTTCCAGAAAGGCGCGATCGCGGCGACCCTGCCGAAGGGCACCCTGAAAGCGATCTAACCGATCCATGGATCAACACCGACGGGGCGCCATCAGGCGCCCCGCGTCATAACGGGCGGAGTCATGCTCAATAAGTACCCTCTGTGGAAATATCTGCTGATCCTGGCGGTGCTGGCGGTCGGCCTGGTCTATTCCGCACCCAATCTCTATCCGGATGATCCGGCGATCCAGATCAGCGGTACCAGTACCGCGCTGAAGATCCAGCAGTCTGATCTGGACAAGGCCACCGATGCGCTGAAGCAAGCCGGCATCGAACTCAAGTCCGCCACTGTCGGCGAGCGCGGCGGTCTGCTGCGCCTGACCAAGCTGGGTGACCAACTGCCGGCCAAGGACGTGATCCGCAAGGCCCTCGGCGATGACTATGTGGTCGCCCTGAACCTCGCCCCGACCACGCCGGACTGGCTGCGCAAGCTCGGCGCCGCGCCGATGAAGCTCGGCCTGGACCTCTCCGGTGGTGTGCACTTCCTGCTGGAAGTGGATATGGAGAAGGCCGTCGATGCTCGCCTGAAGATCTACGAAGGCGAAGTCCGCACCCTGCTGCGCAAGGAGCGTATCCGCTACCGCAGCCTCCCGGCCGTGGAGAACGGCTTCCAGCTCGGGTTCACTGACAGCGAGTCCCTGAGCCAGGCCCAGGCGCTGATCCGCAAGAGCTTCACCGACTTCGACGCCACCACCGTCGAGCGTGGTGGTCAGCAGGTCCTGCAGCTGGCGCTGACCCAGGCCAAGCTGTCGGAGATCCGCGAATACTCCATCAAGCAGAACCTGACCACCGTTCGTAACCGTGTGAACGAACTGGGCGTCGCCGAACCGATCGTCCAGCGCCAGGGCGCCAACCGTATCGTGGTCGAGCTGCCGGGGGTGCAGGACACCGCCGAAGCCAAGCGTATCCTCGGCAAGACCGCCAACCTGGAATTCCGTCTGGCCGCCGAGCCGACCGCCAGCAAGGCTTCCACCGAGTCCTTCGAGTTCCGCGAGCCGGGTCGTCCGCCGGTGCCGCTGGAGCGCAGCCTGATCATCACCGGTGACCAGGTGACCGACGCCCAGGCCAGCTACGACGAGAACGGTCGCCCGCAGGTGAACATCCGCCTCGATGGCCACGGCGGCGAGCTGATGAGCCGCGCTACCCGCAACAACGTGGGGCGCAGCATGGCGGTGATCTTCATCGAGCAGCGCCCGGTGACCCGCTATGTCACCCAGGATGTCGACGGCGTCCAGAAGGAAGTGGCGGTACAGAGCTTCAAGGAAGAGAAGAAGATCATCAGCCTGGCGACCATCCAGTCGCCACTGGGTAGCCAATTTCGCATCACTGGCCTGAACGGTCAGGGCGAGTCCTCCGAATTGGCCCTGCTGCTGCGCGCCGGTGGTCTGGCCGCACCGATGTACTTCGCCGAGGAGCGCACCATCGGTCCGAGCCTGGGTGCCGAAAACATCGTCAAGGGCATCGAGTCCACCGAGTGGGCGATGGTCTTCGTGTCGCTGTTCATCATCGCCATCTACCGCTTCTTCGGCTTCCTGGCCACCATCGCCCTGGCGTTCAACCTGGTGCTGCTGGTGGGCCTGATGTCGGTGATCGGCGCGACCCTGACCCTGCCGGGCATCGCCGGTATCGTGCTGACCCTGGGTATGGCGGTAGACGCCAACGTGCTGATCTACTCGCGGATTCGCGAGGAGCTGAATAACGGTCTGTCCGTACAGCGCGCGATCCACGAAGGCTTCGACCGCGCCTACACTGCGATCGTCGACAGTAACCTCACCACCCTGCTGGTGGGCGGCATCCTGTTCGCCCTCGGCACCGGTCCGATCAAGGGCTTTGCCGTGACCATGTCGCTGGGCATCATCACCTCGATGTTCACCGCCATCATGTTCACCCGCGGCATGGTCAACCTGATCTTCGGTGGCCGCAACTTCAAGAAACTGTGGATTTGAGGCCTGGCATGATCAAGTCAACTATCCGTTTCATGGCGATACGCAACGTTGCGTTCGCCATCACCGTGATCATCAGCCTGATCGGTATCGGCAGCCTGTTCGTCAAAGGGCTGAACTTCGGTCTGGACTTCACTGGCGGTACCCTGATCGAGCTGTCCTACGAGAAGCCGGCCAACCTCGAGCTGATCAAGCAGGAGCTGGGTCAGGTCGGTTACGAGGACGCCGTGGTGCAAAGCTTCGGCGCCAGCACCGACGTTCTGGTGCGCCTGGCTGGCGAAGATCCGCAGCTGGGCAACAAGGTCGCCGATGCCCTGCGCAAGGTGGATGCCGAGAGCAAGTTCGAGCTCAAGCGCGTCGAGTTCGTCGGCCCGCAGGTGGGCGAGGAGCTGCGTGACCAGGGTGGTCTGGCGATGCTGCTGGCGCTCGGCGGCATCCTGCTGTACCTGGCCTTCCGCTTCCAGTGGAAGTTCGGCCTGGGTGCCGTGGCCTCGCTGATTCACGACGTGACCGTCACCCTGGGTATCCTGGCGTTCTTCCAGATTCCCTTCGACCTCACCGTGCTGGCCGCGGTCCTGGCGATGATCGGTTACTCGCTGAACGACACCATCATCATCTTCGACCGGATCCGCGAGAACTTCCGTGTGCTGCGTCGTGCCGACCTGATCGAGAACATCGACGTGTCCTGCACCCAGACTCTGCTGCGGACCATCGCCACCTCGGTTTCCACCGCGCTGGCGCTGATTGCCCTGTTGCTGTTCGGTGGCGACAGCCTGCATGGCTTTGCCCTGTCGCTGCTGGTTGGTGTGGTGGTGGGTACCTACTCCTCCATCTACATCAGTGCCCCGGTGCTGATCTGGCTGAAGCTGACCTCCGAGGACCTGATCCCGACGGCGAATGCCGCCGAGGCGGACGATCGTCCCTGAGCTCGTGCTCCAGTGCTTCACCCAGGGCCCGGCAGTCGCCGGGCCTTGTCTTTTTCGCTGGGTGATACTGTCGTTCCATTTGTCGGAATATTCCTAAAAGTCCAGGAACTTGGCCATTTGCCTTCTATCCAAGGCAGGGAGTAGGGCATGTACGCCCGCTAAAGGAAGAGAGTCAGGAGGTTCATGTGAACAAGTCGATGCTCGTCGGTGCTGTTTTGGGTGCGGTTGGCGTGACTGCCGGCGGCGCCGTGGCCACCTACAACCTGGTAGGCAAAAGCGGCCCGGAGTATGCCGAAGTGCTCGCTGTCCAACCGATCAGTGAAACCATCAAGACCCCGCGCGAGGTCTGCAATGATGTGGCGGTGACCCGTCAGAAGCCGGTCAAGGACCAGCACCAGATCGCCGGTACCGTCATCGGTGCGGTCGCCGGTGGCTTGTTGGGCAACCAGGTCGGCGGCGGCTCCGGCAAGAAGATCGCCACTGTGGCTGGTGCCGTGGGTGGTGGTTACGCGGGCAACAAGGTGCAGGAGCACATGCAGGCGAATGACACCTACACCACCACCGAAACCCGCTGCAAGACCGTCACCGACACCAGCGAACGGGTCGTCGGCTATGACGTGAAATACCAACTCGATGGCAAGGTCAGCCAGGTGCGTATGGACCACGATCCGGGCCGGCAGATCCCGGTTACCCAGGATGGCCAACTGATCCTGACCCAGCAGCAGGCTGGTATCCAGCCGCCCCAGGGCGGCGGTGCCGGGGTCCAGCAGTAAGCGGATGTCAGAGGCAACAAAAAACCCGGCCTAGGCCGGGTTTTTTGTTGCCTCGTGAAGCGTGATCAGCGCTTCAGCGACGGCGGCAGGTGCGGCTGGATGGCGGTCAGGACCGCCTTGAAGCACTTGGTGTTGCCTGCCACCACATGGCCTTTTTCGAGGAAGTCGTGGCCGCCGGTGAAGTCGCTCACCAGGCCGCCGGCTTCCTGTACCAGCAGGGCGCCTGCTGCCATGTCCCACTCGGACAGGCCGAACTCCCAGAAGGCGTCAAAGCGGCCGGCCGCGACGTAGGCCAGGTCCAGGCTGGCGGAGCCGGCGCGGCGGATGCCGGCGGTCTGGCCCACCAGGGAGCGGAACATGCCCAGGTAGTTGTCGAGGTTGTCCAGCTGGCTGTCACGGAAGGGGAAACCGGTGCCGAGCAGCGCGCCTTCCAGGCTCTTGCGCGGGCTGACGCGCAGGCGGCGGCCATTGAGGGCGGCGCCACGGCCGCGGCTGGCGGTGAATTCTTCCTGGCGGACCGGGTCCAGGACCACGGCGTGCTCCAGGCGGCCCTTGTACTTGCAGGCGATGCTGACGGCGTAATGCGGAACGCCGCGGATGAAGTTGGTGGTGCCGTCCAGCGGATCGATGATCCACAGGTAGTCGGCGCCTTCGCCCTTGCCTTCCAGCAGGCCGCCTTCTTCGCCGAGGATGCCGTGGTTCGGATAGGCCTTGCGCAGGGCCTGGACGATGGACAATTCGGCAGCGCGGTCGACCTCGGTGACGTAGTCCTTGGCGTCCTTCTCGTTGATGGAGATAACGTCCAGGCGTTCGATCGAGCGGAAAATCAGTTCACCGGCGCTGCGAGCGGCGCGCAGGGCGATATTCAGCATAGGCTGCATGGGGGATTCACCTGGGTCGTTAAAGAAGAAAGCCGCACATGGTATCAGAAAAAGCCTGGGCAGGCAGGGGAGGCTGCGTGATTCGTGGCGTTGCGTCGGGGCCTCCGGTAATATTCCGCTCCCTTGACGTTCCGCTGAGAGACTAGAGCGTTGCTGCAGAACATTCGCGTGGTGCTGGTCAATACCAGCCATCCCGGCAATATCGGTGGTGCCGCCCGCGCCATGAAGAACATGGGGCTGACAAAGCTGGTACTGGTCGATCCTGAGGATTTTCCCAGTCCCGAGGCCCGTGCTCGCGCATCCGGCGCCGACGACATCCTGGACGGCGCCCAGGTGGTCGGCACCCTGGAGGAGGCTCTGGTGGGCTGCAGTCTGGTAGTCGGCACCAGTGCGCGCGACCGTCGCATTCCCTGGCCGCTGTTGGATCCGCGCGAGTGTGGCAAGACCTCCGTGGAGCAGGTGCAGGCCGGTGGCGAGGTGGCCCTGGTGTTCGGTCGCGAGTATGCCGGTCTGACCAACGAGGAACTGCAGCGCTGCCAGTACCACGTGCACATCCCCTCCAACCCCGAGTTCTCCTCGCTGAACCTGGCCGCCGCCGTCCAGGTGCTGGTCTACGAGGTGCGCATGGCCTGGCTGGAGCAAGAGGGACTGCCGAGCAAGGTGGAGAAAGTGGAAACCACCGCGATGCTCAATGCCCAGCCTGTGACCGTGGATGAACTGGAGCGCTATTACGAGCACCTGGAAAGTACCCTGGTGGAAATCGGCTTCCTCGATCCGGAGAAGCCGCGCCACCTCATGTCCCGTCTGCGTCGGCTCTACGGTCGCAGCGGTATCAGCAAGCTGGAAATGAACATCCTGCGCGGCATCCTGACGGAAACCCAGAAGGCTGCGCGGGGCGAAGTAAGCAAGCGGAGTGACAAGTGATGTTCGAACGCATTCGAGAAGACATTCAGAGCGTATTCCACCGTGACCCGGCCGCGCGCAATGCCTTCGAGGTGCTCACTTGTTACCCGGGCCTGCATGCCATCTGGTTGCATCGCGTGGCTCACGCCCTTTGGGTGGCCGGCTGGAAGTGGCTGGCTCGCCTGGTGTCCAACTTCAGCCGCTGGCTCACCGGCATCGAGATCCATCCGGGGGCGAAGATCGGCCGGCGCTTCTTCATCGATCACGGCATGGGTATCGTCGTTGGCGAGACCGCCGAGATCGGCAACGACGTCACCCTCTACCAGGGTGTGACCCTGGGCGGCACCAGCTGGAACCAGGGCAAGCGTCATCCGACCCTTGAGGATGGCGTGGTGGTGGGGGCGGGGGCCAAGGTGCTCGGACCGTTCACCGTGGGTGCCGGTGCGAAGATCGGCTCCAATGCGGTGGTGACCAAGGCGGTGCCGGCCGGCGCGACGGCGGTGGGCATTCCCGGTCGCATCATCGTGAAGGCCGATCCGGAGCAGGACGCCCGGCGTCAGGCGATCGCCGAGCGTTTCGGCTTCGACGCCTATGGTCTCGGCCAGGACATGCCCGATCCGGTGGCGCGCGCCATCGGCCAATTGCTGGACCATGTGCAGGCCGTGGACGAGCGTCTGGATGGCATGTGCAAGGCGCTTACCGCCCTGGGCAGCGACTACTGCGCCAAGGCGCTGCCGGAGCTTCGTGACGAGGACTTCGCCGGCGTCAAGGACGAAGAGCGGAAGCCGGTCGCCTGAGTCTTTGGAACCGCCCTGGGCCAGTGGTCCGGAGGCGGATTCTTAGGGTGCTAACGGGATGCGCCTCTGATATCATTCACGCCCCTGCAAGGTTCAAACCCGACTATTTTGATCGGTCTTATAGTTGACTTAAATAGTCGGGAATTGCATACTCGCTGCATTCCAGCGATCCCGTGGTACACACCATGCGACTGACCACCAAAGGCCGATACGCCGTCACCGCCATGCTCGACCTGGCGCTGCATGCGCAGCAGGGGCCGGTGTCCCTGGCGGATATCTCCGAGCGGCAGGGCATCTCCCTGTCCTATCTCGAACAGCTATTCGCCAAACTCCGCCGCGGCAATCTGGTCAGCAGTGTGCGCGGCCCCGGCGGTGGCTACCAGCTTTCCCGTGACATGCATGGCATTCACGTTGCCCAGGTCATTGATGCTGTCAACGAGTCGGTGGATGCCACGCGTTGCCAGGGCTTGGGTGACTGCCATTCCGGCGATACCTGCCTCACCCACCACCTCTGGTGCGACCTGAGTCTGCAGATCCACGAGTTCCTCAGTGGCATCAGCCTGGCCGACCTGGTCAACCGGCGTGAGGTCCAGGAGGTCGCTCAGCGGCAGGATCAACGCCGCTGTGGAAGCAATGGCAGGATGCCGCATCTCGATAAGATTGAAGCGTCCGCCATCGATTGAGCAGGGCGCCGGCCCGTGATTGGCCCCGATACCTGATAGGAGAGCCCAGATGAAATTGCCGATTTACCTCGACTACTCCGCCACTACGCCGGTGGACCCGCGCGTCGCTCAGAAGATGAGCGAGTGCCTGCTGGTGGACGGCAACTTCGGTAACCCGGCCTCGCGTTCCCACGTGTTCGGCTGGAAGGCTGAAGAGGCGGTGGAGAACGCCCGTCGTCAGGTGGCAGAGTTGATCAACGCCGACCCGCGCGAAATCGTCTGGACTTCCGGTGCGACCGAATCCGACAACCTCGCCATCAAGGGCGTGGCGCACTTCTACGGCGGCAAGGGCAAGCACATCATCACCTCGAAGATCGAGCACAAGGCGGTGCTGGACACCACCCGCCAGCTGGAGCGCGAAGGCTTCGAAGTGACCTACCTGGAGCCGGGTGACGACGGCCTGATCACGCCGAACATGGTCGAGGCTGCGCTGCGTGACGACACCATCCTGGTTTCGGTCATGCACGTGAACAACGAGATCGGCACCATCAACGACATCACCGCCATCGGCGAGCTGACCCGCGCCCGCGGCATCCTCTTCCATGTCGATGCCGCGCAGTCCACCGGCAAGGTGGATATCGACCTCGAGAAGATGAAGGTCGACCTGATGTCCTTCTCCGCGCACAAGACCTATGGCCCGAAAGGCATCGGTGCGCTTTACGTGCGTCGCAAGCCGCGCGTGCGCCTTGAAGCCATGATGCACGGCGGCGGCCACGAGCGCGGCATGCGCTCCGGCACCCTGGCCACCCACCAGATTGTCGGCATGGGCGAAGCCTTCCATATCGCCAAGCAGGAAATGGCGTCCGAGCGTGTGCGCATCAAGGCGCTGGCTGATCGCTTCTGGGCTCAGATCGACGGGATGGAGGAGCTTTACCTGAACGGTAGCGCCACCTCTCGTGTGCCGCACAATCTGAACGTCAGCTTCAACTACGTCGAGGGCGAGTCGCTGATCATGGCGCTCAAGGACCTCGCGGTATCTTCCGGTTCCGCCTGCACCTCGGCTTCCCTGGAGCCTTCCTATGTGCTGCGCGCACTGGGCCGCAACGATGAGTTGGCGCACAGCTCCATCCGCTTCACCTTTGGCCGCTTCACCACCGAGGAAGAGGTGGACTACGCCGCCAGCAAGATCCGTGATGCGGTAAACAAGCTCCGTGAACTGTCTCCGTTGTGGGATATGTATAAAGAGGGCGTCGACCTTTCCACGGTCGAATGGCAGGCGCACTGACGCCCCCCTGATGAGTGAGGAATAGGAACCATGTCGTACAGCGAAAAGGTCATCGACCACTACGAAAACCCGCGTAACGTCGGCAAGCTCGACGCGCAGGATCCCAATGTGGGCACCGGCATGGTCGGCGCCCCGGCTTGCGGCGACGTGATGCGCCTGCAGATCAAGGTCAACGAGCAAGGCGTTATCGAAGACGCCAAGTTCAAGACCTACGGCTGCGGCTCCGCCATCGCCTCCAGCTCCCTCGCCACCGAGTGGATGAAGGGCAAGACCCTGGACGAGGCGGCTGCCATCAAGAACACCACCATCGCCGAAGAACTGGCCCTGCCGCCGGTGAAGATCCACTGCTCGGTGCTGGCCGAGGACGCCATCAAGGCGGCCGTCCACGACTACAAGCAGAAGAAGGGTCTGCTCTAAGCGCTCGAACGAGTAAGGAGTTGCAATGGCCATCAGCATGACCGAATCCGCCGCCCGTCACGTGCAGCGTTCCATCGAGGGGCGCGGCAAGGGTGAAGGTATCCGTCTGGGGGTGCGTACGACTGGCTGCTCCGGTCTCGCCTACGTGCTGGAGTTTGTCGACGAACTGACTGCGGATGACCTGGTCTTCGAGAGTCACGGCGTCAAGGTGATCATCGATCCCAAGAGCCTGAGCTACCTCGATGGCACTGAGCTGGACTTCGTCCGCGAAGGGCTCAACGAAGGCTTCAAGTTCAATAACCCGAACGTACGTGGCGAATGTGGCTGCGGCGAGAGCTTCAACGTCTGAGGCGTGTGTGGGAAGTCCCTGTCATTTCGCTCTGTTCGACCTGAAGCCGGGTTATCGACTGGATCTCGACCAGCTTGCGGTGCGTTATCGCGAGCTGGCGCGCACCGTTCATCCCGACCGTTTCGCTGATGCGACCGAGCGCGAGCAGCGCCTGGCGCTGGAGCGCGCGGCGCAGCTCAACGATGCCTACCAGACGCTGAAGAGTGCGCCGCGGCGGGCGTTGTACCTGCTGGCCCTGAAGGGGCGCGAACTGCCACTCGAGGTCACGGTGCAGGACCCGCAGTTCCTGCTGCAGCAGATGCAGTGGCGCGAAGAGTTGGAGGAGTTGCACGACAGTGCCGACCTGGATGGCGTTGCTGCATTCAAGCGCCGGCTCAAGGTCGCCCAGGCTGAGCTGGATGGCGAATTCGCCGAGTGCTGGGACGATCCCGAGCGCCGCGAAGAGGCCGAGCGCCTGGTGCGCCGCATGCAGTTCATCGACAAGCTGACCCATGAAGTGCGCCAACTGGAAGAGCGCCTCGACGATTAACCCGCGATGCCGTCTTGGTTGCCGGTTCGCCTGATAAATAGACAAGCATGGCCTTACTGCAGATCGCTGAACCCGGGCAGAGCCCCCAGCCGCACCAGCGCCGTCTGGCGGTGGGTATCGACCTGGGTACCACCAATTCGCTGGTCGCTGCCGTGCGCAGCGGCGTCTCCGAGCCGCTGCCGGATGCAGACGGCCAGGTCATCCTGCCCTCTGCTGTTCGCTACCACGCCGACCGCGTCGAAGTCGGTCGCGGCGCCAAGCAGGCTGCTGCCAGCGACCCGCTGAATACCATTCTCTCGGTCAAGCGCTTCATGGGGCGCGGCCTGGAGGACGTCAAGCTGCTGGGCGAGCAGTTGCCCTACCGCTTCGTCGGTGGCGAATCCCACATGCCCTTCATCGAGACCGTGCAGGGCGCCAAGAGCCCGGTGGAGGTTTCCGCCGATATCCTCAAGGCCCTGCGTCAGCGCGCCGAGCAGACCCTGGGCGGTGAGCTGGTCGGTGCGGTGATCACCGTTCCGGCCTATTTCGATGAGGCCCAGCGCCAGGCCACCAAGGACGCGGCGCGTCTCGCCGGTCTGAGCGTCCTGCGTCTGCTCAACGAGCCCACGGCCGCGGCCGTGGCCTACGGCCTGGACAAGCAGGCCGAAGGCGTGGTCGCCATCTATGACCTGGGTGGCGGCACTTTCGATATTTCCATCCTGCGCCTGACTCGCGGCGTCTTCGAGGTCATGGCAACCGGCGGCGACAGCGCGCTGGGTGGCGACGATTTCGACCACGCCATCGCCGGCTGGATGGTTCAGCAGGCCGGTCTTTCCGCCGACCTGGATCCGGGTGCCCAGCGTAGCCTCCTGCGCGCCGCCTGCGATGCCAAGGAGGCCCTGACCCTCGTCGACAGCGTCGAGCTGGCCTACGGCGAGTGGCGCGGTGTGCTGACCCGTGCGCAGTTCGATGCGCTGATCGAGCCCATGGTGGCGCGTAGCCTCAAGGCCTGCCGCCGCGCCGTGCGCGATTCCGGCATCGATCTGGAAGAGGTCGAGGCCGTGGTCATGGTGGGTGGCTCCACCCGCGTTCCGCGGGTACGCGAGGCGGTGGCCGAGATGTTCGGTCGCGAGCCGCTGACCGATATCGACCCTGACCAGGTGGTGGCCATCGGCGCTGCGGTGCAGGCCGATACCTTGGCCGGCAACAAGCGCGGTGAAGAGCTGCTGCTGCTGGACGTGATCCCCCTGTCGCTTGGCCTGGAAACCATGGGTGGGCTGATGGAAAAGGTGATCCCGCGCAATACCACCATTCCGGTGGCTCGCGCCCAGGACTTCACCACCTACAAGGATGGCCAGACGGCCATGATGATCCACGTGCTCCAGGGCGAGCGCGAGCTGATCAAGGATTGTCGTTCCCTGGCACGGTTCGAGTTGCGTGGCATTCCGCCCATGGTGGCGGGCGCGGCGAAAATTCGTGTGACCTTCCAGGTGGACGCCGACGGCCTGCTGGGCGTGACCGCCCGTGAGCTCGGCTCCGGCGTCGAGGCGAGCATCCAGGTCAAGCCGTCCTACGGTCTGACCGACGGCGAGATCTCGCGCATGCTGCAGGATTCCTTCCAGTATGCCGGCGAAGACAAGGATGCCCGCGCCCTGCGCGAGCAGCAGGTCGAGGCCGAGCGCCTGCTGGAAGCTGTGCAGGCCGCTGTGGATGCCGATGGCGAGCGCCTGCTGGATGAAACCGAGCGCGCCGCCATCCTGGATTGCATGCAGGCCCTGCGCGAACTGGCCGCTGGCAGCGATGTCGTGGCCATCGAAGGGCAAATCAAGCGCCTGTCCCAGGTGACCGATGCCTTTGCTGCGCGTCGAATGGATGCCGCGGTGAAAGCGGCCCTGTCCGGCCGCCGACTCAACGAAATCGAGGATTGACCCAGAAATGCCGCAGATCATTTTCCTGCCCCATGCCGAGCATTGCCCCGAGGGCGCGGTGATCGAGGCGCAGCCGGGCGAAAGCATCCTGAAGGCCGCGCTGCGCAACGGCATCGATATCGAGCATGCCTGCGAGATGTCCTGTGCCTGCACCACGTGTCATGTGGTGGTGCGCGAGGGGTTCGACTCCATGGAGTCGTCCGACGAACTGGAAGACGACATGCTCGACAAGGCCTGGGGGCTGGAACCCCATTCCCGCCTGTCCTGCCAGGCGATAGTCGCCGACGAGGACCTGGTCGTGGAAATTCCGAAGTACACCATCAATCAGGTATCGGAAGGTCACTAAGGAGCACGATATGAGCCTGAAATGGACCGATGTGCTGGAAATCGCCATCCAGCTCGCCGAAACCAAGCCGGATGTCGATCCTCGCTACGTCAACTTCGTCGACCTGCACAACTGGATCCTGGCGCTGCCGGAGTTCTCCGATGACCCGCAGCGCGGTGGCGAGAAGGTGCTGGAAGCCATCCAGGCCGCCTGGATCGACGAAGCCGACTGACCGGCGCTTACCCCTGGGCTGCGGCCCTACGCATTTCCCCCTAACCCGCGTATAATTCGCGGGTTTAATTTTTCGCTTTAATCCTTGTTTCTGGAGTTTTCCATGGCTGTCGAACGTACTCTCTCCATCATCAAGCCGGACGCCGTTGCCAAGAACGTGGTTGGTGAGATCATCACCCGCTTCGAAAAGGCCGGCCTGCGCGTCGTTGCCGCCAAGATGGTGCAACTGTCCGAGCGTGAAGCCGGTGGCTTCTACGCCGAGCACAAAGAGCGCGGCTTCTTCAAGGACCTGGTGTCCTTCATGACCTCCGGTCCGGTTGTCGTTCAGGTCCTGGAAGGCGAGAACGCCATCGCCAAGAACCGTGAGCTGATGGGCGCCACCGATCCGAAGAAAGCCGACGCCGGCACCATCCGCGCCGACTTCGCCGTTTCCATCGACGAAAACGCCGTACACGGTTCGGATTCCGAGGCTTCCGCTGCTCGCGAAATCGCCTACTTCTTCGCCACCACCGAGGTGTGCGCTCGCACTCGCTGATAGCGACGGAGCGAGGGGTGAAGCCATGACTGAATCGACCGGTAAAGTGAACCTGCTGGGTCTGACCCAGCCGCAACTGGAAAGCTTCTTCGAGTCCATCGGGGAGAAACGCTTCCGCGCCGGTCAGGTGATGAAGTGGATTCACCACTTCGGCGTCGATGATTTCGACGCCATGAGCAATATCGGCAAGGCCTTGCGCGACAAGCTCAAGGCCTCTGCTGAAATCCGTGGCCCGGAAGTGGTCAGCCAGGACATCTCCAGCGATGGCACCCGCAAGTGGGTGGTCCGTGTGGCTTCCGGCAGCTGCGTCGAAACCGTGTACATCCCGCAAGGCGGCCGTGGCACCCTGTGTGTCTCGTCCCAGGCCGGCTGCGCGCTGGACTGCAGCTTCTGCTCCACGGGCAAGCAGGGTTTCAACAGCGACCTCACCGCCGCCGAAGTGATCGGCCAGGTGTGGATCGCCAACAAGTCCTTCGGGACCATTCCGGCGAAGATCGACCGTGCCATCACCAACGTGGTGATGATGGGCATGGGCGAACCGCTGCTGAATTTCGACAACGTGGTCGCCGCCATGAACATCATGATGGACGACCTCGGCTATGGCATCTCCAAGCGCAAGGTGACCCTTTCCACCTCGGGCGTGGCACCGATGATCGACAAGCTGGGCGAGGTGATCGACGTCTCCCTGGCGCTGTCTCTGCACGCGCCCAACGACCCGCTGCGCAACCAGTTGGTGCCGATCAACAAGAAGTATCCCCTGGCTGTGGTGCTCGATGCCTGTCGCCGCTACATCTCCCGTCTGGGTGAGAAGCGCGTGCTGACGATCGAATACACCCTGCTCAAGGACGTCAACGACCAGCCCGAACACGCGTCTGAGATGATCGAGCTGCTCAAGGACTTCCCCTGCAAGATCAACCTGATTCCGTTCAATCCCTTCCCGCACTCCGGCTACGAGCGGCCGAGCAACAATGCCATCCGCCGCTTCCAGGACCTGTTGCACAAGGCCGGGCACAATGTCACCGTCCGCACCACTCGCGGCGACGACATTGATGCCGCCTGCGGCCAGCTCGTGGGCCAGGTCATGGATCGTACGCGCCGCAGCGAGCGCTACATCGCCGTGCGCCAGCTGAGTGCCGAGGCGGAGGCCTCCCGCGACGCCGCGAACCGGAACTAGAGAAGGACACCCCATGACCCTGCGCGCTGCGCTGCTCCTGCTTTCTTCCACATTGCTCGCGGCCTGCGTGTCGACCGGCCAGGTCGACCCGATGAAGACCGACGAGGGCCGCGACGCAGCGCGTGACGCCTATATCAGACTGGGCATCGGCTACCTGAAAGAGGGTTCCACCGAGAACGCCAAGGTGCCGCTGAAACAGGCCCTGGATCTGGATCCCTCCAACGCCGACGCCCACACTGCCCTGGCCCTGGTGTTCCAGACCGAGAAGGAACCGGACCTTGCCGACCAGCACTATCGCAAGGCCCTTTCTTCCCGCAGCGATGCGCGAATCCTCAACAACTACGGCAGCTTCCTGTATGAACAGGGGCGTTACAAAGAGGCCTACGAGCGCTTCCAGCAGGCTACCGAGGACAACCTCTACCCTGAGCGTTCGCGAGTCTTCGAGAATCTGGGCCTGACTGCCCTGAAGATGAAGAACCCGGCGCTGGCCGAGCAGCATTTCGACAAGTCCCTGCGCCTGAACCGCAATCAGCCGCGCGCACTGCTGGAAATGGCCCAGCTGTCCTTCGATGAGAAGCAATACGTGCCGGCCCGCGACTACTACCAGCGTTACTCCCAGATCGCCCCGCAGAGCGCTCGCAGCCTGCTGCTGGGGGCGCGGCTGGCGACCATATTCGAAGACCGCGACCAGGCCGCGAGCCTCGGTCTGCAGTTGAAGCGACTTTATCCCGGCACGCCGGAATATCAGCAATACCTGTCGGAGCAATGATGAAAGCGTCGCATCCCGAAGCTGTAGCGGCGACCCGCGCCAATCCAGGTGAGACCCTGCGTCGAGGCCGTGAGAGCAAGGACTGGAGCCTGGGCGAGGTCGCCCGCCACCTGAACCTGACCGAGCAGGCCCTGCGTCAGCTCGAGGCGGGTGATTTCGACCAACTGCCGGGACATACCTTCGCCCGCGGCTACGTACGCGCCTACGCCAAGCTGCTGGGCATGGACCAGGCTGCCCTGGTGGCCGAGTTCGACCATTTCACCGGCACTGATGCCAAGGGCAGCAACGTGCACAGCCTGGGGCGCATCGAAGAGCCGGTGCGCCTTTCCCAGAGCGTGCTGCGCATCGTCAGTTTCATCATCCTGCTGGTGCTTGGCGCCGTGGGCTTCTTCTGGTGGCAGGAGCATTCCAGCCGCAACAGCGAAGAAGCCGCCGGCGTGAGCATCGAACATGTGGAAGTGGAAAGTGCCGATGGCACCACCCAGATCCACCCTCTGGATGAACCGGAAGACCAGGCTGTGGCCGAAGCCCAGGACGGCCAGGCTCCGGCTCCCGCCGATGTAGCGCCGGAAGAGACCGCCCAGCCCGCGCAGCAGCCGGCTGAAGGCGCCCCGGCAGCGCCGGCCGGCGAAACCGCCCCGGCACTGCCCGCCGCCTCCGTCCAGGCACCGGCTGTCGCCGCCGCTGCGACCGTGCCGGCCGTCCAGCCTTCCGCTCCGGCTGCCGTAGCGCCCACTGCGCCGGCCGCTGCGATGCCCACCGCTCCCGCCGCCCCGGCAACGCCTGCTGCAACCCCGGCACCTGCCGCGCCGACCGCCGCCCCGGTGGTCGCCCAGCAGGGCCAGGGCGTGGTGCGTATCCAGTTCACCGCCAATTGCTGGACCCAGGTCACCGATGCCAGCGGCAAGGTCCTGGTCAGTGGCCTCAAACGCACCGGCGACAGCCTGGAACTCGCCGGGAAGGCACCGCTGGACGTTCGCCTGGGCTTCGCCCGGGGCGCCCAGCTCAGCTACAACGGCCAGTCGGTCGATGTATCCCCTTACGTCCGTGGCGAAACGGCACGCCTGAAGCTGGGGCAATAAGCCATGCATTGCGAATCTCCGATTAAACGCCGCGTTTCGCGGAAAATCTGGGTCGGCTCGGTGCCGGTGGGCGGTGATGCGCCCATCGCCGTGCAGAGCATGACCAATACCGACACTTGCGACGTCGCCGCCACCGTTGGCCAGATCCAGCGCCTGGTGGATGCCGGCGTCGACATCGTCCGCGTCTCCGTACCGGACATGGACGCTGCTGAAGCCTTTGGCCGCATCAAGCAGCAGGTCCAGGTACCGCTGGTGGCGGACATCCACTTCGACTACAAGATCGCCTTGCGCGTCGCCGAACTGGGCGTCGATTGCCTGCGCATCAACCCGGGCAATATCGGCCGCGAGGACCGCGTCAGGGCCGTGGTGGACGCAGCCCGCGACAAGGGCATCCCGATCCGCATCGGCGTCAATGCAGGTTCCTTGGAGAAGGACCTGCAGAAGAAGTACGGCGAGCCGACCCCGCAGGCCCTGGTGGAGTCCGCCCTGCGCCATGTCGAGCACCTCGACAAGCTGGACTTCCAGGACTTCAAGGTCAGCGTGAAGGCCTCTGACGTGTTCATGGCCGTCGAAGCCTATCGCCTGCTCGCCAAGCAGATCGTGCAGCCGCTGCACCTGGGCATCACCGAAGCCGGTGGCCTGCGCTCGGGCACCGTGAAGTCCGCGGTGGGCCTGGGCATGCTGCTGGCCGAGGGCATCGGCGACACCATCCGCATTTCCCTGGCGGCGGACCCGGTGGAAGAGGTCAAGGTCGGCTTCGACATCCTCAAGTCCCTGCACCTGCGTTCCCGTGGCATCAACTTCATCGCCTGCCCGAGCTGCTCGCGGCAGAACTTCGATGTGGTCAAGACCATGAACGAGCTGGAAGGTCGTCTCGAAGACCTGCTGGTGCCGATGGACGTGGCCGTGATCGGCTGCGTGGTCAACGGTCCGGGCGAGGCCAAGGAAGCCCACATCGGGCTCACTGGCGGCACCCCGAACAACCTGGTCTACATCGACGGCAAGCCGGCGCAGAAGCTGAACAATGACAACCTGGTGGACGAGCTGGAACGGCTCATCCGCGAAAAGGCGGCCGCCAAGGCCGAAGCTGACGCGGCGCTGATCGCCCGTAGCTGAGATTAAGGAACCTTCGTGAGCAAGACCCTGCAAGCCATTCGTGGCATGAACGACATCCTGCCGGAGCAGACGCCCACCTGGCGTTACCTGGAGAACACCCTGGCCGAGCTGCTGGATGGCTACGGCTACCAGGAAATCCGCCTGCCGATTCTCGAGTTCACCGAGCTCTTCGCCCGCGGCATCGGCGAAGGCACCGACGTGGTCGACAAGGAGATGTACACCTTCCTCGACCGCAACGAAGAGTCCCTGACCCTGCGTCCCGAAGGCACCGCGAGTTGCGTGCGCGCCATGCTCGAGCACGGCCTGATCGGTGGCGGCCAGGTGCAGAAGCTCTGGTACGCCGGCCCGATGTTCCGCTACGAGAAACCGCAGAAGGGGCGCTACCGCCAGTTCCACCAGATCGGCGTGGAAGTCTTCAACCTGCCCGGGCCGGACATCGATGCCGAGCTGATTGTGCTCACCTGGCGCCTGTGGCAGAAGCTCGGCCTGGCCGACTCCGTGACGCTGCAGCTCAACAGCCTGGGTTCCAGCGAGGCCCGTGCCCGCTACCGCGACGCCCTGGTGGCCTACCTCCAGGAGCGTTACGACCTGCTCGACGAAGACAGCCAGCGCCGCCTGACCACCAACCCGCTGCGCATTCTCGACAGCAAGAACGGCGGCACCCAGGCCCTGCTGGTGGACGCGCCGACCCTGCACGATTACCTGGACGAGGAGTCCGTGGCCCACTTCGAGGGCCTCAAGGCGCGCCTGGACGCCGTGGGCATCCGTTACGAAATCAACCAGAAGCTGGTGCGCGGCCTGGACTACTACGGCCGCACCGTCTTCGAGTGGGTCACCGACAAGCTCGGTGCCCAGGGCACCGTCTGCGCCGGTGGCCGCTATGACGGCCTGGTCAGCCAGTTCGGCGGCAAGCCGACTCCGGGCGTGGGCTTCGCCATGGGTGTGGAGCGCCTGGTGCTGCTGCTGGAAACCCTCGGCCTCGTGCCGGAAGAGCTGAACACCCCGGCCGATATCTACATCTGTGCCTTTGGCGAGCCGGCTGAACTGGCCGCCCTGGCCCTGGCCGAACGCCTGCGCGATGCGCTGCCGGGCTTGCGCCTGCTGGTCAACGCCGCGGCTGGCAGCTTCAAGAGCCAGTTCAAGAAGGCTGACAAGAGCGGTGCCCGCTACGCACTGATCCTGGGGGACGACGAACTGGCCAAGCGCGTGGTAGGTTGCAAGCCGCTGCGCGACGACAGCGAACAACAAAGCATTGCCTGGGATGCTCTGGCCGAGCATCTCGCAGCCCGCCTGAAGCGGGCTTGAGCATCCAAAGATCAGGAGTACGGGGTTAAGCATGCAGACTGAAGAAGAACAGATTGCGCAGTTCAGGGACTGGTGGCAGCGCAACGGCAAACCCATGCTCACCGGCGGCGCACTGGCGCTGGTGGTGGTCTTCGGTTGGCAGGCCTGGCAGAAGTACCAGACCAACCAGGCCCAGGGCGCTTCCATCATCTACCAGCAACTGCTGGAGACTGCGCTGAACCCCGGCGGCACCCCCGATTCCGCCAAGGTGGCGGAACTGGCCGGCAAGCTGAAGAGCGACTTCGGTGGCAGCCACTACGCCCAGTACGGCAGCTTGTTCGTGGCCAAGGTCGCGGTCGAGTCCGGCAAGCTGGACGATGCCGCTGCCGAGCTCAAGTCGGTGCTCGACAAGCCTGCCGACGCCACCCTGGGCGAGCTGGCACGCCAGCGCCTGGCCCGTGTCCTGGCTGCCCAGGGCAAGGCCGAGGATGCCCTCAAGCTGCTCGAAGGCGATGCCGACAAGGCCTTCCTCGCCAGCCGCGAAGAACTCAAGGGTGACCTGCTGGTCCAGCTGGGTCGTGCCGACGACGCCCACGCCGCCTACCAGAAGGCGAAGGACGCGCTGCCCGAAGATGCCGCCGTGGGTGGCCTGCAGATGAAGCTCGACGACCTGGCGAAAGGGGACGCGTGACGTGATGCGCTGGAAGAATGCCGCAGTGCTGGCCCTGGCCATTCTGGCCGTGGGCTGCAGCAGCAACAGCAAGAAGGAACTGCCGCCGGCCGAGCTGCCCGATATCACCGAGGAAGTGAAGCTGGACAAGGGCTGGAGCCGCTCGATCGGCGATGGCCAGGGTGAGAGCTACAACCTGCTGGTGCCCGCCATCGATGGCGACACCATCTATGCCTCCGACATCAACGGCGAGGTCATGGCGATCAATCGCTTCAATGGCGACGTGATCTGGAAGAAGGACCTCGAACTGCCGGTTTCCGGCGCGGTGGGTGTGGGCTACGGCCTGGTCATGCTGGGCACCCTGAAAGGCGAAGTCATCGCCCTGGACGCCAGCAACGGCGAGGAACGCTGGCGCGCCCGGGTCAACGGCGAAGTGCTCGCCCCGCCGGCCAGCAATGGCGACGTCGTGGTGGTACAGACCCAGAACGACACCCTGTTCGGCTTCGATGCCGCCACCGGCAACCAGCGCTGGATCTACGAAAATACCCCGGCGGTGCTGACTCTCCGTGGCACCGGCGCCCCCATCGTCACCAACAACCTGGCGGTGGCCGGCCTGTCCACCGGCAAGGTGCTCGCCCTGGACATCCAGCGCGGCATTCCGGTGTGGGAACAGCGCGTGGCCGTGCCGCAGGGCCGTTCCGAGCTGGAACGCGTGGTGGATATCGACGGCGGCCTGCTGCTGTCCGGTGGCACCCTCTACCTGGTCACCTACCAGGGCCGCGTCGCCGCCCTGGACCTGGAAAGCGGCCGTGTCCTCTGGCAGCGCGAGGCGTCCAGCTACGCCGGCGTCGCCCAGGGCTTCGGCAACGTCTACGTCAGCCTGGCCAACGGCACGGTGGAAGGCGTGGATGAGCGTTCCGCCTCCGCCCTGTGGAGCAACGACGCCCTGGCCCGTCGCCAGCTGTCGGCCCCGGAAGTCTTCTCCAGCTACGTGGCCGTGGGTGACTTCGAAGGCTACCTGCACCTGCTGAGCCAGGTGGACGGCCATTTCGTCGGCCGCGTGAAGATCGACGGCGACGGCCTGCGTGCCCGTCCGCTGGTGGTCGGCGAATGGATGTATGCCTATGGCAATGGCGGCAAGCTGGTCGGCCTGACCATCCGCTAAGCTCAAGGCTGATGTGTGGCCGCTGTCGTCAAACGGCAGCGGCCTTTGTGTTTTCTGAAATAACCAGTGGAGAGCCTCATGGTTCCCGTAATCGCCCTGGTGGGTCGGCCCAACGTCGGCAAGTCCACCCTGTTCAACCGCCTGACCAAGACCCGCAACGCGATTGTCGCGGAATACGCAGGTCTGACCCGTGACCGCCAGTACGGCGAGGCGAAGTGGCAGGGTCGTACCTATATCGTCATCGATACCGGGGGTATCTCCGGTGACGAAGAGGGCATCGATGCCAAGATGGCCGAGCAGTCCCTGCAAGCCATCGAGGAAGCTGACGCGGTGCTGTTCATGGTCGATTCCCGCGCCGGCATGACCGCCAGCGACCAGATGATCGCCGAGCACCTGCGCAAGCGGAACAAGCGCAGCTTCCTCGTGGCCAACAAGGTCGATACCGTCGATCCGGACATCGCCCGCGCCGAGTTCAGCCCCCTGGGCCTGGGCGACGCACTGCCGATCGCCGCCGCCCATGGCCGTGGCATCAGCCAGATGCTCCAGGCCGCACTGGGTGAGTTCCCGCGCGATGACGGCGCGGATGAGGAGGAAGCCGCCGAGGCCGAGGCAGTCGCCGAAGGCGAAGAGGCCAAACGCATCCCCGGTCCGAGCGAGAAGGATGGCATCAAGATCGCCATCATCGGCCGCCCCAACGTTGGCAAGTCCACCCTGGTCAACCGCATGCTCGGCGAGGAGCGGGTGATCGTCTACGACCAGGCTGGCACAACGCGCGACAGCATCTACATCCCCTTCGAGCGCAACGAAGAGAAGTACACCCTGATCGACACCGCCGGCGTGCGCCGTCGTGGCAAGATCTTCGAGGCGGTGGAAAAGTTCTCCGTGGTCAAGACCCTGCAGGCCATCCAGGACGCCAACGTGGTGATCTTCGTGATGGACGCCCGTGAAGGCGTGGTCGAACACGACCTCAATCTGCTGGGCTTCGTGCTGGAGACCGGCCGCGCGCTGGTCATCGCCCTGAACAAGTGGGACGGCATGGAACCGAGCGAGCGCGACTACGTGAAGACCGAGCTGGAGCGCCGGCTGTTCTTCGTCGACTTCGCCGACATCCATTTCATCTCCGCGCTGCACGGTACCGGCGTCGGCCACCTGTACAAGTCGGTGCAGGAGTCCTTCCGCTCGGCCATCACCCGCTGGCCCACCAGCCGCCTGACGCAGATCCTCGAGGACGCGGTGCAGGAGCACCAGCCGCCGCTGGTCAACGGTCGCCGGATCAAGCTGCGCTACGCCCACCTGGGTGGCGCCAACCCGCCGCTGATCGTGATCCACGGCAACCAGGTCGAGTCGGTGCCCAAGTCCTACTCGCGCTACCTGGAGAACACCTACCGGCGCGTGCTCAAGCTGGTCGGCACGCCGATCCGCATCGAGTACAAGGGGGGCGAGAACCCCTACGAGGGCAAGAAGAACGTCCTGACCGAGCGCCAGGTGAACAAGAAGCGCCGTCTGATGTCGCACCACAAGAAGGCCGAGAAGAAGCGCCGCGACAAGAATCGCTGATCCCGTCCGGACCGGAAGAGGGCGCCTAATGGGCGCCCTTTTCCATTCCCTGGATATATCGCCGACGTAGGTTGGGCTGAGGCACGAAGCCCAACGGGGCTCGGGTGGGCAAGACCTCGTTGGGCCTCGCTACGCTCGGCGCCAACCTACGGGAAGTGCGCCTGCTTGCGGTCCCGCGTTAAGCTATGGGCTTCTTCCCAGTCGCCAGCAGCCTGATGAAATGATCACCAGCAAGTTGCCCAATGTCGGCACCACCATCTTCACCCGTATGTCCCAGCTCGCCGCAGAAGTCGGCGCCATCAACCTGTCCCAGGGTTTTCCGGACTTTTCCGCGCCGGCCGCCCTGTGCGAGGCGGTCGGCCAGCACATCGCTGCCGGGCATAATCAGTACGCCCCGATGACCGGCCTGCCGGCCCTGCGCGAGCAGGTGGCCGCCAAGGTCGCGACTTTCTATGGCCGCGCGGTCAGTGCTGACACCGAGGTAACCATCACCCCCGGTGCCACCGAGGCCATCTTCTGCGCCATCCAGGCGGTGGTGCGCGCCGGCGACGAGGTGATCGTCCTCGACCCCTGCTACGACAGCTACGAGCCCTCAGTGGAACTGGCCGGCGGCCGCTGCGTGCACGTGCCCCTGGCACTGCCGGGCTTCTCCATCGACTGGCAACGCATGCGCGATGCCCTCAGCCCGCGCACCCGCATGATCATCATCAACAGCCCGCACAACCCCAGCGGTGTGCTGATCTCCCTCGCCGAACTGGACCAGTTGGCCGAGCTGATCCGTGGCCGCGACATCTACCTGGTGTCGGACGAGGTCTACGAACACCTGGTGTTCGACGGCGTCCGCCATGTCAGCGTGCTGGCCCATGACGAACTCTATGATCGCGCCTTCGTGGTCAGCTCCTTCGGCAAGACCTACCACGTCACCGGCTGGAAGACCGGCTACGTGGTGGCGCCGCCGGCCCTGTCCGCCGAGCTGCGCAAGGTTCATCAGTACGTCAACTTCTGCGGCGTGACGCCGCTGCAGTGGGCGCTGGCCGACTTCATGGCCGCGCATCCGGAGCACCTTGCCGAGCTGCCCGGCTTCTACCAGGCCAAGCGTGACCTCTTCTGCGACCTGCTGGTCGGATCGCGCTTCAGTTTCACCCGCTCCGCCGGCACTTACTTCCAGCTGGTGGACTACAGCGCCATCCGCGACGACCTGGACGATGTGGCCATGTCCGAGTGGCTGACCCACGAGCACGGCGTGGCCGCTATCCCGGTCTCGGTGTTCTACCAGCAGCCGCCCAAGGACCTGCGCCTGGTGCGCTTCTGCTTCGCCAAACGTGAGGAGACGCTGCGTCAGGCAGCGGAAAAACTATGCGCGATCTGACCACGCTGCCCGACCTCAGGCTGGCCCTGGTACAGACCACCCTGGCCTGGCACGACTGCGCCGCCAACCATGCTCACTTCGAGGCCCTGCTGGCGCAGGCGAAGGGTGCCGACCTGATTGTCCTGCCGGAGATGTTCACCACCGGCTTTTCCATGGACTCGGAAGCGCTGGCCGAACCCGAACAGGGCCCGACCCATGCCTGGCTGCGCGAGCAGGCGCGGCGCCTGGATGCGGTGATCACCGGCAGTGTGATCATCCAGGCCGCCGACGGCAGCCATCGCAACCGCCTGCTCTGGGCGCGCCCGGACGGCGAGGTGCTGCACTACGACAAGCGCCATCTGTTCCGCATGGCCGGTGAGCACAAGCACTACACCCCCGGCGAAACCCAGGCGCTGTTCGAGGTCAAGGGCTGGCGGGTGCGTCCGCTGATCTGCTACGACCTGCGCTTCCCCGTGTGGAGCCGCGACCCCCACGACACCGACCTGTTGCTCTACACCGCCAACTGGCCGGCCGCGCGCCGCCATCACTGGAATCGTCTGCTGCCGGCACGCGCCATCGAGAACCTCTGCTACGTGGCGGCGGTGAACCGGGTGGGTGCCGACGGCAAGGGCTACGCCTACAGTGGCGACAGCCAGGTGCTGGATTTCCAGGGGGAAAGCCTGCTGGATGCCGGAGATGCCGATGGCGTGTTCTCCATCAGTCTGTCCGCTGCGCAACTGGCAGCCTACCGCGAGCGTTTCCCGGCGATGCGCGACGCGGATGGCTTCGACCTGCACCTCTGATAGCGGGGTAGGAGCATGAGCGAACACAAGCCGCTGCCGGCCGCGGGCAATCTGCTCGTGGCAGGCGAGAAGGTCTACAACACGCCGGTGGAAGTCACCTTGGCGGTGATCGGCGGCAAGTGGAAATCCCTGCTGGTCTACCACCTGATGCCCGAGGCGCGACGCTTTTCCGAGCTCAAGCGGCTGGTACCGGGCATCACCGAGAAGATGCTGACCCAGCAGCTGCGCGAACTGGAACGCGACGGCATCGTCTCGCGCACCGTCTATGCCGAAGTGCCGCCGCGGGTGGAATACCGCCTCACCGAGCACGGCAGCAGCCTCAAGCCGGTGCTCGACTCCATGTGCGCCTGGGGCAAGTGCCACTGGCAGCAGCAGGGGTAGGCACCGGGCCGCCGTGGTGGAAATCCCCCTAGGGGATTTTCACCCTACGCGGAGGCCTCGCCAGATGTAGGGTGGATAGCGCTCTTCTATCCACCGGCTCCTACCAAACGAAAACCCCGCCGAATGGCGGGGTTTTTTCATTGCTGCATCAGCCTCAGGCCGCTTCGGCTTCGGACTGGCTCAGCGCGCGGTTGAGGGCGCTGAACAGGGCGCGGAAGCTGGCGGTGGTGAGGTTCTCGTCGATGCCGATCCCGTGCAGGGCACGGCCGCCGTTGACGCGCAGTTCGATGTAGGCCGCGGCCTTGGCGTTGGTGCCAGCGCCGATGGCGTGCTCGGAGTAGTCCATGATCTCCACTTTCACCGGCAGGCTGGCCACCAGGGCTTCCAGCGGGCCCTTGCCCATGCCACGCAGGTGCTGGGTCTCGCCCTTGACCTGCACTTCGATGTCCACGGCGCTGGTGCCGTTTTCTTCCTGCAGGCGATGACCCTTCAGGGTGTATGGCGTGGTGGCTTCCAGGTACTCGCTGTCCAGCAGCTGGTAGATCTGCTGGGCGGTCATTTCCAGGCCCAGGCGATCGGTTTCCTTCTGCACCACCTGGCTGAACTCGATCTGCATGCGGCGCGGCAGGCTGATGCCGTACTCCTGCTCCAGCAGGAAGGTGATGCCGCCCTTGCCCGACTGGCTGTTCACCCGGATCACCGCCTCGTAGCTGCGGCCGATGTCGGCCGGGTCGATCGGCAGGTAGGGCACTTCCCACAGGGCGTCGTCCTGCTGCTGGGCGAAGCCCTTGCGGATGGCGTCCTGGTGGGAGCCGGAGAAGGCGGTGTGGACCAGGTCGCCCACGTAGGGGTGGCGCGGGTGGACCGGCAGCTGGTTGCACTCTTCCACCACCTTGCGCACGGCGTCGATGTCGGAGAAGTCCAGCTGCGGGTGCAGGCCCTGGGTGTACATGTTCAGCGCCAGGGTCACCAGGTCGACGTTGCCGGTGCGCTCGCCGTTGCCGAACAGGCAGCCTTCCACGCGGTCGGCGCCGGCCATCAGGCCCAGCTCGGTGGCGGCCACGCCGGTGCCACGGTCGTTATGGGTGTGCAGGCTGATGATCACCGAGTCGCGGCGGCTGATATGGCGGCCGAACCATTCGATCTGGTCGGCGTACACGTTCGGCGTGGCGCATTCCACGGTGGCCGGCAGGTTGAGGATGATCTTGTTGTCCGGGGTCGGTTGCCAGACGTCGATCACGGCGTCGCAGACTTCCACGGCGAAGTCCAGCTCGGTGGAGCTGAAGATTTCCGGGGAGTACTGGAAGGTCCAGTCGGTTCCCGGCTGCTTGGCCGCCAGTTCCTTGATCAGGGTGGCGGCCTTCACGGCGATGTCGATCACGCCGGCCTTGTCCTGGTTGAAGACGATGCGGCGGAAGGACGGCGCGGTGGCGTTGTAGACGTGGACGATGGCCTTCTTCGCGCCCTTCAGGGATTCGAAAGTGCGGGTGATCAGGTCTTCGCGGGCCTGGGTCAGCACCTGGATGGTCACGTCATCCGGAATGTGGCCGCCTTCGATCAGTTCGCGGACGAAGTTGAAATCGGTATCCGAAGCGGAGGGGAAGGCCACCTCGATTTCCTTCAGGCCCACCTGCACCAGGGTCTTGAAGAATCGCATCTTCTTCTGCGCGTCCATCGGCTCGATCAGCGACTGGTTGCCGTCGCGCAGGTCGGAGCTGCACCAGATCGGCACTTCGGTGATGGTCTTCGACGGCCAGGTGCGGTCCGGCAGGTCGATGGCAGGGAAGGCGCGGTACTTGCGGGACGGGTCTTTCAGCATGCTCATGGGGCAAATCCTTTTTACTGCGGGCCGTTGGATGGTCGGCCAGGCATTGAAATCGGCGGATGTGGCAGAGGCGGGTTTCAGCCACGCAGTCGTGGGCTGACCAGTCGCAGGCAGGCGTGTTGACGCAGAAGGATGAGGGTGTGTGCGGTTTTCATAGGGGCTAACCCTATTCATCGAGCGTGAATATGGCAAGCATCGCGGAAAAAATGGTGAAAAAGAGCGCAAGAATGTGCAGTGGAGGAAGTTATTGCGCGATTGTTGGTATTTCCTTTATCTGATTGCGCTGGCCGTTTCGGTCGCCGCAGCCAGCCCACGAAATGCCCTCTGCCGGGCAATTCGCGGGCTGCTCGCCGGTCACTCCGCCGCTGGCAGGCGCAGCGTGCGCATGTCCGCGCCGCTCGGGTGCTGGAACACCCGCAGGCCGAATTCAGGGAGTATCGCCAGGAGGTGGTCGAAGATGTCCGCCTGGATGGCTTCGTAGCGAGCCCAGGCCGTGGTGTTGGTGAAACAGTAGAGCTCCAGGGGCAGGCCATCCGCGGTGGGGGCCAACTGCCGCACCATCAGGGTCATGTCCTTGCGGATATCCTGGCTCTCCCGCAGGTAGTGCTCGACGTAGGCGCGGAAGGTGCCGAGGTTGGTGAGCTGGCGGCTGTTGATCGGCAGGCGGCTGGCCTCGTCCAGCTGGCTGTTCCAGCTGAGCAGCTCGCTTTCCTTGGTCCTGAGATAGCTGTCCAGCAGGCGGAAACCGTGCAGCCGGGCGATGTCCTCCCGGTTGAGGAAGTGCACGCTGTTCTGGTCCAGGTAGAGGCAACGCTTGATCCGCCGGCCGCCGGATTCCTGCATGCCGCGCCAGTTCTTGAAGGAATCGGTGATGAAGCGCTTGGTCGGGATGGTGGTGATGGTCTTGTCCCAGTTCTGCACCTTCACCGTGTGCAGGGCGATGTCGATCACGTCGCCGTCGGCGTTGAGCTGCGGCATCTCCACCCAGTCGCCGACACGGAGGATGTCGCTGGAGGTGATCTGCACGCTGGCCACCAGGGACAGCAGGGTGTCCTGGAAGATCAGCATCAGTACCGCGGCCATGGCGCCCAGGCCCGAGAGCAGGATCAGCGGCGAACGGTCGATCAGGCTGGCGATCATCAGGATGGTGGCGATGGCGAAGATGGCGATCTTCAGCACCTGCAGATAGCCCTTGATGGGCCTCAGGTGTGCGTCTTCGCGGCGCTGGTAGAGGTCGTTGGCGATGGTCAGCGCGGCGCTCAGGGCCAGGGCGACGGTCAGGATGATGAAGGCAGCGCAGACGTTGCTCACCACCGTCACCAGGGTGTCCGGGAGGTTGGGGACGACCTTGACCCCGCCGGCCAGGACCAGTGCCGGCACTATATTGGCCAGGCGCTTGACCAGGCCATGGTCCGGAATCTGCGCGTGGCGGCCGTAGGCGATGGCGCCGGCGGCATGGAACAGGCCGCGGACCAGGATGCGCTTGACCATCCAGTTGGACAGCCAGGCCACCAGGACCAGGAAGATGGAGGTGACTACGGTGTGCAACTCGTTGTGCTGCCGTAGCCAGTCGAGCCAGGAGGTGATTTCGCTATGCATGGGCTGCTCCCTGTAACGGATCGGCGTGGCTGGGGCTGACCCCGGAACCGGCGGACCTTAGCAAATCCCTTGCCGTGCACCCAAGGCCGCGCCCTGTGCGCGGCTGTAGGCTCAGGGCTTGTAGGCGCCGATGAAAATAGCCGGGTCCACCCGCACGTCGTTGAGACTGACGTTCCAGTGCATGTGCGGCCCGGTGGCGCGTCCGGTAGCGCCGACCCGGCCCACCACGCCGCCACGCGGCAGTTGCTGGCCGAGTTTCACGTCCACTTTCGACATGTGGCAGAACATGCTGATCAGGCCCTGACCGTGGTCGACGAATACCGTTCGGCCATTGAAGAAGTAGTCACCGATGAGGGTCACCTTGCCTGCGGCCGGGGACTTGATCGGGGTGCCGGCGCCTACCGCGAAGTCCAGGCCGGAGTGCGGATTGCGCTCCTCGCCATTGAAGAAGCGGCGCAGGCCGAAGGGGCTGGAGAGCGGGCCGTCCACCGGCTTGTCGAACAGCAGGTTGCTCGGCGTGCCGGGGCTGAATCGGCGGTAGGCGGCGGTCTGTTCGGCCAGTTCGCGGTCGATGCGCTTGAGGTCTTCCGGCAGCGGGTTCACCTGGCGGGTGTTGGCCAGCTTGATGCGTTGCTCGCGATAGGTGCGCGTGCCGACGCTGAAGCCCAGGTGGCGTCCGTCGTTCACCTCGATCTGCTGCTGCCCGGCCTTGGTGCCCAGCGGGATGCCGACTATGGCGATCCAGTCGCGGCCATCTTCCTTCACCACCAGCACCGGCCTGCCCTGGTAGCGGGCGGTGGGCGCCTGCGCCCCGGTGCCCAGCTGGACCACCGCCACGCCGCCAGGCACCGGTTTGTTCAGGAGCCGGCTGATGAAGCCGTCGGCGTGGGCGGGGAGGGCGAGGCAGAGGAGCAGGGCGGCAAGCAGGCGCATGGTCAGTCCAGCAGGGAGAGGTTCACGGGGGTGAGGTGGTTGTCTTCGACGCGCACGTCCAGTTCGCCTTCGCCCAGGCGGGCCTTCAGGCGCTGGCCAGGGTGGGTCTGGCTGGCGGCGCGGATGGCCTGGCCGCGTTCGTCGAGCAGGATGCTGTAACCGCGTCCGAGGGTGGCCAGCGGACTGACCACGTGCAGGGTCTGGGCCAGGGCGTCGAGGCGTTGGCGGCGATCCTTGAGGGCTGCGTGGGCGGCGCGGGGCAGGCGGGTGGCGAGGCCGTCGAGCTTTTGCCGCAGCAGGGCCAGGGTGCGCCCCGGATGCTGGGCGGCGAGGCGGGTGTCCAGGCGTGCCAGGCGCTCATGGCGCACCTGCTGCTGGCGCTCGAAGGCGCGGCGCAGGCGCATGTCCAGATCGTCCAGGCGCTGGGCCTGCTGGCGCAGCCGCTCGCCGGGGTGGCGCAGGCGGCGGAACAGGCCATCCAGGCGCAGGCGTTCGCGCAGCAGACGGTCCTGCAGGCGCAGGACCAGGCGGCGGTGCAGGCTGTCGAGGCGCTGCTGCAGGTCACCGGTATCCGGCGCCAGCAACTCGGCGGCGGCCGACGGCGTCGGCGCACGTACGTCGGCGACGAAGTCGCTGATGGAGACATCCGTCTCATGGCCCACGGCGCTGACGATGGGCGTGCGGCAGGCGGCCACGGTACGGGCCACGGCCTCTTCGTTGAAGCACCAGAGGTCCTCCAGGGAGCCGCCGCCACGGGCCAGGATCAGGGCGTCGAAGCCCTGGGCATCGGCCAGGGCCAGGGCCCGGACGATCTGCGCGGTAGCTTCGCGTCCCTGCACGGCGGTGGGTACCAGGGTCAGCTGTACCTGGGGGGCGCGGCGGCGGAACACGCTGATGATGTCGCGAATCACCGCCCCGGTGGGGGAGCTGACGATGCCGATGCGCCGCGGATGGGGCGGCAAAGGGCGTTTGCGTTCGGCGGCGAACAGGCCCTCGGCGGCGAGCTTCTCCTTCAGCGCCTCGAAGGCCAGGCGCAAGGCGCCGTCGCCGGCCGGCTCCACGGCATCGGCGATCAGTTGGTAGTCGCCGCGGCCCTCGAACAGCGAGACCTTGCCGCGCACGCGCACGGCCAGGCCGTCACGCAGGGCCTGGCGTACGCGCTGGGCGTGCTGCCGGAACAGGGCGCAGCGCACCTGGGCCTGGGCGTCCTTGAGGGTGAAATACAGGTGGCCTGAGGCGGGGCGGGCGAGGTTGGAAATCTCGCCTTCCACCCAGACCTGCGGAAACACGTCCTCCAGTAGATGGCGGGCGCGTTGGTTGAGCTGGCTGACGGTCAGCACCTCGCGATCGAGGCCGAGCCGCTGGAAGGGATCATTGATCATGGGCGGGGATGATAATGACTTTGCCGCCATGCGCCATAGTTGACGGGTGAGGGGAGGCGGTTAACCTGCGTGCCCCTTCCATCGCCGCAGGAGTCCGACATGGAATCGAGCCAATTGATCATAGTGCCGCAGATATCCAGCGTGCCCGGGCACCAGGCCCTGGTCGGGCGCATGTTGCGCTGGCTGGCCCAGCGCGGCGTGGTCGAGGCGCTGCCCAGCACTTGCGGCCTGCGCGGCAATCGCATGGCTTATGCCATCGCTCCAGGCGCGGCGCAGGTGGTGGCGCATCCGCAGCGCCTGCCCTTCGGCCAGAAGGTGAACGGCCTGGAGTGGGTGGACAAGCGCTGCATCTATACGCCCACCCGTGACTTTCTCCGCGAAGCGGGCTGTCCGGAGTGCCGCCAGGAGATCGGCGAGCCATTGTTCGAGAGCCTGGACGAGTGGTGGCCGGGCCAAACGGACAACTTCACCTGCCCGGAATGCGGCTTCGAGGACGACATCAACGGTTTTCTCTTCCTGCAGCCCTGCGGCTTTTCCAACCTGGGTTTCATCTTCAACGGCTGGGGTGAAACGGCCTTCACCCAGGGCTTTCTCGATGCCTTTGGCGAGCGCCTGGGGTTCGCCGTGCGGCAGGTGCGGACGGACGGCTGACGGCTGGATGTCTGCAGGCCCCGACGGGCCTGGCACGTTTTTTTCACGGGAAAGGCTCTGCAGCCCGTCGGCTGCGTTGAGCGAAGGCCCAGGCCCCGTTATAATGGCGCGCTTCCAATTTTCCCGCCTGGGAGCCCCCGCCATGCTGCGCATCAGCCAAGAAGCCCTGACCTTCGACGACGTTCTCCTGATCCCGGGTTATTCCGAGATTCTGCCGAAGGATGTCAGCCTCAAGACCCGCCTGACCCGCGGCATCGAACTGAACATCCCGCTGGTATCCGCCGCCATGGATACCGTGACCGAAGCCCGTCTGGCCATCGCCATGGCCCAGGAAGGCGGCATCGGCATCATCCACAAGAACATGACCATCGAGCAGCAGGCTGCCGAGGTGCGCAAGGTCAAGCGTCACGAGACCGCCATCGTCCGTGACCCGGTGACTGTTACCCCCTCTACCAAGATCATCGAGCTGCTGCAGATCGCCCGTGAGTACGGCTTCTCCGGCTTCCCGGTAGTGGAGGAAGGCGAGCTGGTGGGGATCGTGACCGGCCGCGACCTGCGCTTCCGTCCGAACGTCGGCGACACCGTCGCCGCGATCATGACGCCCAAGGACAAGCTGGTTACCGCCCGCGAAGGCACCCCGCTGGAAGAGATGAAGGCCAAGCTCTACGAAAACCGTATCGAGAAGATGCTGGTGGTCGACGAGAACTTCTACCTGCGCGGTCTGGTGACCTTCCGCGACATCGAGAAGGCCAAGACCTACCCGCTGGCGTCCAAGGATGAACAGGGCCGCCTGCGCGTCGGCGCGGCGGTGGGCACCGGCGCCGATACCGGCGAGCGCGTCTCCGCACTGGTCGCCGCTGGCGTCGACGTGGTGGTGGTGGACACCGCCCACGGCCACTCCAAGGGCGTGATCGAGCGCGTACGCTGGGTCAAGGACAACTTCCCGCACGTGCAGGTGATCGGCGGCAACATCGCCACCGGCGAAGCCGCTAAGGCCCTGGCCGAGGCCGGCGCTGACGCGGTCAAGGTCGGTATCGGCCCGGGTTCCATCTGCACCACCCGTATCGTCGCCGGTGTCGGCGTACCGCAGATCTCCGCGATCGCCAACGTCGCCGCCGCCCTGGCCGGCTCCGGCATCCCGCTGATCGCTGACGGCGGCATCCGCTTCTCCGGCGACCTGTCCAAGGCCATCGTGGCCGGCGCTTCCTGCGTGATGATGGGCTCCATGTTCGCCGGTACCGAAGAGGCCCCGGGCGAGGTCGAGCTGTTCCAGGGCCGTTCCTACAAGGCTTACCGCGGCATGGGTTCGCTGGGTGCCATGGCGCAATCCCAGGGCTCGTCCGACCGTTACTTCCAGGACTCCTCGGCCGGTGCCGAGAAGCTGGTACCGGAGGGCATCGAAGGCCGTGTTCCCTACAAGGGCACCCTGACTGCCATCGTCCACCAACTGATGGGCGGCCTGCGCGCCTCCATGGGCTACACCGGCTGCTCCACCGTCGAAGAAATGCGCACCAAGCCTCAGTTCGTGCGCATCACCGGCGCCGGCATGGCCGAATCCCACGTCCACGACGTGCAGATCACCAAGGAAGCGCCCAACTACCGGGTCGGTTGATCGGTCCACATACAGGTGCTGGAAGCTGGAAGCTGGAAGCCTGAAGCGATGCCTTCAGGCTTTTACTTCCAGCTTCTGGCTTTCAGCTTCAAGCTCCTTCCGAAGGAAAGCTCATGGCTCACCAAAACATTCACGCCCACCGCATCCTGATCCTGGACTTCGGCTCCCAGTACACCCAGCTGATCGCCCGCCGCGTGCGCGAAATCGGCGTGTACTGCGAAATCCACCCGTTCGACATGGACAATGAGGCAATTCGCGCCTTCGCACCGCGCGGCATCATCCTCGCCGGTGGCCCCGAGTCGGTGCACGAGGCCAACAGCCCACGCGCGCCCCATGCGGTGTTCGAACTCAATGTACCGCTGTTCGGCATCTGCTACGGCATGCAGACCATGGCCGAGCAGCTGGGCGGCAAGGTCCAGGGCTCCGACTTGCGCGAGTTCGGCTACGCCCGCGTCGATGTGGTGGGCAAGGCCCGCCTGCTGGACGGTATCGAAGACCATGTGGACGACGACGGTGTCCTCGGCCTCGATGTGTGGATGAGCCACGGTGACAAGGTCACCGGGATGCCCGCCGGTTTCCACATCCTGGCCAGCACCCCGAGCTGCCCGATCGCCGCCATGGCCGACGATCATCGCGCCTACTACGGCGTGCAGTTCCACCCGGAAGTGACCCACACCAAGCAGGGCCTGCGCATCCTGTCGCGCTTCGTCCTGGATATCTGCGGTTGCGCCGCGCTCTGGACCCCGTCCAACATCGTCGAAGACGCCATCGCCACCGTGCGCGCCCAGGTGGGCTCGTCCAAGGTGCTGCTGGGCCTGTCCGGCGGCGTGGATTCCTCGGTGGTGGCAGCCCTGCTGCACAAGGCCATCGGCGACCAGCTGACCTGCGTCTTCGTCGACAACGGCCTGCTGCGCCTGCACGAGGGCGACCACGTGATGGCCATGTTTGCCGAGAACATGGGCGTGAAGGTGATCCGCGCCAACGCCGAAGACAAGTTCCTCGGCCGCCTGGCCGGCGTCGCCGATCCGGAAGAGAAGCGCAAGATCATCGGCCGTACCTTCATCGAGGTCTTCGATGAGGAAGCCACCAACCTGCAGGGCATCCGGTTCCTCGCCCAGGGCACCATCTACCCCGACGTGATCGAGTCGGCCGGCGCCAAGACCGGCAAGGCCCATGTGATCAAGTCCCACCACAACGTCGGTGGCCTGCCGGAAGACATGCAGTTCGAACTGGTCGAGCCGCTGCGCGAGCTGTTCAAGGACGAAGTGCGCAAGATCGGCCTGGAGCTGGGCCTGCCCTACAGCATGGTCTACCGCCATCCGTTCCCCGGCCCGGGCCTGGGTGTGCGCATCCTCGGCGAAGTGAAGAAGGAATACGCCGACCTGCTGCGCCGCGCCGACCATATCTTCATCGAAGAGCTGCACAAGGCCGACTGGTACCACAAGACCAGCCAGGCCTTCGTGGTGTTCCAGCCGGTGAAATCCGTCGGCGTGGTCGGTGACGGCCGCCGCTATGCCTGGGTCGTCGCCCTGCGCGCGGTAGAAACCATCGATTTCATGACCGCCCGCTGGGCGCACCTGCCCTACGAGCTGCTGGAGACCGTCTCCAACCGCATCATCAACGAGATCGAAGGCATCTCTCGCGTCACCTACGACGTGTCGAGCAAGCCGCCGGCGACCATCGAGTGGGAATGATGCGCAGGCCTTCGGGCGAGCGTTGAACGACCGGCCAGGCCCTCAAAAGCCTGGCCGGTTTCGTTTTGGGGGGTACGCAACGGCTCTCCTCAGTCGGGTGCGATATTCATCGAGTTCGGTTATCTCTGACTTCTACAGAGTTTTGTGGCGAATACTCGCTTTCGCCAACGGGCGCCTATTCGCAATTGATTGCAACCGTCAAATACCTGGTCAGGTTATATGACCTTACTCTCCGCTGAATGGCGTGAGAGCAGAGTAGGGCTCTGGCTGGCTTCTCTACTTGTTCCTGGCTACTGGATATTTCAGGAGTTGTTGGGCAACGTCTGCTGATACCTAAAAGGATTTGCTTTTAAAGCAATTGCTACTGGTTGGCTCGATTTGTAGTCTTTGAAACTCCTCAGTCATGAGATTGAGTGAAGTTTTCCATGGAGGGATTTCCGTGTCTGCGAAAATTATTCTTACTTCGCGGTTCATGCTCGACCCTAAAATTGGCAAGGAGATTTCAGTGAGTCTCCCTGGAAATGAGTGGGTGTCACACTATATTGATCTTGATAGGACGGAGTTGCTCCAGATTCGCGCGTATGAGGATATCTCCAGCTTCTCAGCTGCGAAGGATGAGTTGCGCGAGGATGTGGAGCGCCTGAAAAAACACATGGTTTCAGATGTTGTCAGAGAGCTTCTTGAATTCGTGGAGGCGCCTAAGCCATGTGCGTCAAGAGTTCCTCAGACGGATTTTGTTCAGCTTCGTCATATCGATGTGCCACCATCAAAGTCTTCGGATTATAGGAGGTGGCGTGCGAATACGATATTCCCTGAAGTCATGAAAAGCCCGGCAGTCGAGGTATTTCTTGCTTATCACTCAATAGTCAGCGGCCAGCCAGGGGTTATGTTCCTGGCGGGTTTCTCCGGGGATCCTATTGAGTATCAGTCGGTTTATGAAACTGAAAGATATCGCGAAATTGTCAGGCAGGCTGGTAGTGAATATATAAGTGGGGGAGTTGGCGGGTTATATACGCGCACGTACGCAAGGGTAGCCTGTTGATTGTTCTGTGTGGGCGTCTTTGAATGACGCCTTGCCGCATGCATGATAAGTTTTGTTGTGGGGAATTGATATGGAGCGTCGATGCTATTTTCTAGTTGGGGACAAGTTCAAGGGGTTCGCTGAGGGGAAGGAGGTGCTCACTCTAAATCAGCTTCAAGCATTGGCCAGTCTTCCTAAGGAATTGATGAATATCTGTGCCGTGCTCAAGCTGGGTCAGGGTGTTAGAGAAGAAGACGTTCGCTCAATCTTGAGCAAGTATGAGGAGGGTGAAGATTGCGTACCATTCCTGGAGTTGTCGGATTTGCACCGGGTAAAGGATCGAGCAGATGGCAACCTCAGCCACAAGAAATTACCGTACAACACGCTTATTGGTGTTCCACGGCGGCTGAGTGATGAAGAGTTTATGATTCCGCTGAACATCGATGAGCGGTGTGAGCTCATGGGGGATCACCAGACCGGCCAGCATGTGCAGGGCATGATAGTCATTGAGGCATTCCGGCAATCTTTCCTGGCTGTTACGGAGACATTCTTTCCCCTCCAGAGCGAGCAGACCTATTTTGTCATAAACGCAATGAATACAACGTTCATGAACTTTCTATTCCCTCTTCCTGCGGATGTGGAATATCGAATTGTTGATAGACGTAGAAAAGGGCTGCATGCGCGCTACAACGTAATTATGTCTGTAGTCCAGAATGACGTTGCCTGCGCAACCGCCGACGTTTCATTCACTGTCTATCCCGCTAGTCGCATTGCATCGAAAGAGGCTGAACTAGCCCGTCAGGTTACTCAGGAGATGCTCGGAGCGCAGCAGGAAGTCGTGCGCTCATTCCAGCCAGAGAGTGACGGTACTCAGTTGGTGGAGCTCAATCGATGAGCCAGACATTTTCTCTTAGCGTTACCACCCAAGGGCCGCTTTACCCTCCTAGCGAAGTCGTGAATGAGCGAGGCGACTTCATAGTCGTAGGGAGAATTCCGCAAGTCGAAGGCACGCTTTCCTGGGGAAGTGCGATTGTCTCTTCTGCTACGCGCCCTCCGCCATTCAATGAACTAGGTGCATATGACGTGCAGAGGTGGATCGATCCGGAGAATCTGGGGGAGTTGGCCGATATGGTGCTGCATACGTTGCCGCTTCCCTTGCCGTCGAACAATTACACGATGTTATTCGCGCCTGAGCAGCGGCCCAGTGCACATTATGAGCACCGGCCAAGTTTCCCCCTTCATGCTGCGCCGATTCCAGATATTCGTGCTGAGGATGGTCGCAGACCTCAATCTCCCATAACGCTGGGAATATGGTTGCAGGCAAGTGGCGAGTTGAAGGTCTACTTAGCTGACGATGGACGCAGCGCACGATTCGAATTGGAGTGCAAACACTTAATACCGTACAGCTTGTACACCGTTATGAGTTTGCGCCAGCACGATCTGCGCGTGGACCGCCCCAGTCGGCCGGGTCCGCTCGGCGTACCCAATGTATTTCTAACAGACGCTGAGGGTGTCGGGCGTTACTGGGCAGTACTACCTAATCCGTTTCCTGATGCGAATCTTCCTGACTCCAATCGTATTATCAATGTGATTGTCTTGTACATGAGCTCCCAGATGAGTCACGGCGGAGCTGTCGGATGGTATGGCTTGGGCGCAGATATACACGCTCAATTGAAATTGAAAGTTGATGAGTTCTCCGATTTTCTCACGCGCGGTTAGACGCACTCTTTCTGCGAAATGTATGTTACTGCTGTTGAGGGTTATTCCATGCCTGTAGTTCATATTTCGACATGGCCGTTAAAAGACGAAAGTGTTGCGCGCGCTTTGATTGAGGAGGTAACTCGAGCTGTCCACATCGCGTGTGAGGTTCCGCTCGACAAGATATCCGTCTGTATCCAGGAGGTTGAGCCTTCTCGATGGGGGGATGCCGGCGTGCTTGGGACTGACCCGGAGTTCCAGCAGAAAAGTAGGCGTTTGATCTATGGAGACTCCTGATGAATGGGGCCGCCAACCTGACTTCTGATTCCGTGGCTCACGACTCAAGGAAGTGTTTTGCATTCTTTGATGTCGACGAGACGATAATCTCGCTAAAGAGCATGTTCGACTTCTTCCCGTTCTGGTGCGGTCGAAAAAATGACCAAAAACTCTGTCGGCGCTTTCAAGCAGCTTTCGCGCAAGCACGGGCAGAGGGCTTGTCCCGAGAGGAACTGAATCGGCTGTACTACCGGTTCTTTCATGGGGTTTCGCTGCAGGTTCTGGAAGTAGCAGGGCGGGAATGGTTTGAGGATAGATTCTGTGTATCGAGACCTCCCTACATTGAGCACGTGGTTGCTCAATTAAAGGTACATCAGCGGTCTGGTGATATCCCTGTCTTTGTGTCCGGTTCCATGTTGCCGCTACTGGAGCCGCTGGCCAGAGCTTTGAACGTCGAACATTGCTTGTGCACGAAATTGCAGGTCGATACAGACGGGCGATTGACCGGTGAAATCGATCTTCCGCAAACCATAGGCCAAGGAAAGGTTGAAGCTATCGCCAGTTTCCTCCAGCAAGAGAATGGGCTTGCTCAGAACTGCTTTGGATACGGTGACGACATCTCGGACTCGCCGATGCTCGAAGCTGTTGGTAACGCAGTTGCTATCGGAGATGACGGGGAACTGATTGCACTGGCTTCCGTTCGTGGTTGGAAGCGACTGCCTGCATAACGTTATGGCATCGACTCAATGACTTTGGAGCGATTCAAATGGAATTCTCTGCATCAGCGGCACCTGCTCAACAGCTACCGGCGTGGCGTGTCTGGTTGTCTATTGTCCTCCTCGGTGTGGGTGCGTTCACTATTGTCACTACCGAACTGGCACCTATAGGACTTTTGTCGCCTATCGCACTTGAGTTCGGTCGTAGTGACGCGGTTGTTGGACTCACGGTCACCCTTTACGCATGGATAGGTGCCTGTAGTGCGCTGCTGGCGGCCCTCGCACTGAACGGTTTGCCTCGCAAGCCGCTTTTGATTGGACTCATGTTAGGGCTGACCCTGTCGAATGCAATTGCGTTGCTTGCACTTAATTTCGGCATGTTCCTGCTGGCCCGGGTCCTTGGTGCTTTAGTGCACGGGCTCTTCTGGGCCGTGATCGCCGCTACAGCAGCACAGATAGCGCCTGCTCGGCACGTAGGCTTGGCAACCTCGATAGTTTTCGGCGGTGTTTCCGTGGCCAGTGTTCTTGGCGTTCCATTGGCCAACTTCATTGCCCAGGTCGGTAACTGGCGCATGTCCTTTGGTGGCATCTGTGGGCTCAGCCTGATTGCAGTGCTTCTGATGCTTCCCATACTTCCCAGCATTCAGCGGCAACCTGAAAAGGCAGGTTATGCAGCGCTTGCCGGCGTGCTGCGCCGGGCAGATTTGCGGGGGATTTATGCAGCCACTGCACTAGCGGTCACCGGGCACTTTGCAGCCTTCACCTTTATCGAGCCTTTCCTGCGTAGCGCCCCTGGCGTTTCAGTGCCCCTGGTTGCTGCATTGCTTTTTGGTTTTGGTGCTGCAGGCCTGTTCGCCAACTTGCTTACAGGGATTTTCATCGACCGCTATTTGAAGCCTTTTTTGATGCTCGCCCTCGGGTTGTTAAGTCTCGCTCTTCTGGTCATGGGACAGTGGGGAGATCGTCTCGGCATTCTGGGAATCAGTTTCACGCTGGTGATTTGGGGCTGCTCCACTTCGGCAATTTTTGTTGGCTTCCAGACCTGGATTCTTCGTACTTCAGGAACTGCGGTCATGCCTGCATCAGCGGTCTATGTCGCTATTTTCAATGCCGCAATTGGAATAGGTGCAATGATTGGGGCCTGGATCTTGAGCCATAGCGGGCTCCCAGCTGTCCTGAAAGTCGCCGGGATGAGCGGTGGGTTGGCGATTCTACTGGTCGCCTGGCTCGACCGCCCCACTCCGGTATTTCAGGAGGAGATTGCTCAATGAAGAGTGAATTGGAACGAAGCAGCGGAAAGACCCAGCGAGGTCGCCGTCTCATGGACGCTCTGGAACCAGGCACAGCGGAGAGAGTGACGTCCAGTCTTGCCGATTTGGATCCTGATCTGGCACGACTGGTCACGGACTACGCGTTTGCCGATGTATTGGGACGCCCTGGTCTAGGTCTCAAAACCCGCGAGATGTTGACCGTCGCTGCTCTGACTGCACTTGGAAATGCACCTTCCCAATTGGAGTTTCATATGCGCGGTGCCCTCAATGTCGGAGTGTCTCCAGCGGAGCTGCTGGAGATCGTGATTCAGATGGCCATATACGCAGGAGTCCCTGCTTGCATGAACGGACTGACCGCTTACCGGGCAGCGCTCGCGGCGTTCGAGGGTTCTGATGCGCGATAGGCTTAGAGTAAAGCGCCCAGGGTAAGGAGAAAGGAGTATGAGTACGACCAGTCAGCAGGGATTCAGGCAGCGAGCCAGATTGCCAATGCGCAGGCTTGGAGACGGCCTCTGTGTTTCTGCGATAGGTTTCGGCGCGATGGGCATGAGCGAGTTCTACGGCCCGTCGGATGATGATGCATCCAGAACACTGCTGCGTGAGGTTGTTGAGCATGGTGTAACGATGATCGATACAGCGGATATGTACGGTCGTGGACATAACGAACTACTGATCGGGGGGCTGCTGAAGAGCGCGGCTTCTCTCAGGCGGGGCGGGGAACTGAAGATCGCAACCAAGTGCGGAATTGAACGCTCCGGTGGTCCCACAGCTCCTCGACGAATCAACAACACCCCTGCATATATACGAAGTGCCTGCGAAGGCTCCCTTGAACGATTAGGGGTCGAGCGCATTGATCTCTACTACATCCATCGGGTCGATCCCGAAGCTGATATCGAAGAGACGATGGGGTGCCTTGCCGAATTAGTGAAAGAGGGCAAGATCGCCCATGTGGGGCTCTGCGAGGTCTCCGCAAGCACATTGGAGCGGGCTCACCGGGTACACCCTGTTGCGGCCCTGCAGTCTGAATACTCACTGTGGAGCCGAGACGTCGAGAAGGACATCCTGCCGATGGTGAGAAAGCTTGGTATTGGCTTTGTTGCCTATTCGCCCCTTGGTCGCGGATTTCTAAGCGGTCGCTTGACCAGTACTGCCGACCTGTCGGAAGGGGATTTCAGACGAGGCAATCCGCGCTTTGAGGAACACAACCTTTCGCACAACCTGCGCTTGTTGGATTCGATTCGGGATATTGCAGATGATCACAAGGCTACAGTTGGCCAGGTTGCCCTGGCGTGGCTGCTTGCCAAAGGGCCCGACATAGTTCCAATACCCGGCACGCGCAGATCAGCATTTCTCCAAGAGAACCTTGGCGCATCGAGTGTGGACCTGAGTCCCGCAGATCTGGCGTTGCTGGATCGTTCCTGGCCGGCCTCGGAAATTCGAGGTGAGCGCTATGGAGAATCCGGAATGCGGGGCATCAACGCATAGCCCTGCCAACTTTTCCGGCATGGGGCGGTGACAGGAGTGAAGGCGATCGCATGCGAATCGCCTTCATTTTCTCCAGGACACATGCTCTGGTTTCTCGCGCACGGGTGACCATGTGGATGTCTATGGTCAGCAACTTCTCGAGTCCTGGTTCGAGGAGACGGTATGTCACACCTACTCGGGATGTGCCGCACATCGATTTGGGACACAACGCCACTCCCTCACCTGCCGCCACGGATGCGAGTAGCAAGGTGAAATCCTTGGGCTCCAGCCGTCTCTGTGCCCTATAGCTGTGCACTTCGAAGACGGTTTCGCATTTGTCGTAGAAAGCCGGATTGTCTGTGCGGGCAAACCAGAGGAGGGGCGATTGGCCAAGTGCCTTCAGGCAGACCGCGGATTCTCTCGCAGCTGGATGGTCGGATGGCAGAACCGCAATCATCGGTTCGCAACCAATTGTCTCGACCGTCAGACTTTCCGGTGGATCGGAGATGTTCCCTACAATGGCGATGTCCAGCTCATTCTGGATAACCCGTTGAACAAGATGCTTGGAGTAGGCTCGTTCCAAGGGATATCCGCCGATGCGCTCGGGATTGCTCGCCAGCGCCTGGAGGCAGGGGTTCAGCAAATGGTCGACAACACTGGTAACGCCAATTCGCACTCTGCTCGTGGTGTCGTGTCGATCATCGAAGTGGGATCTCAGGTTTTCAATTGCCGCGTTAAGTTCAGCGAGGAGTTCATGGGCGTCGATTTTGAACGCCTCTCCAGCCGGAGTCAGGGTCACACGGTTGGTACTCCGCTGGATCAATTGCACTCCGAGGTAGGACTCCAATCCCTGTATCTGGCGTGATAATGGTGGTTGGGTCATGTGCAGCAACTCTGCCGCGCTGCGGAAGTTCAGCTCTTGGGCAACGGCAAGAAAGCACTGCAATGTTCTGGTGCTTGGCAGGCGCCTGGATAACAACCTCATCGAGAGTCCCCATGCATAGTCTGGAAGATCGTGCTGCTCGCCTGGAGAACCATAGGCTCATCGAGATGCTGGAAAACCCGATGATCAGCCCGCCTTGTGCAACCTCTATCCCGTGATTCATCCCTTGGAAAGCGTTCGGCGGAACCCTTCTACCGAGCGGCGTCTCTACTTGGGAATGTCTCAACTATCTTCCGACGATGAAAGCGACCACCGTCCTCCTACTGTGTCAGTTCATTCGCTTTCCTCATATGGATGATTTGGACAGGCCCTAGGCCTTTTCGCCTTTGACTGCTGGTCCCTGGCACGATTAGCTACGGGCGTCGACCACCAGCGTCAGCCGCGCCACGAAGCCTTCGCCATCCTCCACCAACTCGGCGATGGACTGCTCGCCCCCTTGGCGACGGTAGATGTCGTCCTGCTCGAGCGGCGTCCAGTCCTGCCCGGAGTACTGGTACTGCGGCCGGGCCATGGCGGGGCGGATGACGGCCTCGGGGAAGTACAGCTGGCCGGTGTGGATGTCCCGTTCGCCCAGATGCACCTTGAGGTGCACGTGGTTGGTGCGGCCGGGGTAGCAGCCCGGGAGAATGCTGCGAAACTCCGCGCGGCCCTCGCCGTCGGTGATCTGCACACCGCGCAGGAAGCGGCTGGTATCGCGGGTCCCGACGCCCGAGTAGGCGCCCTCGGCGTCGCAGTGCCAGACCTCGAGGGCGGCATCGTCCAGGGGCCGGCAGCCGTCCAGTTCCAGCACCTGGAACTGCAGCCGCAGCGGGATGCCCGGCTTGCCGTCAGTGATGTCCTGGCGCAGCAGCGCATCTTCCAGGTAGAAGGGGCCGGCGGTCTGTTCCGGGCTGAGGCGGCAGGTGCTGGCGGCGGCCTGGACGAATCGTGGCCAGTGCAGCGCAACCAGGCTACCCAGACAGAGTTGAACCATTTGGCGGCGGGTGGAGTGCATGAAGTCGCTCCTCTGCTGGAAAGCCGGGAGGGCCCTCCATCCTACGCCTGCCGAGAGCAGTCGGCTGCGCCCATCGGTCGCGGCCAATGCAGATGCTTTCACTTATCTTTCACAGTCCCCGGGTGTATCTTGTGCGCCCCGTAAGCCGGCCCGGCAGAGGCCGGTTCGATTAGCCGATGGGACAGCCCCGTTCTTCCCCAGAGGAGCTTGACCCCATGTCCTTCACTCGCAGACAGATTCTCGGCGGCCTGGCGTGCCTTGGCGTGGTCGGCCTCGGTGCCGGCGGCGCGCGCTACTGGCTCGGCCGCCCCCTGGATGCCAAAACCCACGACTACGAGCTGATCGCCGCGCCGCTGGACCTTGAACTGGTCTCCGGCCACACCACTCCGGCCTGGGCCTACGGTGGCCAGGCGCCGGGCGTTGAGCTGCGCTCGCGCCAGGGCGACTGGCTGCGGGTGCGCTTCATCAACAAGCTGGACGAACCCACCACCATCCACTGGCACGGCATCCGCCTGCCGCTGGAAATGGACGGCGTGCCCTATGTGTCCCAGCTGCCGGTGCTGCCGGGCGAATACTTCGACTATCGCTTCAAGACCGAGGATGCTGGCAGCTTCTGGTACCACCCGCACCTGTCCAGCGCCCATCAGCTGGGGCGCGGCCTGGTCGGTCCGCTGATCGTCGAAGAGCGCGAGCCCAGCGGCTTCAAGCATGAGAAGGTGCTCAGCCTGAAGACCTGGCATGTGGACCAGGACGGCGCCTTCAGCGCCTTCAGCGTGCCGCGCGAGGCCGCCCGGGAAGGCACCCGCGGCCGCCTGACCACCATCAACGGCAAGCCGCTGCCAACCCTGGAGCTCCCCGCCGGCCAGGTGGTCCGCCTGCGGCTGCTCAACCTGGACAACACCGTCACCTATCGGCTCAACCTGCCGGGGGCCGAAGTGCGCATCTACGCCCTCGACGGCCACCCGATCGAGCCCCGCGAGTTGGACAAGGAATACTGGCTCGGCCCGGGCATGCGCATCGAGCTGGCCATCAAGGTACCGGCGGCCGGTACCGAGTTGCCCCTGCGCAACGGCCCGCTGCGCCTGGCGACGCTGAAGAGCGTGGCCAGCAACGAGGTGCCCGGCGACTGGCCGGCGCGGCTGCCGGCCAACCCGGTGCCGGAGCCCGACCTGGAGAAGGCCCAGGTGCTGCGCTTCAACTTCGAATGGGCAGCCACCCTGGCCAGCGCCGCCGGGCGGCCGAGCAACTATTGGCAGATCAACGGCAAGGCCTGGGACATCAATGACAAGACCTGCGCCGACCGGCCCATCGCCAAGTTACAGAAGGATGGCCACTACATCTTCGAACTGCGCAACATGGCGCAGTACCTGCACCCCGTCCATTTGCACGGCATGGCCTTCAAGGTGCTGGACTCGGACCGCAAGGACATCGTTCCCTATTTCACCGACACCTACCTGCTGGGCAAGAACGAGACCGCGCGCATCGCGCTGGTGGCGGATAACCCAGGGGTGTGGATGTTCCACTGCCACGTCATCGACCACATGGAAACCGGCCTGATGGCCGCCATCGAGGTTGCCTGAGCCGACCATGCGCCAACCCCAGATCATCGACCGCAGCCGCGATGAACACTTCATGCGCGAAGCCCTCGAACTCGCCCGCCGGGGCGCGGAACTGGGCGAGGTGCCGGTGGGGGCGGTGTTGGTCAAGGACGGCGAAATCGTCGGGCGCGGCTTCAACTGCCCCATCTCCGGGCACGATCCCAGCGCCCATGCCGAGATGGTGGCGGTGCGCGATGCCGCCAGCCGGCTGGAGAACTACCGCCTGGTGGGCAGCACCCTCTATGTGACCCTGGAGCCCTGCAGCATGTGTGCCGGGCTCATCGTCCATTCGCGGATCACCCGCGTGGTCTATGGCGCCACCGAGCCCAAGGCCGGTGTGGTGGTCAGCCGGGGGCAGTTCTTCAATCAGGACTTCCTCAACCACCGGGTACTGGTGGAGGGCGGGGTGCTGGCGCAGGCGTGCAGCGAGCTGCTTTCGGGCTTCTTCCAGGCCCGGCGGGCGAAGCGCAAGGATGCAGATTCGTAGCGCTGATGCTGGGCCAGTGAAGCGTGGTCAAACCCTCGTACTCCGCAGTCCCCGTAGGGTGGATGGCGCTCTTCCATCCACCATTCGGCGCTCCGCCTGACACCGATGGTGGACCGGAAAAGCGTGGTCCACCCTACGGAGGAACCGTGCGCAGCGTGGTAATCCGCGAGGTGGGCCTCAGAGCCTCTCGTCCTGGTTCTCGGGAGGCCGGGTCTTGTTGATGCCTGGCAGGTGGGTGGCGTTCTCCGCCAGTTGGCTGCCTTCCATCTGCGGCTGGGTCACCCAGGTGAGGATGTCGTAGTAGCGGCGGATGTTCTGCACGAAGTGCACCGTTTCGCCACCACGGGCGTAGCCGTAGCGGGTCTTGCTGTACCACTGCTTCTGCGACAGGCGCGGCAGCATCTTCTTCACGTCCAGCCACTTGTTCGGGTTGAGGCCTTCGGCCTCGGCCAGCTTGCGTGCATCACTGAGGTGGGCGATGCCGATGTTGTAGGCGGCCAGGGCGAACCAGGTGCGATCCGGCTCCTTGAGGTCATCGGAGAGGCCGTCCTTGATCATGGTGAAGTACTTGCCGCCGCCGTGGATGCTCTGCTGGGCGTTCAGGCGGTTGGACACCCCCATGGCCTTGGCCGTACCCTCGGTGAGCATCATCATGCCGCGCACGCCGGTCTTGGAGGTGGCGGTGGGTTGCCAGAGGGATTCCTGGTAGCCGATGGCCGCCAGCAGGCGCCAGTCCACGTCGTTCTTCTGCGAGGCGTGACGGAAGTGCTGTTCGTAGCGCGGCAGGCGCTGCTGGAGGTGCCTGGCGAAGGTGTAGGCGCCGACGTAGCCCAGTACGTCCACATGGCCGTAATAGCGCTCCTTCAGGCGTTGCAGCGTGCCGTCCTTGCGCGCCTTGTCGAGGAAGGCGTTGACTTCGTCGTACAGGCTGTTGTCCTCCCCCGGCGCCATGGCCCAGGCCAGGCTGGTGGCGTCGCCCAGGTCGAAGGCGACACGCACGTTGGGGAAGTAGACCTGGTTCATCGCCAGCTCGTTGGAGTCCACCAGGGTCAGGTCGATCTGCCCTTCGTCGACCATGCGCAGCAGGTCGACGACTTCGAATTCGTCGGATTCCTCGTACTTCAGGCCCGGTAGGGTGGCTTTCAGTGCCGCCAGCTGTTCGGCGTGGCTGCTGCCCTTGAGCACCATGATGCGCCGGCCCACCAGGTCCTCGGGGCGAGTAGGGCGGCGTTCGCCGTTGCGGTAGATGACCTGGGGGGTGACGTCCAGGTAGGAGTGGGAGAAACGCACCTCGTTCTTGCGCGTCTCGCTGGCCACCAGGCCGGCGGCGGCCAGCACCGGGCCGTTGGCCTGGCCCAGGCTGGAGAAGACGTCGTCCAGCTTGTCGGCGGTCTCGATCTTGAGCTCGACGCCCAGGTCGTCGGCGAAGCGCTTGACCAGCTCGTACTCGAAGCCGGTTTCGCCGTTTCGATCCTCGAAGTAGGTCGCAGGGCTGTTGCGGGTGATCACGCGTAGCACACCCTCCTCCTGTACGCGCTCGAGGGTGGTGGGCTGCTTGCAGCCGACGAGCATCAGGAAGAATCCGGTAGCCAGGGCCCAGAAAGCCCGACGTGTGCCGAACACGTGTTGATTTAGCATCCACGGAGTATACGCAAAGCCTGGCGGGCGCCATATCTCGACAGGTGGCATCTTCTCTGCTAGCTGTACGGCGACGCGAGGCGCCTTCAGAGGTGCCGGAAAGCGGCGCTTTGCGCTAGAATGCACGGCCTCCAAGCACACCCCTTCCCCAGAGGCTGTCCCGAAGATGTTGATCCTGCGCGGTGCTCCCGCCCTTTCCGCCTTTCGCCACGGCAAACTGCTCGAGCAACTGACCCAGAAGGTTCCCGCCGTCAGCGGACTCTACGCCGAGTTCACCCACTTCGCCGAGGTGACTGGCGTGCTCACCGGGGAGGAAGAGCAAGTCCTGGCCCGCCTGCTCAAGTACGGCCCCAGCGTCCCGGTGCAGGAGCCCAGCGGCCGCCTGTTCCTGGTGGTGCCGCGCTTCGGCACCATCTCGCCCTGGTCGAGCAAGGCCACCGACATCGCCCGCAACTGCGGCCTGGCCAAGATCGAGCGCCTGGAGCGCGGTATCGCCTACTACGTGGCCGGCGAGATCAGCGACGCCGACGCGCAACTGATCGCCAGCAGCCTGCATGACCGCATGACCCAGCTGGTGCTGGCCGGCCAGGAAGAGGCCGCCGGCCTGTTCAGCCATGCCCAGCCCAAGCCGCTGACCGTCGTCGACATCCTCGGTGGCGGCCGCGCCGCGCTGGAGAAAGCCAACGTCGAACTGGGCCTGGCACTGGCCGAGGACGAGATCGACTACCTGGTGAAGAGCTTCGTCGAGCTGGGCCGCAACCCCCACGACGTCGAGCTGATGATGTTCGCCCAGGCGAACTCCGAGCACTGCCGCCACAAGATCTTCAACGCCAGCTGGGACATCGACGGCCAGGCTCAGGAGAAGAGCCTGTTCGGCATGATCAAGAACACCTACGAGATGCACCGCGACGGCGTGCTGTCCGCCTACAAGGACAACGCCTCGGTGATCGAGGGCTCCACCGCCGGGCGCTTCTTCCCGGACCCGGCGACCCGCCAGTACGGCGCGACCCAGGAGCCCGTGCACATCCTGATGAAGGTGGAGACCCACAACCACCCGACCGCCATCGCCCCCTTCCCTGGCGCATCCACCGGCTCCGGCGGCGAGATCCGCGACGAAGGCGCCACCGGCCGCGGCGCCAAGCCCAAGGCGGGCCTGACCGGCTTCACCGTCTCCAACCTGCAGATCCCCGGTTTCGAGCAGCCCTGGGAGAAGCCCTACGGCAAGCCCGAGCGCATCGTCACCCCGCTGGACATCATGATCGAGGGCCCGCTGGGCGGCGCCGCGTTCAACAACGAGTTCGGCCGTCCGGCCCTGACCGGCTATTTCCGTACCTTCGAGCAGGCCATCGACACCCCTCACGGTGAAGAAGTACGCGGCTACCACAAGCCGATCATGCTCGCCGGCGGCATGGGCAATATCCGTGCCGAGCACGTGCAGAAGGGCGAAATCTCCGTTGGCGCCAAGCTGATCGTCCTCGGCGGCCCGGCCATGCTCATCGGCCTGGGCGGCGGCGCGGCTTCCTCCATGGCCACCGGCGCCAGCTCTGCCGACCTGGACTTCGCCTCGGTACAGCGCGACAACCCGGAAATGGAGCGCCGTTGCCAGGAAGTGATCGACCGCTGCTGGCAGATGGGTTCGGAAAACCCCATCAAGTTCATCCACGACGTGGGTGCCGGCGGTATCTCCAACGCCCTGCCGGAACTGATCAACGACGGTGGCCGCGGCGGCCGTTTCGAACTGCGCGCCGTGCCCAACGACGAGCCGGGCATGAGCCCGCTGGAAATCTGGTGCAACGAGTCCCAGGAGCGTTACGTGCTTTCCGTGGACGCCGCCGACTTCGAGCGTTTCAAGGCCATCTGCGAGCGCGAGCGCTGCCCCTTCGCCGTAGTGGGCGAGGCGATCGAAGAGCGTCACCTGACCGTGGCCGACAGCCACTTCGGCAACAAGCCGGTGGACATGCCGCTCGAGGTCCTACTCGGCAAGCCGCCGCGCATGCACCGCTCCGTCAGCCGCGAAGCGGAGCTGGGCGATGACTTCGCCGCCGCCGAGCTGAACCTCGACGATGCCGTCAGCCGTGTCCTGCGCCACCCGGCCGTGGCCAGCAAGAGCTTCCTGATCACCATCGGCGACCGCACCATCACCGGCCTGGTGGCCCGCGACCAGATGGTCGGCCCCTGGCAGGTGCCGGTCGCCGACTGCGCCGTCACCGCCACCAGCTTCGACGTCTACACCGGCGAAGCCATGGCCATGGGCGAACGCACCCCGCTGGCCCTGCTGAACGCCCCGGCCTCCGGCCGCATGGCCATCGGCGAGACCATCACCAACCTGGCCGCCTCGAAGATCGAGAAGCTCTCCGACATCAAGCTCTCCGCCAACTGGATGGCCGCCGCCGGCCACCCGGGCGAGGACGCCCGCCTGTACGACACCGTCAAGGCCGTGGGCATGGAGCTGTGCCCGGCGCTGGGCATCACCATCCCGGTGGGCAAGGACTCCATGTCCATGAAGACCCGCTGGCAGGATGAGGGTGTGGACAAGTCCGTCACCTCGCCGCTGTCGCTGATCGTCACCGGCTTCGCCCCGGTCACCGACATCCGCAAGACCCTGACCCCGCAGCTGCGCCTGGACAAGGGCGAGACCGACCTGATCCTGGTCGACCTCGGCCGTGGCCAGAACCGCCTGGGTGGTTCCATCCTCGCCCAGGTGTACAGCAAGCTTGGCCAGCAGGTGCCGGACGTCGACGATGCCGAAGACCTCAAGGCCTTCTTCGCGGTGATCCAGGGCCTGAACGACGATGGCCACCTGCTGGCCTACCACGACCGCTCCGACGGCGGCCTGCTGGCCACCGTGCTGGAAATGGCCTTCGCCGGCCATTGCGGCCTGGACCTCTACCTCGACGCCCTCGCCGACAACCGCGATGGCCTGTCTGCCGTGCTGTTCAACGAAGAGCTGGGCGCGGTCATCCAGGTTCGCCAGGATGCCACCCCGGAAGTGCTGGCCCAGTTCAGCGCCGCCGGCCTCGGCGACTGCGTGGCGGTGATCGGCCAGCCGGTCAACGGTGCCAACGTCGCCATCAGCTTCAACAGCGAAGCCGTGTTCGGTGGTGAACGCCGCATGCTGCAGCGCCAGTGGGCTGAAACCAGCTACCGCGTCCAGCGCCTGCGCGACAACGCCGACTGCGCCGACCAGGAATTCGACATCCTGCTGGAAGAAGACAACCCCGGCCTGTCGGTCAAGCTCGGTTTCGACGTCAACCAGGACATCGCCGCGCCCTACATCAAGAAGGGTGTGCGCCCGCAGGTGGCGATCCTCCGCGAGCAGGGCGTCAACGGCCAGGTGGAAATGGCCGCGGCCTTCGACCGCGCCGGCTTCTCCGCTATCGACGTGCACATGAGCGATATCCTCGCCGGTCGCGTCAGCCTGGAAGACTTCAAGGGCCTGGTGGCTTGCGGCGGCTTCTCCTACGGCGACGTGCTCGGCGCCGGTGAAGGCTGGGCCAAGTCCATCCTCTTCAATGCCCGTGCCCGTGATGGCTTCCAGGCCTTCTTCGAGCGCAAGGACAGCTTCGCCCTGGGCGTGTGCAACGGTTGCCAGATGATGTCCAACCTGCACGAGCTGATTCCCGGCACCGAGTTCTGGCCGCACTTCGTGCGCAACCGCTCGGAGCAGTTCGAAGCCCGTGTGGCCATGGTCCAGGTGCAGGAGTCGTCCTCGATCTTCCTGCGCGGCATGGCCGGCTCGCGCATGCCCATCGCCATCGCCCACGGTGAAGGCCATGCCGAGTTCGAAAGCGAGGAGGCCCTGCTGGAAGCCGACCTGTCCGGTTGTGTATCCCTGCGCTTCGTCGACAGCCACGGCAAGGTCACCGAGACCTACCCGGCCAACCCCAACGGCTCGCCGCGCGGCATCACCGGCCTCACCAGCCGCGACGGCCGCGTGACCATCATGATGCCGCACCCGGAGCGCGTGTTCCGTGCCGTGCAGAACTCCTGGCGCCCGGATGAGTGGCAGGAAGACGCCGGCTGGATGCGCATGTTCCGCAACGCCCGCGTCTGGGTGGATTAAAAGGCCGAAGGCCATCTGATGACCCAGAGGGCGCTTGATTGGCCCACTCGGACATCGACAGCGAAAGGCGGGAGAAGGCACTCTTCTCCCGCCTTTTTCTTTTCGAGCCCCGCCCATGACGGACCCACAGCTCCCCGAAGTCCGTCTGCTCCAGCCCGGCGACAGTTGTCTGCTCTGCCGCTGCGGCCGCTCCGCGCAACTGCCCGATTGCCCATCTGGTTGCCCCGACGGCCTGGCCCTGACCGTCCGCCGCGAACAGCGCCTGCTGCTCTGCCGCTGTGGCCAGTCCGCGCGGCTGCCATACTGCGATGGCAGCCACAGCCCGCCCACCGCGACCTTCGGCCAGCGCTGGCGGCGATTCTGCAAAGGTGAGTAGGGCGTCTCACTTATCGCCAGTTTGACTGGACCCGTGGAGAACGCTTTTCTGAGTCGCGGGTCCATATCGCGGTGTGTGAACGGCGCCGCGGCAAGTTTGAAATCAAAGTGCCACTATTCTTGGCGTCCTTGCCGGGCCTGATCCAGTCATCCGATTCATGCGGAGAACCTGATGTACAAGCTGTGCTTCTACGTTCCGGAAAGCCATCTGGAACCCGTGAAAAAGGCCGTGTTCGCCGCAGGCGGCGGGCGCATTGGCGCCTATGACAGCTGCTGCTGGCAGGCTCTTGGCCAGGGCCAGTTCCGTCCGCTGGAGGGCAGCAAGCCCTTCCTGGGGCAGACCGGGGCCGTGGAGCACGTGGCCGAGTGGAAGGTGGAGATGGTGGTGGCCGACGAACTGATCCATGAGGCGGTCAAGGCGCTGAAGAAGGCCCATCCCTACGAAACCCCCGCTTTCGAGGTCTGGCGCCTCTCCGACATGGTGTTCTGATTACCCGGTCTTGCTGTGGCCAGGTGGTCTTGGGGCCGAGCGCGGTGAACTCCGCTGGTGGGCTGAAGCCCACCCTACGATTGCAGTCCCTGATCAGCGCAGTGCCGCCCTGAAAGTTCCGGGTGAGCCGCCCAGCGCCGCGCGGAAGCGGTTGCTGAAGTGGCTGGCACTGGCGAAGCCGCAGGCCAGGGCGATCTCCCCCAGGGGCAGCGCGGTATCCCGCAGCAGCGTGCGCGCCCGCGCCAGGCGGCGCGCAAGTACGTACTGGTGCGGCGGCATGCCGAAGCTTTCGCGGAACATCCGCGCGAAGTGGTACTCGGAAAGTGCGGCGAAGGCCGCCAGTTCGCCCAGGCTGACGGGCTCCGCCAGGCGGTTCTCGATGTAGTCCACCAGGCGCTTGCGCAGCGCCGGCGCCAATCCGCCTTTCAGTCGCAAGCCATCGCGCAGCCCAGCCTGGGTCAGCAGGCTGTGGTGGATCATTTCATGGGCCAGGCTCGAGGCCCGCAGGCGCTCGGCGGGCTCATCCCAGTCCAGGCGAATCAGCTGGTGGAAGTTTCGTGCCTGCTGCGGATCGTCGAGGAAGGTCAGCTCGCGCAACTGCAACTCACGGGGTTCGCGATCCAGCAGGGTAACCGCGGCTTCGGCGAAGTGCTCGGCGCTGAAGTAGAGGTGGACCAGGCGGATCTCGCCGTTGATCACCCAGGACGATTCGTGGCCAGCCGGCAATACGCACAGCTTGTCCGGCGCGCCCTTGGTGCCCGGCTGCTCGCGGCGGTAGGTACCGGTACCGCCGGCCAGGTAGCAGGACAGGGTGTGGACCTTCGGCCCATGGTAATCCCGCGCATCGTGGTGATTGCTCCAGAGCGCCGCGCCCAGGCCATCGCCCAGCTCAGCACTGTGCTCCAGGCGAGCATTGGGCGAACTGCTGAGGGATTGGAAGACCTGATTCTGTTCGAGTAGCGACATGGCAGGAGCGGGCCGTTGTGCAAGTGGGGTTCATGCTAGCGCGGGTGCGCGGGGCTGGGCAGTGCTCCGACGAGATAAGCGCAAGTTTGTGCAAGCGGGCCGGCAGGGGCGGGCGGAGACTGATTCCATTGCAACCGGAGTCGCCCTGATGAACCTCTCCCTCTACCTGCTCACCGTCCTGATCTGGGGCACCACCTGGATCGCCATCAAGTTGCAGATGGGCAGCGTCGCCATTCCCGCGTCCATCGCCTACCGCTTCGCCCTCGCCGCTGCCGTGCTGTTCGCCCTGTTGCTGCTCAGTCGTCGCCTGCAGAAGCTCGACGGCCGCGCCCAACTGATCTGCCTGGCCCAGGGCCTGTGCCTGTTCTGCGTCAACTTCATGTGCTTCTACACCGCCAGCCAGTGGATTCCCAGCGGGCTGATCGCCGTGGTGTTCTCCACCGCCACCCTGTGGAACGCCCTCAATGCGCGGATCTTCTTCGGCCAGCGCATCGCCGCCAATGTGCTCGCCGGCGGCGGTCTCGGCCTGCTGGGGCTGGCGCTGTTGTTCTGGCCGGAGCTCTCGCACCATACCGCCAGCCGCGAAACCATCGTCGGCCTGGGCCTGGCCCTGCTGGGCACGCTGTGCTTCTCCGCCGGCAACATGCTGTCCAGCCTGCAGCAGAAAGCCGGCCTCAAGCCACTCACCACCAACGCCTGGGGCATGCTTTACGGCGCCCTGTTGCTGAGCGCCTGGTGCCTGGCCAGCGGCACGCCCTTCGCCATGGAATGGAATGCACGCTACGTCGGTTCGCTGCTTTATCTCGCCATTCCCGGTTCGGTGATCGGCTTCACCGCCTACCTGACCCTGGTGGGGCGCATGGGACCGGAACGCGCGGCCTACTGCACCGTGCTCTTCCCCGTGGTGGCGCTGAACATCTCGGCCTTCGCCGAAGGTTATCAATGGACCCTGCCGGCGCTGCTCGGCCTGGCCCTGGTGATGGCCGGCAACCTGCTGGTGTTTCGCAAGCCCAGGCCGGCGGCCCAGGTTGTCGCGACGGCGGGTCGCGCATGAGCGCCGGTCGCGTGGTGCGCAGCCGCGACTTCACGGCGGAACGGGCCTGGGGCGCGCTGGATATCGCCAACCTGGACGGCACCACCGTGCGCCTGCACTGGACCGACCAGCCCTATGTCTGGCACGTGAATGACGGGAGCGAAGTCTTCGCCGTGCTGGATGGCGAGGTGGAGATGCGCTACCGCGAGGCGGGTGAAGAAAGGCGCGTGCTGCTGGGCGTGGGGGACATCTTCCATGCCGAGGTCGGCTGCGAACACGTCGCCCATCCCCGTGGCGCGGCACGCATCCTGGTGGTGGAGCGGGAAGGGAGCGTCTAGCCGCCGCGCCGATTCCCGATCGTCGCTCAGTGGAGCTTCGCGAAGAACCGCTCCGATAGCAGCACGGCGGCCAGCACCGGATAGCACAGGTAATGAACCAGGAACAGCAGGACGCCCATGGGGCTGGGGGTGTCCTGCAGCGTCATCATCGCCAGCAGCCCGAGGTACAGCAGCCCGAGCAGGCCGCCGTAGGCGAGGACGATGCGCCAGCGCTCGCCTGGAGCCGGGGCGCGGCGCTGGATCAGGCGGAAGGCCAGGGCCAGCAGGGCCGCCGTGGCGGCGGCGATCAACAGGGTGGCGAGTATCCCGCCGAACTTGACGAAGCTGCGCAGCAGGACATTCAGGATTGTGGCCAGGACCACGCCGCCGATGGCATAGCGCATGGGGAGTGACATGGATTATTCCTCGGGGCCCGACAGATGGCGTTGTAGGATGGGTGGAGCAACGCGATACCCATCGACCGCCCCTGATGGGTATCGCTGCGCTCCACCCATCCTACAGGTTCACGCCGAGGCCGAAGCGCTTCTTCAACACCCGGTCCAGCAAACTCCTCGGCACCCAGCGCGCCAGCAGGGGCAGGGCGCGGCTGCCGTTGCCGATGCGCACCAGCGCCGGACGGGGTTTGCGTTGTACGGCGGCGAGCAGGGCGCGGGCGAAGTCATCGGCCGGGGTGGGGTTGTCCTGGGAGGCGCGGGCCCGGGCGCGGATGCCTTCGCGCAGGGGCCACCAGGGCGAGCCTTCGGCGATCAGGGCTTCGGCCTCGCGGCTGGCGTTGGCGCCGAAGCTGGAGGCGATGGCGCCGGGCTGTACTTCCATCAGCTCGATGCCGAAGGGCGCCAGCTCCAGCCTGAGGGCGTCGGAGAGGGCGTGGACCGCGGCCTTGGATGCGCAGTAGGCCCCGGCGAAGGGGGTGACCAGGATGCCGGACACGCTGCCGATGTTTACCACCAGGCCACGGCGCTGGCGCAGCAGCGGGAAGCAGGCACGGGTCAGGTCCACCAGGGCGAAGACATTGGTTTCGAACTGCTTGCGTAGCGCGTCGGCACCACCGTCGAGCAGGGGCCCCATGGCGCCATAGCCGGCATTGTTCACCAGCACGTCGAGACCACCTGCCTCGCGCTCCAGGCGCTGGGCCATGGCGGCGACGGCGGCCTGGTCATTCACGTCCAGCTCGACGGCGATAAAGCCGGCGGCGGCAAGCTCTGCGAGGTCCTGCGGCTTGCGGGCGGTGGCCCAGACGCTGTAGCCGGCGGCGTTGAAGGCGTCGGCCAGGGCGCGGCCGATGCCGCTGGAGCAGCCGGTGATCAGGGCGGTGGGAGTAGGCATCTCGAGTCCTTTGCAGAGGTGGCGTCCGGTTGCCCTCTCCCCCGGCCCCTCTCCCTGAAGAGGAGAGGGGAGACAAGCGATCCGTGCGGCACGGACAACTCCCTCTCCCGCTTGCGGGAGAGGGCCGGGGAGAGGGTGCTTCTTGTTCAGTCGACGAATTTGCCACGCAGATTGGCGGCGCGAAACTCCAGGGATTGCGCACGATAACCCTGGCGAATGGGCGGCAGGGGCAGGCAGTCCTGCCATTGCGCGCCGGGCTGCAGCTCGGCCGGGCCGAGGTAGCGTGGGTGGTCGTAGCTGGGCTGGGCCAGGTTGATGGTGTCGCCGGGGCGGAAGGCCTGCACCTGCCAGGCGAAATCACGCAGGGTGGCGTCGCCGCCATTGCGCACCCGGATGGCCAGCGGGCGGTCGGCGGGGCAGTTCTCGGGGGTGTAGTTGAGCTGGACGTCCAGGCGGGCGAAGCGACGTTCGACACCGCGTTCCTCCCAGAGCACCCAGAGCGCGATGAGGCCTACGCCGAACACCGCCGCGAGTGACAACGGCAGGGCCTTGGCCGGGTAACGCAGCAGCAGGATCAGCCAGGTGAGGGCGAGGATGGCGCCGATAAGCATGGAAAGACCTCCTTGAGGCCCTCCATGCTAGCGCAAGCACGTGGCCCGGTATTGCACCGGGCCGCGCGATGCGGTCTTTCAGCGGGCGATGCTGACCACGTTGTCGGCTTGCGGCGCGCGGCCGTAGACGTCATCCAGGCGCTCGATGTCGTCTTCGCCCAGGTAGCTGCCGGACTGTACTTCGATGATCTCCAGCGGGATCTTGCCCGGGTTGGCCAGGCGGTGCACGGAGGCGATCGGGATGTAGGTGGACTGGTTCTCGGTGAGCAGGAATACCTTGTCGTCGCAGGTCACCTGGGCGGTGCCGGAGACCACGATCCAGTGCTCGGCGCGGTGATGATGCATCTGCAGCGAGAGCTGTGCGCCGGGCTTGACGGTGATGTGCTTGACCTGGAAGCGGCCGCCCATGTCCACCGAGTCGTAGGAACCCCAGGGGCGGTAGACCTGGCAGTGGTTCTGGGTTTCGTTGCGGCCATCGGCGTCGAGCTTGTTGACCAGCTTCTTCACGTCCTGCACGCGGTCCTTGTGGGCGATCATCATGGCGTCCTTGGTCTCGACCACCACCACGTCATCCAGGCCGATCACCGACACCAGCTTGCCGTTGCCGTGCACCAGGCAGTTATGGCTGTCCTGCACCACCACGTCGCCCTTGGTGACGTTGCCGTCCTGGTCCTTGTCGTGCACTTCCCAGATGGAGCTCCAGCTGCCGACATCGTTCCAGCCGGCGGAAAGCGGCACCACGCAGGCGCGGGCGGTCTTCTCCATCACCGCGTAGTCGATGGAGTTGTCCGGGCAGCAGGCGAAGGTGGCCGCGTCGATGCTCACCGCGATGCCGTCGCGCTTGCTGCGCTCCAGGGCCAGCAGGCAGGTGTCGTAGATGTCCACGTCATGATGCTTGAGCTCTTCCAGGAAGCGGCTGGCGCGGAACAGGAACATGCCGCTGTTCCAGAAGTAGTCGCCGGATTCCACATACTGGCGGGCGCGGGCCTCGTCCGGCTTCTCGACGAACTGGGCGACACGGCTGATGCCATCGGGCAGGGCGGCGTCGGCCTTGCTGCGGATGTAGCCGTAACCGGTTTCAGGGCGCTCGGCGGGGACGCCGAAGAGCACCATCTCGCCCTTCTCGGCGGCGATGGTGGCCAGCGCCAGGGCCTGCTGGAAGGCCTTCGGGTCGCGCAGTACGTGGTCGGCCGGCATTACCAGCATCAGCTCGTCACGGCCCTCGGCCACCAGCTGCATGGCGGCCATGGCCACCGCCGGAGCGGTATTGCGGCCGAAAGGCTCCAGCAGCATGGACTGGGCCTGCAGGCCGATGGCGTCCAGCTGCTCCTGGACGATGAAACGGTGGTCCTGATTGGCCACCAGCACGGCCGGCTGCATGCCTTCGAAGTTCAGGCGCTGCAGGGTCTGCTGGAACAGGGTCTGCTCGCCGGTGAGGGCGAGGAACTGCTTGGGATATTGCTTGCGCGAAAGAGGCCAGAGGCGAGAGCCGCTACCGCCAGAGAGGATCACGGGAATCATGGGTGTTTCTCCTAACTCATTCATGGGTTTTGGGCACTGCTTCCATCGATCACATTTCTTTCTTTCCCGCCCTCTGCGTGGCGGGTAATGACCGGCGCGGTTCGGCCCGCGCCGGTAACTGCTCGGTTGCCGCGTCTCAGGATTCGGCCGGGCGCTTGACCCAGACCGGCGAGAACTTGCCGCCGCTGCCGGTGATGTACAGGCACACCACTTCGCCGCGCTGCAGGGAGACCGGCTTGAGGTCGCTGACCTTGCGGTCGCCGTCGAACAAGGCGAGGCCGACTTTCACCGGGTTGATTTCGCGCTCGCCGCGACCCTGCGGGGCCACGCCCTCGACCACCGGGGTCTTGCCGTCGGCGGTCTTCAGGGTGAGCTTGGCGTCTGACAGGTTCTGCACGCGCAGCAGGGCCTTCTGCTTGTTCTTGAAGGCCGGTTCTTCAACCAGCTGCGGCTCCTTGCCGGCCTGGTTGACCAGGGTGTAGTAGTGGTCGGCCTCCAGCTTCACCGCGAGGCTGCCGGTGCCTACCTTGGCGCTGTAGTTGCCCGCCGGGAGGAACTTGAAGTCACTGGAGCCCAGCGGCGGCACGTCGGTCAGCGCCGTGTTGCCGACATTGACGCTGAGTTCGCTGCTGCCGGCGTTATAGGCGCGGACGAAGGCAGATCCCTTGGGCGCTTGCGGGCCGTACAGGCCGCCTTCATCGGCGTTCGCCTGGAGGGCGCCGAGGCCGAGGACCAGGGCACAGGCGTACGACGTCCAGCTACGGTTGTTCTGTCGTTTCATGGGGTGTACCTCCATCATTTCTCTTGAAAAGGGCGTGATCGCCTTGTGTGGTAACGCTTCAGTTGCCCGACCGTGCGGCCAGGCGTTGGTCACCGGCCGCGCCCTTGCGCAGGCCGGCGACCCATTCGGGGTCGAAGTCGGACAGGTCGCTCTGCATCGGCAGGTAGCGTTCGGGGAATTCCCAGATCACCAGTTGCGGCGGGGCATCCTTCAGTTCGTCACTCTTCAGGTACTTGAGCATCGGCAGGATCGGCCCATGGCCATCCTCGGCGTGGTTCACCAGGTCGCGCTGCAGGGCCTGGCGCAAGGCACCGGCGAAGTTCCAGCGGTCGTTGGCGCTATAGCTGGTGCCCACCAGCACCACCGGTACCTCGCTCTCGCCGAACAGGGCGTCGTCGCCCGCGCTGCCGTCGTCCTGGCTGCGGGTGGCGCGCTTCTGCAACTGGTCCGGGGCCGGCATCAGGTTCTCGAACAGCGGGTCCAGGGGCAGGAAGCGGGTCAGGTCGCCCTTGTAGGCATCCTCGCCCTGGGTCTCGGTTACGAACTGCTGCGGGGCGCCGCGCAGGTCGAAGGTCTGGCTCACGGTCCGGCCCAGGCGCCCGGCCGCCACCTCGGCGCCCAGCGGGGTCCAGTGGGTGTCGGTGCGCAGGAAGACCTGGCCCTGGTTCTTGGCGTCCTCCAGGGTGGTGAGCAGGTCGGGGGCGCTGATCCCGGCCTTGAGGGCCGAGTCGCGGAAGCGCTGGTAGAGCTCCTGGCGCAGGGCGCTGGGAGTGGCCTGGCCCATGTGCTCCGGGTAGATCCGCGACTTGGCCGGGATGATCGCCAGCACCAGCTGCACGTCACGTCGCGCCAGCTCGTCGCGCACGCCCTGGATCAGCGCCAGGTTGTCGTCCATGTGCCGGCTTTCGTCGGCCACCGGGTCGAACTCCTCGTCCGAGTAGAGCCAGCCATCCTGGCCGATGACCACGCCCTGGCGGCCTTCGCCGAACAGTTTGAAGTCCACCAGCGCCCAGAGGTTGGTGCCCAGTTGCTTGACCGGGAACTCCTCGTCGTAGTGCTTCTCGAAGGCGTGGGTCAGCTTGCCGTCCAGCACGCTGGTTTCCTGGGCCACGGAGAAGCCGAAGAAGGCGCGCATGGACCAGAGGCCGAGGGCCAGCAGCAGCCCGCAGAAAAGCACGATGTAGAGCAGGTTCAGGGTTCTGTTCATGGTCGGCTCCACTCAGAACTGGAAGTACAGGAAGGGCGAGAAGCTCTGCGCCGAGAGCTTCAGCACCGCGGCGGCGAACAGCAGGAGCACGGCGGCGTGGAAGGCCAGTGCGCCGATCTGGATGCGGGCGCGGGGCAGGGCGGCGCTGCCATCGGCATTGATGGCGATGCCGTCGTCGTCCTCGCGGGCGCGGGCCTTGGGGGCTCCGGCCAGGGGTTGGGCATGGAACTGGCGGATGCCGAAGACGGCCAGCACCACGTAGGCCAGCACCAGGGTGGCGATCTGCAGGCTGGTGAGCTGGGCGCGGTTGAGCTCGGAGAGCTGCCAGTCGCCGAAGCTGAACATGGCGGCGTACATGCGCCAGGCGACGTCCAGGTTCTCGGCGCGGAAGATCACCCAGCCGATCACCACCAGCAGGAAGGTGAAGGCCCACTTCAGCGGGTTGATCACCCGGGGCGCGGCGTTCACGCCCAGGGCGCGCTCGATGGCCAGCCAGGTGCCGTGCCAGGCGCCCCAGATGATGTAGGTGAAGTTGGCGCCGTGCCACAGACCGCCCAGCAGCATGGTGAGGAACAGGTTGCGGTAGGTCTGGAAGGTGGTGCCACGGTTGCCGCCCAGGCTGATGTACAGGTAGTCGCGCAGCCAGGTGGACAGGCTGATGTGCCAGCGCCGCCAGAACTCGGTGATGGACTGGCTGACATAGGGCTGGTTGAAGTTCTCCATGAAACGGAAGCCCATCATCAGGCCGAGGCCGATGGCCATGTCGCTGTAGCCGGAGAAGTCGAAGTACAGCTGCGCGGTGTAGGCCAGGGCGCCGAGCCAGGCGTCACCCGTGGTTGGGTCGGAGAGGGCGAAGCAGTGGTCGGCGATGGGCGCGATGCTGTCGGCGATGAAGACCTTCTTGATGAAGCCCTGCATGAAGCGCGTGCAGCCTTCGGCGAACTTGTCCACCGTGTGGGTGCGGTGGTTGAACTGGTCCACCAGGTCCTTGAAACGCAGCACCGGGCCGGCGATCAGATGCGGGAAGATCGCCACGAAGGCGGCGAAGTCCACCAGGTTGCGGGTGGCCGGGGTGTCGCCGCGGTAGACGTCGATGATGTAGCTGATCGACTCGAAGACGTAGAAGGAGATCCCGATCGGCAGCAGGATATGCGTGAGCACGAAAGGCTCCATGCCGAACGAGGTGACGATGGCGTTGAGGCTGTCGACGCCGAAGTTGGCGTACTTGAAGTAGCCGAGGACGCAGAGGTCCACCACCACGCCGAGGATCAGCCATTTCTGCGCCGTCTTCGTGCGCACCCCGGCCGCGCCGATGCGCAGGCCGATCCAGTAGTTGAATACCGTGACGGCGGCGAACAGCGCCAGGAAGTCGATGCGCCACCAGGCATAGAAAATGTAGCTGGCGACCAGCAACAACAGGTTTCGATAGCGTGTCCCGACCAGGTAGTACATGCCGAGGAAGATCGGCAGGAACAGGAACAGGAACACGTTGGAAGAAAAGACCATCCGAGTCTCTCCATTGAACGTTTGATATCAGGCCCGCCGTGTGGGCGGGGGCGAATGTCTCCCCTCTCCCTCCGGGAGAGGGGTCGGGGCGGGCCGCGTTCGGGTGAGGGATGCCTGGCTCCGCGCGGAGTCCGACTTCCCCCACCCCAACCCTCCCCCGGAGGGAGAGGGGGCTGTCCGTGCCGTGGTCGACCTAGCTCTCTCCTTTCTTCTTCGGATGGAACACCTGGGTCACGTCGCCGCCGAGGCGGAAGCTCTTGTAGGGGCCCATCTCGTCCTTCCATTCGAGGGTTTCGGCGGAGCAGCGGTAGAGCGAGCACCAGGGCTCCAGCCAGGAGAACTTGCTGTGTTTCTTCAGCTCGCTCATGTCCTGGTCCTTGCCGGTCTTCCTGTCGAAGTCCTCCTGGTCATCCACGCCGGCGATCACCTTCTCGCCGAGGCGGCGCAGGGCACCGTGGTTCTCTTCGCGCAGGTCCACGCCGTTGGCCTGGGCGAAGCTGGCGATCATGGCCAGCGGCGGCAGGCTGTAGTTGTGGTAGGCGAGGGCGCGCTGGCGGCGCTTGAGCTCGTTGGGCAGGAAGCCGTCCTTGTCCACCTGGCCGGCGGCGACGCGGAACTGCGCCACCGACCAGTCGAACAGGTCCTTGCGGTCGGTCGCCACGGCGGTGGCCATCACCGACCAGGCGGCCCAGTAGGAGTGGTTGTTGATCTGCTTCAGCGGCAGGTCGCTCCAGTCGTGGACGACCTGGTCGCCCAGGCGCGAGAACCACGACTCGATCACCCGGGTCTGGCTCTGGTAGGGCGCCAGGGGCCGGGAGTCGGAGAACTTCAGGCGCAGGTAGGCCGAGGCCATGCTGCCCAGGGCCCATTTGCGCATGGACTTGCCGGTGTGGTTGTACTCGGTGCTTTGCAAGGCGTTGGCCTGGGCCCAGCTGCCCAGCCACTGCAGGGTGCATTCGAGCTGGCTGCGCTGGCCCTTGCGCATGTACTCCATGACCATCTTGCTGACGCCGCGCTCCATCTCGGTGATGGTTGCGGTCTTCTCGCGAAAGGCCTTCTCCGCCGCCGGGTTGAGGGTGGCGCGCGCCTTGTCGGAGCCTTCGTATTTGCTGCGGAACTCCAATTTGTCGGTGTAGGGCGCGGGCGGCGCCTTGCAGCTGCCACCGGACTTGGCGTCGGTGACCACGGGCGCGAAATAGCCCTTTGGCGGCACCAGGTCGGCGGCGTGGGCCTGTCCGGCGAGCAGGATGCCCGCGAGCAGCGGAGCGATCAGCCAGGGTCTGGTGTTCATGGGTTCCTCCTTCCTCACTCGGCTTTCGCCGTGAGGTTGCCTCCGCCCTTGCCGGGACGTGCGCAGAGGCTCACCTCGACGCTGAGGTCCTGGGGCATGGGTTCGGGGCTGTGGATTTCCAGGGAGAGCATGTTCAGATCCGCCCAATCCGCTTCGTTGCGCAGCTCGAAGGCGTAGCGCCCGCCGGTGTCGATCCGGTCGCTCTGTTCGAGCTTGAAGTTCTCGCGGCGGCCGTTGAGGTACCAGACGGTGGTCTTGAGCTCATGCACCGACGGATCGCTGAGGCGCAGGTCCACCTGGTAGTCGCGGCCGCGCAGGTGCGAGCCATCGCTGTTGACCAGCACTTCGTTGGTGCCGGGCTTGAGCTTGACCTTGTTCTTCAGCACCGTCGGGCGGCCTTCGCAGCCGTTGTTCACCATGGGCACCGCCTGGCGGTAGAAGCTCGCCTGGGCCATGTCGTAGTGGGTGGCGAATTCCCAGATCAGCACCTTGGGCGGGTTCTCGTGGAATTCCTTGCTGCTCATGTACTGCATCAGTGCGCTGTCGAAGCCGCCGCCGCTGACCGCCAGGTTGAGCACTTCGGCGCCGCTGTACTGCTGCAGGAAACCGGCGAAGTTGTAGGCCGGGCCGCTGTTACTGGTGCCCACCAGGGCCACCTTGGGATTGGACTCGTCGCCGAACAGGCTGTCGCCACCGCCGCTGCCCGCCGCCTCGGTCTCGTAGCGGTCGACGTACTGGGTGGCGTAGCCGGTGCCGCAGAACTGGGCGGCGGTCTTGTGGAGGGTGCCGGCCTTGGGCAGCAGGCCGACCACCTTGCTCTGGTACTCCTGCTTCGGGATGTCGTCGAAGCCGGGGATCTGCTTCAGGGTTTCGGCCACCAGCTTGGCGGTACGGTCGGCGCCGGCCGGAGTCCAGTGGTGGTCGGCCTTGAAGTAGTAGTCGGTGGCGACGCCTTTCTCGTCGAACAGCGGCGAGAGGTCGGTGACCCAGATGCCGGCCTTGCGGAACTGGTCCACGGCGGCCAGGTAGTTCTTCCTGGCCAGCTCGTAGTTGAAGTGGGCCTTCTCTTCAGGGGTGAGCTTTTCGCGGTTCACCAGGCCGCGGGTCGGTTGGTAGACCACCATCAGCTCGACGCCCCTGGCCTTCAGTGCGTCGTGCAGGCGCTTCAACTGGTTCCAGCCATAGGCCGTGGTGCCGAAGTCGGTGCGCAGGTCGTACTGGGTACGGAACATCCAGTCGCCCTGGCCCTGCACCAGGGTGGTGAAGAAGCTCAGGTACTTGGTGTTGTAGTTGGCCGGATTCTGGGCCGCGGCGCAGAGCGGAGCGGTGCGCTGCACGCTGTATTCGGGCGCCGCCTGTACGCCCTGGGCGGCTGCCAGCAGGCCGGCGGCCAGGGCGGAAGGGGTGAACCACTTGCGGGAAAGTCTTTGCATGATCGGGTACCTCAATCCTGGAGTTCGGCCTGGGTTTCGATGGGGTCGATCAGCACCGCCTGCTTGCGGCGCACCATCAGGTCGAGGATTTCTTCCTGCTTTTCGCCGAGGACGCCGGCGAAGCTGATGCCGGTGGACTTGCTCGGCGCGAGGAGCTCGACGTTGTAGAGTTCGACCGACAGCGGCGAGTCGATGGACAGGGGGCTGGAGCCGTTGCCGGCAAGCTTGCCGCCCACCAGGATCAGCGAGACCTTGGTATCGAAGGGGTCGAGCTTGATGTTGCGGTCGGTGTTGGAGAGGTCTTTGATGTGGCCGTATACGCCGGTCAGGCCGTTGGCGGCCGAGAGGTTCTCGTAGAGGCGGATGTTCACGCTGTTGCGCACGCGGATGCCGTGGCGCTGGTTGCCGAGGATCTTGTTGCCCCAGATCAGGTTGTTCGAGCTTTCGTAGACGGTGATGCCGTCGGAGTGATTCTGGTAGACCTCGTTCCAGGCCACGAGATTGTTCACCGAGCTACGGTCGATGACGATGCCCGAGAGCTTGTTGTCGAAGGTCTTGTTGTTGACTATCCAGCTGTCGTCCACCTCGCGGGAGATGATGATGCCGTGCTTCTTCTTGGTCCCGAAGACGGTGTTCTCGGCGATCAGCAGGCGGCGCGAACGGTCGTGGGGGTCGATGCCGTAGACGATGTTGTCGCGGTAGGTGTTGCCCCTGATCACCACGTCCTCGGCCTCGAAGCAGTAGAAGCCGTACCAGTGGTCGACGAACTCCGAATCCAGCAGCCAGCCGGTGGGCGCCGGGCGCTTCAGGCGCTTGGCCTGGCCCGGGGTGTACTGGGTGATGGAGACGCCATAGGACTTGGAGTTGTCGTAGCCGAGGCTGGTGACCTTGCTGCCGACTATGTAGAGCTCGCTGCCGCCCCAGGACACCAGGAACGGGCGGAACTCCTCCGGCTTGCGGAACCAGGCCGGGGTCTTCTGCCCCTCGTTCCAGGCAGTGAGGTGCGTGTCGACGATGAACATCTTGCCGTCGTTGACCAGGAAGGCACCGCGCTCCTGGGAGAGGCGGAAGTCCTTGGTCGACTGGCCGATCTCGAGGCTGGCGTCGTGGGCCACCACGACCGGCAGGCGGGCAAGGTAGACGCCTGGCTCGGTCTCGCTGAATTGGCTGTCGGGCAGTGCCTTGGCCAGGTCCGCGGGGGTCACGTAGCCGCCCTCGATGAAAATCGCCTGGGGCATGCCGTGCTGGCGCTTGACCCACTCGCGCAGGCGCTCGTTACCACCGGTGAAGTCCTTCAGCGCATCCTGCTGGAGCATGCGCCGGACCACCACGCGGCCGCGGGTCTTGCGGTCGATCTTCGCTGCCACCGCCTCGCGGGTGTAGCCGGACATGTCCGGCGCCTTTGGGCGCTCCAGTTGCAGTTGTGCCGGGTCGGCGGTGAGGACCTTGTAGTTCTTGATCTCCTTGAGTACCTGCACCTCCTCCGCACCCTGGACCCAGGGTGCGGCGAATTGCAGGGCGCCAAGCACGATGCCACTCGCCAGCAATGTGGTTCCCATGCCACGTTTCATGGCTGATCCTCCCTTGCGCCGAATGCCCATCAGAAGCGCCAGATGAAATCGACGAAGGCGCGGTGCATCAGCGAGTCGGTGCCGCTGCCGTAGGCATCGCCCGGCTTGAACACGCCACCACGCAAGCGCACCAGGGCGGAACGCTCATCCAGATGCTCGGCCATGGAGGCCGGCAGCAGGCCCTGCTTGAAGTACTTGGTGACCACCAGGTCCATCTCCTGGCCGATGTCCTTCTCGCCGTCTTCCAGCGGCGCGATGATCCCGCTCTGGCCCACATCCTGGTTGTCGTCCACGCGCCAGAAGCGGTGGTAGACCAGGCTCGCGTCGTAGTCTTCGCCCATCTGCCAGGAGGTGAAGGCGCTGGCCACCTGGAGGTTGCTCAGCTCGCCGCGGAAGGCCTCGCCGAAGCGGTGCATGCGCGCCTCGGTGCCGGTGAAGTTGGAGCGGTTGCTTTCCAGGCCGGTCTGGCGGAACTGCTCGGAGCTGTCGTTATCGCCGCCGCCGCTGCCACGGGCGTAGGCGCCGCCGACCTTCCATTGCTCGTCGATGTTCCAGCGCAGGCCGAGGTCCACGGCCCAGGCGTCCACGTCCACATTGCGCTTGCCGGCGGCGAGGTTCTGGTTGCCCACGGTGGCCTGCTGCAGCTCGTCCACGTCGCCGGTCAGCCAGGTGGCCTGGGCCCAGTAGTTCAGCGGCAGGGTGGAGCGACGGTCGAAGAAGCCGCCGTCGGCTTCCAGGCCCAGCCAGGTGAGGTCGCCGGTCTCGCGCTTGGACAGCTCATCCACTTCCTCGCCCGCGTTGGGCAGGTCGCCGCTGTCATGGATGTGGTGGACCTTGGCGCCGACCCAGTGGCCGGGGCGCCATTGGGTGGAGATGTCGCCGAAGAAGTGCTGGCGGTCCTCGTCTTCCGGGGCCAGCTCGTCGATATCGGTGCGGTACTCGCTGAAGCGTTCGGCAACGCCGGCATGGGCGCGCAGCAGGGTGGTGTCGAAGCTCCAGCGCAGGGCCTCGATATTGGTGTCCCACCAGGTGCCTTCCTCGCTGCGTACGCGCTGGCGGCCGAAGCGCAGGTGCTCGCCCGGGTAGGCGGTGAGGCCGCCGTAGTCGACCCAGAACTCACGCATGGCCAGGTAGTTCTTGTCCGGCTCGCGGCCGTTGTTGCGCTGGCCGGCATCGGCTTCGATATCGCTGCCTTCCAGGGTGTCGGTCTCGACGATGTCGGTGGCGGTGACTGCCTGGCCCATGGCGAAGGCGCTCCATTCTCCACGCTCGCCATAGACCCAGGGGCGCAGGTCGAGACCGATGCCGTTGACGTCGCCGCCGTCGCGGGTGCCGAGATCGCGGTCGTCCTCCGACTGGGCGGTGATCTTCACGTCCAGGCCGAAGTTCTTGCCGTCGGTCTGGGCGGCGTGGGCGATGCTCGCAGCGAGCAGGGTCAGGCCAAGGCCGGCGCTCATCCAGGGTTTCATATTCATCGTCGGTATCGGTCCTTATTGGGTCTGCATCGCTTGCATCTGGGCCGCGCCCTGGGCGCTGGAGCCGCGCACCTGGCGTTCTTCGCGCAGGAGCTGTTCGGCGCGGGCGCGGTCGGCCGGTGCGAGCTGCTGTTCCACTTGTTGTGCAAGTTCCAGGGCCTGCGGGGTGTTCTTGGGCAGGGCCAACTGGCTGAAGACGTAGGCGTTGACCAGATTGCGCTGGACCCCCTTGCCCTGGACGTACATCTGCCCGAGTGCGAAGTCGGCGTTGATCTGGCCGCTGCGCGCGGCGCTGAGCAGATGGCTCAGGGCCTTGTCCGGGTCGATTTCGCCCAGGTAACCGCGCAGGTAGAGCTGGCCCAGCAGGTAATCGGCTTGCGGCTGGCTGGTGGCGGCCTTCTGCAGGTGCTGCTCGGCCTTCTTCGGGTCCAGCGGCACCAGCTTGCCTTCGTAGTAGAGGCGGCCTTGCAGCAGTTCGGCCTGGGGCAGGTTGGCCGCGCGGCCCTTCTCCAGGTAGCCCAGCATCTGCTCGGTATCGCCGAGCTCGGGGTACTCGTAGAGCAGCTTGGCCAGGCTGACCCAGGAGGCGGGGTAGGCCGGGGCCACTTCGTCCAGCAGCTCACGGGCCTTGCCTTCATCGGGCTTGCCGAGGTCGGCGTCGGCCAGCACCACGGCCACCGAGTCCACCCGCTGGGCGGGTATACGCCCGGCGTGGTAGCCGGCCATCAGGCCATCCAGCAGCTTCTGCTGGGCGTCGGTGTTGCCCTGCTTCTGGTAGACGGTGGCCAGTTCGATGTAGCAGAGGTCGGCCAGGGCCAGGTTGCGGGTGCAGATCTGTTCGATTTCGTCCAGGTGCTGATCGTAGGTGCCCTGGGTGCGGTAGAAGACGATCTGCGCCAGTTCGGCTTGGGTGTGGCCCTCGGCGCGCCATTTGGCGATGCGTGCCGGCACGTCCACCGAGGGGAAGTCCTGCGGGTACTGCAGGTAGAGCATCACCAGGGGCAGCAGGCTGCTCTCCTCGCCTGCCGCGAAAGATTCCTCCAGCAGCTGCGCGGTTTCGCGGCGCTCGGCCTGGCTCAGTTCGGTCTTGCGTGCCAGCAGCTTGCCCAGGCGGGCCTTGGCGCGGGGCGACTGGTCCATGGCCTGGCGGTAGGTCTGCTCGGCTTTCTGCAGTTGCGCGGGGTCGCCGCTGGCCACCTGCAGGTCGGCCAGGCCGACGGCGGCATCGGCGTAGCCGAGGTCGGCCAGCTGGCGGAAGTTCTGCTCGGCGGTGGCGCTGTCGCCGTTCTTCAGCGCTTCGCGGGCGAGGCGCTCATCGGGCAGCCCGGCGCAGCCGGCCAGGGCGACGGCCGCGGCCAGCAGCAGGAGCGGGGTGGCGTGATGGGCCATGGCTGTACCCTCCTCAGAAGCCCGCGGCCAGGGCACGGTCGATCAGCCAGTCGAGGGACGGTCCGCGATCGACGCTGAGTTCCACCGGCTGGCCGGCGAGGGTGCTGGGCAGCGGCTCGTCGGGCTGGATTACGGTGCGGATGTCGGCGGACATGCTGCCGTCATGCAGGTTGCTGCTGATGATCTTGCCGTGGCGCACCACGTCTTCGCCGGCCACCTGGAAGGTGACGCTGGCGCCGGGCTTGGCCTGGGCGATGTTGCGGAAGGGGAAGCGCGCCTGGACGGTGGCCTGGGTGTCCTGGGGCACCAGTTCGAAGATCACGTCGCCCTTGCTGGCGAACTGGCCGTCGGCCACCAACTGGCGGGCGATCTTGCAGTTGCAGGGGCTGGTGAGGGTGCCCTTCATCTGCTTGCCGAAGAGATCCTCGACGTTCTTCGGCGAGAGCTGCTGGTCGGTCAGGTGGCCCTTGAGCATCTCCAGCATGGTGGCGGAGAACGAGGCGATGGGCGCGCCTTTCTGCACGGTGGCATCCGGGCCCACCAGGCTCTGCACCGTACCTTCGCGGGGCATGGTGATCTGCATGGAAGGCACCGCCACCATGGCCGAGTCGGCATGGGTGACGAAGTAGAGGCCGTAGAGGGACTTGAGGATGTAGGCGAAGGCGCCGACGCCGACGATGAAGAAGCCGGCGCTGAGGGTCACGGCCTTGAGGCGCCCCAGGGGGCCCATGCCGCCACCCGCGCCATTCTTGCGCGCCTTGGTGAAGTTCTCGCGCTGCAGGGTGTTGAGCAGGTCGCCGGCGCTGACCAGTTCCCCCGAGAGGTGGGCGCTGATCAGGTAGCGCAGGGTGGCGATGTCGCGCGGCTGGAGGTTGTGGAACATGCAGCCGACGCGCTGGTGGCGGGGATCCACGAAACGAATCTGGAACTCCACGTCCAGGCCGAGGCTGAGGCCGTCGATCTGGAACAGCAGGCGGCCCCTGTGGTAGTCGCCGACAGTGGCGGAGGAATTCCCGGAAGTGAAGGCGAAACCGCCGGCGGAGACGTCCACCAGCGATCCCTCGAAGCGTTCGCCGCGGGCGATGTAGCGGACTTTGCCGGGGATCTTCACCCGCGCGTGCTGGCGCTGGGCTTCGGATTCATGCACCACATTGAGATTGACGGCTGTATTCATGGCTTCGATTCCTGTCAGGTTCCTTGTGTTCACACGATCGCCATCAGTGCGGCGATGAAGACGCTGGTTGCGGAGAAGGTCATGGCGCGTGAAGACCAGGTGTTGAACCAGCGCGTGAAGCTGGCGAGGTCACGTTTGAGCGTGGTCGGTTGGCGGGTCCAGGACTGCTTGTCGAGGCGGAAGAACACGTAGATCTTCACCAGGGCCCCGACGATCTGGTTGTAATAGAGGATCAGCGGATAGGCCGGTCCGATCCGGTGCCCGGAAACGCTCAGGAGCAGGGTGAGGACCAGGCGGGTGATGCCGATCCACAGCAGGTACACCAGCAGGTAGGCGATGCTGTACTTGATGCTGGCGATGATGGCCACGGCCAGGCCCAGCAGGCAGGTCCACATGGACAGGCGCTGGTCGTTGAGCACGATGGTGGTGAACAAGCCGAGGCGGCGCGGGCCCAGGGCCAGGGCGCGGCTGTTCTGTCGCAGGTTGTTGCCGTACCAGCGGAACATCAGCTTGCGACTTGCCTTGATGAAGCTCTTCTCTGGCGGGTGCTCGACCGTGTTGATCGCCGCATCCGGCACGTAGAAGGTGTCGAAGCCCAGGCGCATCAGGCTGTACCAGCTGGACTTGTCGTCGCCAGTGAGGAACTGGAAGCGACCCAGGCGCCAGTGGTCCAGGTGATCGCTTTCCACATCGGCGATGAAATCCGGGTTGGTCACCACCTTGGCGCGGAATACCGACATGCGGCCGGTCATGGTCAGCACGCGCTTGGACAGAGCCATGGAGCACATGTTGATGTGGCGCTGGGCGAAACGCAGCTTGTGCCACTCGCTCATGATGTAGCTGCCACGGACTTCGCAGAACTCGTTGGTAGTCAGGCCGCCGACATTGGGGAAGAGCTTGAACCAGGGCACGGTCTTCTTCACCACGCCTTCGGCCAGCACCGTGTCGCCGTCGATCACCGCCACCACGGCGTTCGCGTCCGGCAACTGCCGCGAGATGGCGCGGAAACCGTAGGCCAGGCCGTCGCGCTTGCCGGTGCCAGGAATGCGCACGAAGTCCAGCTTGACCCGTTCCGGCGGCTTCAGTTTGGACCAGATGTTCTTCACCAGCAGTTCATCGGACAGCTCGACGATGGAGCAGACCACTGTGGTGGGGTAGCCGCAGTCGATGGCTTCCTGGATCACCGAGCGGTAGACCATGGCGGTGGTCAGCGCCTCGATGCGGAAACTGGTCACCATCAGGAACACGTGGGACGGGTCCGCCGCGCTGCCGAGCTTGGCCAGGCGCCGCTTGTACCAGGGGTAGACGACGTAGAGGAACAGCGTGCCGCGCAGGAAGTGCAGGCCGCCCATGGAATAGCGCCAGATGCCCACGACACCGACCAGCAGCAGGAAATGCTTGGAATCGGGGTCGAAGACCGACTTGGGCAATGCCAGTGCCAGCAGCATCAGCGCGATGAGGTAGAAGAGCCAGCCCGAGGCTTCGAGCAGGCCATGCTTGATCTTTTCCATAGGTACTCGTCCTGGTGGTTCCGGGCGTGCCCCCTCCCGCTAGGGGAGGGAGCAGGGGCGCTTACCAGCAGATACCCTCGGCATTGCCTTGGGTGGCCTTGGGCATGAAGCCCACCAGGTCGATCACCTGCTTGCCGGCCGGTGCGCGCTCGGCCAGCGGGGCGAACAGCTCGTCGCGGTTGCCGAGGACGATGATGTCGGCCTTGTCCACCACCGCGTCGAAGTTGCTGTCCAGCAACGAGGAAACGTGCGGGATCTTCGACTCGATGTAGTCCTTGTTGGCACCGTGGACACGGGCGTACTCGACGTTGCGGTCGTAGATGCTGAGATCGAAACCCTTGCCGATCAGCATCTCGGCCAGTTCCACCAGCGGGCTTTCGCGCAGGTCGTCGGTACCGGCCTTGAAGGACAGGCCGAGCAGCGCGACCTTGCGCTTGTCATGGCCGGCGATGATGTCGAAGGCCTTCTGCACCTGGCCGGCGTTGCTGCGCATCAGCGAACCGATCAGCGGCGAATCCACGTCCAGGGAGGTGGCGCGATAGTTCAGCGCGCGCACGTCCTTGGGCAGGCAGGAGCCGCCGAAGGCGAAGCCCGGACGCATGTAGTACTTGGACAGGTTCAGCTTGTGATCCTGGCAGACCACGTCCATCACCTCGCGGCCATCGACACCCACGGCCTTGGCGATGTTGCCGATCTCGTTGGCGAAGGTGACCTTGGCCGCGTGCCAGACGTTGCAGGTGTACTTGATCATCTCGGCGACTTCGATGTCCTTGCGGATGATCGGCGCGTCCAGTTCGAGATAGAGGGTTTCCAGCAGGTCGCCGGAAGCCTTGTCCAGCTCGCCGATGACGGTCATGGGCGGGAAATCGTAGTCCTTGATCGCGGTGCTTTCGCGGAGGAACTCGGGGTTCACCGCCACGCCGAAGTCCACGCCCGCCTTCTTGCCGGAGCAGTCTTCGAGGATCGGGATCACCACGTTCTTCACGGTGCCCGGCAGCACGGTGCTGCGTACGACTACCGTGTGGCGCTCGGCCTTGTTGCGCAGGGCGAAACCGATCTCGCGGCAGACGCCTTCGATGTATTCCAGGGACAGGTCGCCATTCTTCTTGCTCGGGGTACCGACGCAGATGAAGGACACCTGGGTCTCGAGCACGGCGGCGGCGACATCGGTGGTGCCGCGCAGGCGGTTGGTCCTGAGGCCTTGTTGCAGAAGTTCTTCCAGACCGGGTTCGACAATGGGCGATTTGCCATTGTTGATCAGGTCGATCTTGGTCTGAGAAACGTCTACGCCGACAACTTCATGACCACGAGCAGAGAGGCAGCCGGCGCACACTGCACCAACATAGCCCAAACCAAAGATGCTGATTCGCATCGTATTCACCTCGTCCATTCAGCACGCTGTTTAATATGTGACGTTAGTGTCACTTCCGTTCGCACCAACATGTTGCGTTAGGCAACTTTGCGGTGCACAGGCATGAGTAATACCGGACGCCAAAGTTAGGGCGCCTGAACTGGGCATGTAACTACGCTTGCCCGGGTAGAGTCCTGAGCTGATCGCCGAAATGGCTCTGGCTCGTTGGTTTTGTCCAGTAGGTCGAGTTTGTTGCGAGTCTCCTTAATCAACTTGTTTGGCTTTCGCCAGATAAAAACTACCCCTCGACTTGCGTCGATAAGTTATCAAGGCAGTTTGAGATCGCACCGAAACATGGTGCGAGGAATTAGGTCACGGGGGGTATGAGTGTCCGGCTTTTCGGATAGTTCCTACCGTTCGTCCCCAATTTGATTTATTGCAATTTCTTGACTATGGCCGCTTTCATCTTGCTGGCACTCTCAGAGCGGGGCGGCTCTGGAAAAGTTCCACGCAAGGCAAAATGCAATTTTTCGGTGATTGCATTTTGCAAGTTGGCCACTATTGGAATTCAAGTTGGCCAGCATGAAATTCCAGATTATGCAGGCGATATGATCTTGAAGTGATATTGAGTTTTTAATATCAATCAAGTGGCACGGAACGGCCGTACGAAAAATCGGACCGATGCTGCTCGGCGGGAGATGTCGCGGACCGGACGGTAGGGTGCGCTGTGCGCACCAAGGCTATTGGCATCGGTTTCCAGCTGCCGCCTGACCGCAGGAGGCGGTGCGCACGGCGCACCCTACGAAGGGCTTTCGAGCTTTATCCCGGGCCGCAAACGAAAACCCCGCCAAAGGGCGGGGCTCGTTTGCTTCAGTCCTGCGGCTCTTCGCGCAGGAACACCAGGCTGTCGGGCCCTGAATGTTCGACCGAGTAGCGGTAGCCCTGGTAGTTGAAGTCCTTCAGGCCTTCCGGGTCGCGCAGGCGTTCCTTGATCACGTAGCGGGCCATCAGGCCACGGGCCTTCTTGGCGTAGAAGCTGATGATCTTGTACTGGCCGTTCTTCAGGTCCTTGAACTCGGTGTCGATGATGCGGGCGTTCAGTGCCTTGCGTTTCACCGAGCTGAAGTATTCGTTGGAGGCGAGGTTGAGCAGGATGTCGTCACCCTGGGCGGCCAGGGCCTCGTTCAGCCAACCGCTGATGCGTTCGCCCCAGAAGGCGTAGAGGTCCTTGCCGCGGGCGTTGGCCAGCTTGGTGCCCATTTCCAGGCGGTAGGGCTGCATCAGGTCCAGGGGGCGCAGCAGGCCATAGAGACCGGAGAGCATGCGCAGGTGCTGCTGGGCGAAGTCGAAATCGGCTTCGCTGAAGTCCTCGGCGTTGAGGCCGGTGTAGACGTCGCCCTTGAAGGCCAGCAGGGCCTGCTTGGCGTTGTCCGGGGTGAAGTCCGGGTGCCAGCTGCCGTAGCGCGCGGCATTGAGGCCGGCGAGCTTGTCGGACAGGTGCATCAGCTCGGCGATCTGCGCGGGGCTGAGTTCACGCAACTGCTGGATCAGCTCCTGGGCGTGGTCGAGGAATTCAGGTTGGGTATGGCGCGGGGTGACCGGCGGGGTCTCGTAGTCCAGGGTCTTGGCGGGGGAAATCACCAACAGCATCGAATCGTCTCCTTCGGGAATGCGGCGATTCTAGGGATTTGCCGCATTCGGCTCCAGCTATCCCGCCGATAGGTCAGGACCCCTGGGGCGGGCCGACGGGGAGAAGGATGAGATTCGCGGGGAGGGGACTTTCGACTTTAACGGGCGCTTTTCTACACGCCAAGGTCTTTTTTTCCTGATGTGAAAAAAGATCCAGACCGTTCAAAAAGTTCTTTTTTCTGTCATCCCAAATGGAGTATTAAAAAAACAGACCGCCGAACCCTGCAGACAGGTGGCGGCCATCGGCCCTCACCTTGTTGGCACCATCCCCAGCCCGGCATGACCCGGAACGGGGAGGTCGGCGGCCCTCCGCGGCGGAGAGCCTGTCTGGCATTCCGTCGCCTGGCCCTATAAGAAGGTGACCGAGTATGGATGACCACGGACGCTCCAGCCCTACCGCTCCAACCTTGTACGCGCTCGACACCAACGTCCTGATCCATGATCCCAACGCGCTGTTGAATTTCCAGGAACACCACGTGGCCATCCCGATGACCGTGCTGGAGGAACTGGACAAGCTCAAGACAGGCAAACAGGGCGTTGCCGCTGAATGCAGGCAGGCGATCCGTAACATCGACAAGATCCTCAGCGGTGCCACCCCCGAGGAAGTGGAGCACGGTGTACCCATCCAGCGAGAAAAGAGCGGCCCCTGTGGCTTCCTCTCGATTCTCATGAGCAAGCGCGCGGCCCCGATCACCTGGCTGCCGGAAGACCTCAACGACAACAAGATCATCAACCAGTTGGTGGAGCTGAAGAGCCGCAAACCGGGCATGTCCGTGGTGCTGGTGACCAAGGACATCAACATGCGCCTGAAGGCGCGGGCCTGCGGAATCGACTCGGAGGACTATCACACCGACCAGTTGGTGGACGACGTGTCCCTGCTGTCCCGTGGCTACCACGACATGCAGGGCTCCTTCTGGGACCGCGTGAGCAAGGTGGAGACCCGCCAGGACCACGGTCGGACCTGGCATCGGGTGCAGCTCACCGACAACCTGCCGGCGGTGCACGTCAACGAGTACATCGTCGACGAGCAGGGGTTCGTCGGCTGGATCAAGGGCATCAAGGCCGATGAGCTGCTGATCCTCGACCTGCACCAGGAACCCCTGCTGCACCAGGAAGCCTGGGGCCTGCGTCCGCGTGACGTGTACCAGGCGCTGGCGCTCTACGCGCTGCTGGACCCGGACATCCACCTGGTCAATCTCACTGGCGCGGCGGGCTCGGGCAAGACCATCCTGGCGCTGGCCGCGGCCATCGAGCAGACCATGGTGAGCAAGCGTTACCGGCGCATCATCGCCACCCGCAGCGTGCAGGGTCTGGACCAGGAGATCGGCTTCCTGCCCGGTACCGAGGCGGAGAAGATGGAACCCTGGCTGGGGGCGATCACCGACAACCTGGAAGCCCTGCACATGGACGATGAGAACACCCACGGCAGCGTGGACTACATCCTCAGCAAGGTGCCGTTGCAGTTCAAATCCCTGAACTACATCCGCGGACGCAGCTTCCAGCAGAGCCTGATCATCATCGACGAGTGCCAGAACCTGACGCCGCATCAGATGAAGACCATCATCACCCGTGCCGGCACCGGGTCCAAGGTGATCTGCCTGGGTAACCTGGCGCAGATCGACACGCCCTACCTCTCGGCGCCGAGTTCCGGCCTGACCTACCTGACCGAACGCTTCAAGGACTTCCCCCACGGCGTGCATATCACCCTGCAGGGTGTGCCGCGCTCCGTGCTGGCCGAGTTCGCCGAAGCCCACATGTGACCTTCAACTCCCGCCGGGCGGCAACTGCCGCCCGGTTCGGGTTTCTGTATACAATCTGTCTCCTGCCCCGAGGAGACTTGCAGTGCTTACCCATCTCGATTCCGAAGGTCGCGCCAACATGGTCGACGTCACCGACAAGGCGGTGACCTCCCGTGAGGCGACGGCCGAAGCCCGTGTGCGCATGCGCCCGGAAACCCTTGCCATGATCCAGGCCGGCGGCCATCCAAAGGGCGACGTGTTCGCCGTGGCGCGCATCGCCGGCATCCAGGCGGCGAAGAAGACCTCCGACCTCATCCCCCTTTGCCACCCGCTGATGCTCACCAGCGTCAAGGTGGAACTGGAAGCGGAAGGCGATGACTGCGTGCGCATCGTCGCCCGCTGCAAGCTGGCCGGGCAGACCGGGGTGGAAATGGAAGCGCTGACCGCCGCCAGCGTCGCCGCCCTGACCATTTATGACATGTGCAAGGCGGTGGACCGCGGCATGACCATCGAAAACGTCCGTCTGCTGGAGAAGCTGGGCGGCAAGAGCGGCCACTACCAGGCCGGGGAGCAATGATGATTCGCGTGCAGTATTTCGCCCGTTACCGTGAAGCGCTCGGTATCGATGGCGAGCAGCTCAGTTGGGACTCGGCGTTCGCCAGGCTGGATGACCTGCGCCGGCACCTGCTGGCCCGCGGCGGCGTCTGGGAGGTGCTCGCCGAGCAGAACCTGATGTGTGCCCGCAACCAGGAGCTGTGCAGCCTGGACGAGGCGCTGGCCGATGGCGACGAGGTCGCTTTCTTCCCCACCGTTACCGGAGGCTGAGATGGCCATTCGCGTGCAGGAAACCGCCTTCGATCCCGGCCATGAACTCAACGCGCTGCATGCGGCCAACGTGGGCATCGGCGCGGTGGTCGGATTCGTCGGCTACGTGCGCGACTTCAACGACGGCCAGGACGTGGCGGGGATGTTCCTCGAGCATTACCCGGGCATGACCGAGAAGGCCCTGGAGAAGATCGCCGCCGAGGCCCGGGAGCGTTGGCCGCTGCTCAATGTGGACATTCTTCACCGCATCGGCCGGCTGGAACCGGGCGAGCCCATCGTCTTCGTCGGCACCGCCAGCGCCCACCGTCAGGCAGCGTTCGATGCCTGCAACTTCATCATGGACTACCTCAAGACCCGCGCGCCCTTCTGGAAGAAGGAAGACACCGCCGAAGGCCCACGCTGGGTGGAAGGGCGCTGCAGCGACAAGGCGGCGGCCGAGCGCTGGAAATGAACCTGGCACGGACTTCTTTTCTGTAGGGGCGAATTCATTCGCCAAGGGCTGCGCAGCGGCCCCATGGGAGCCTGAAGGGCGGACCTTCGGCCCGCTTGGCGAATGAATTCGCCCCTACAAGGTTCCATGCCCCGATAAAACAAGCCCGGCCCCGCCGGGCTTTTTTCTGGGTCATTGACGATCTGTACATTTAAGTCCAGTATGGACTCACAAGTACAAATTAGCGGCGCACCTTGATGATCCACAGCCAGCTATCCCCCCTTTCGATCCCATGCCGGCCAGCCCTGGCGGCGTCTTCTTCTGCCTCGCAATCCATTTTCGAACCTGCTCGCCAGACACGCCGGCGGGCATCCATCCGTACTGCGGGAGTCGCACCATGAAGAAACTCGTTCTGCTGGGCAGCCTTGCCCTGAGTCTGCTGGCCTCCAGCGTTTTCGCCGCCGACAAGCCCCTGCGCATCGGCATCGAAGCCGCCTATCCGCCCTTCGCCTACAAGACTCCGGAGGGGCAGATCGCTGGTTTCGACTACGACATCGGCAACGCAATGTGCGAGGAAATGAAGGTCAAGTGCCAGTGGATCGAGCAGGAATTCGACGGCCTGATCCCGTCGCTCAAGGTGAAGAAGGTCGACGCCGTCCTTTCCTCCATGACCATCACTGATGAGCGCAAGAAGTCGGTGGACTTCACCGGCAAGTACTACTACAGCCCGGCGCGCCTGGTGATGAAGAAGGGCACTGTGGTCGATGACCAGTTCAAGAGCCTGGAGGGCAAGACCATCGGCACCCAGCGTTCCACCACCACCGACCGTTTCGCCGCCGAAGTGCTGGAGCCCAAGGGCGTGAAGGTGGTGCGCTACAGCACCCAGAACGAGATCTACCTGGACGTGCTCTCGGGTCGCCTGGACGGTGTACTGGCCGATGTCTTCCCGCTCAACGAGGGCTTCCTGAAGACCGAGAACGGCAAGGGCTACGAGTTCGTCGGCCCGGTGCTGAATGACCCCAAATACTTCGGCGAGGGCGCCGGTATCGCCGTGCGCAAGGGCGATAACGCGCTGCGGGAGAAATTCAACAACGCCATCAAGACCCTGCGTGAGAACGGCAAGTACCAGCAGATCCAGGCCAAGTACTTCGACTTCGATATCTACGGCGAGTGAGTTTCGCCAGGGAGAAAAAGCCGCGCATCTGCGCGGCTTTTTCGTTCGAGGTGGCAGCCCTGCGGGCTGCTTGGCGAATGAATTCGCCCCTACAAGCTCGTGCAGCGTCATTCCCGGTGCACGAACCGCCCCCTCTCCCTCTGGGAGAGGGCTGGGGTGAGGGTTGCATCCGGTCGGCTCGGAGCTCGGCCATTTCGCGAATGAATTCGCTCCTACATAGGCATTCCACGCACCATCAAAAAAGGAGCCCGAAGGCTCCTTTTTAATTCAACGGCCAATCCTCAGTGCAGGATCTGCCCGAGGAACAGCTTGGTGCGCTCGTTCTGCGGGTTGTCGAAGAAGGCGTGGGGCTCGTTCTGCTCCACGATCTCGCCCTTGTCCATGAAGATCACCCGGTCGGCCACGGTGCGGGCGAAGCCCATCTCGTGGGTCACGCAGAGCATGGTCATGCCGTCGTGGGCCAGGCCGATCATGGTGTCCAGCACCTCCTTGACCATCTCGGGGTCGAGCGCCGAGGTGGGCTCGTCGAACAGCATGATCTTCGGCTTCATGCACAGCGCGCGGGCGATGGCCACGCGCTGCTGCTGGCCGCCGGAGAGCTGCCCCGGATACTTGCCGGCCTGCTCCGGAATGCGCACGCGCTCGAGGTAGTGCATGGCGATCTCCTCGGCCTGGCGCTTGGGCATCTTGCGCACCCACATGGGCGCCAGGGTGCAGTTCTGCAGCACGGTGAGGTGCGGGAACAGGTTGAAGTGCTGGAACACCATGCCCACTTCGCTGCGGATCGCCTCGATGTGCTTGAGGTCGCCGGTCAGCTCGGTGCCGTCGACGATGATGCGCCCCTGCTGGTGCTCTTCCAGGCGGTTGATGCAGCGGATGGTGGTGGACTTGCCGGAACCGGACGGGCCGCAGAGGACGATGCGCTCGCCCTGTTGCACGTCGAGGTTGATGTCCTTCAACACGTGGAACTGGCCGTACCACTTGTTCACGCCCTGCAGGCGGATGATCGGCTCGCCGGCGACTTTCTTGCTTGCTTCAGTCATGGGATGACTCCTAACGCTTGTGGCCGGTGTCCAGCTTGCGCTCCAACTGTTGGGAGTAGCGGGACATGCCGAAACAGAAGATCCAGAACACCAGGGCGGCGAAGACGTAGCCTTCGGTGGCCATGCCCAGCCAGGCCGGGTTGGTGGTGGCTTGCTTGATGCTGTTGAGCAGGTCGAACAGGCCGATGATGATCACCAGGCTGGTGTCCTTGAACAGCGCGATAAAGGTGTTGACGATGCCGGGAATCACCAGCTTCAGGGCTTGCGGCAGGATCACCAGGCCCATCATCCGCCAGTAGCCCAGGCCCATGGCGGCGGCGGCTTCGTACTGCCCCTTGGGGATGGCCTGCAGGCCGCCGCGCACCACTTCGGCAATGTAGGCCGACTGGAACAGGATCACCCCGATCAGTGCCCGCAGCAGCTTGTCGAATGACAGGCCCTCCGGCAGGAACAGCGGCAGCATCACCGAGGACATGAACAGCACGGTGATCAATGGAATGCCGCGCCAGAACTCGATGAAGGTCACGCAGATGACCTTGATCGCCGGCAGGTCCGAGCGCCGCCCCAGTGCCAGCAGGATGCCCAGCGGCAGAGCGCCGACAATGCCCACCGCAGCGATCACCAGGGTCAGCATCAGGCCGCCCCACTGGCTGGTGGACACCTGGGACATGCCGAGGAAGTCGCCGTGCAGCAACCAGTAGGCAATGATCGGGAAGATCGCCAGGAAGGAGAGGCCGTACACCGCCTTGTGCTGGAAGCGTCGCACGAACAAGGGCGCGGCGCCGATGATCGCGATCCACACGGTCAGATCCACCCGCCAGCGCAGGTCCTCGGGGTAGAAGCCGTAGATGAACTGGGAAAAGCGCATCTTGATGAACACCCAGCAGGCGCCGTCGCTGGTGCAGTCGGCGCGGGTGCTGCCGTTCCAGTCGGCCTCGAGGAAGGCCCACTTGATCAGCGGTGGCAGGATCAGCCAGACCAGGTAGATGGCGAACAGGGTCAACAGGGTGTTGAACCAGTTGGAGAACAGGTTGCCGCGCAACCAGCCCAGAACGCCCACGCTCAGACGGGGTGGCGGTTGGTCGGGCTTGAATACGTGTGTCGTCATGGCTCGGCCCTCACCGCTCGATCAGCGCGATGCGCTTGTTGTACCAGTTCATCAGGATCGAAATGCTGATGCTGATGGCCAGGTAGACGCTCATGGTGATGGAGATCACCTCGATCGCCTGGCCGGTCTGGTTCAGCACCGTACCGGCGAACAGCGAGACCATGTCCGGGTAGCCGATGCCGGCCGCCAGGGACGAGTTCTTGGTCAGGTTCAGGTACTGGCTGGTGAGCGGCGGGATGATCACCCGCAGGGCCTGCGGGATGATCACCAGACGCAGGATCTTCGGCGCCGGCAGGCCGAGGGAGCGCGCGGCTTCGGTCTGGCCATGGCTGACCGCCTGGATGCCGGAGCGCACGTTCTCGGCGATGAAGGCCGCGGTGTACACCGTCAGTGCCAGGGTCAGGGCGATCAGTTCGGGAATCACCACCCAGCCGCCATGGAAGTTGAAGCCCTGCAGTACCGGAATGCTCCACTCGAAGGGCCGGCCGAAGACCAGGGCGACCAGTCCGGGGATCACCACCAGCAGCACCAGCGAGGTGATCAGCACCGGGAAGCGCTGGCCGGTGGCCTCACGCTTGCCCTTGGCCCAGCGGGCCACGGCGATGATCGCCAGCAACACCAGCCCCAGGCTGACCAGGAAGGGCCAGAAACCGTCGGCAATGGTCGGCGCCGGCATGTACAGGCCGCGGTTGTTGATGAAGAAATGCTCGCCGATGGCCAGGCTCTGGCGCGGCCCCGGCATGGGCAGCATCACCGCGAAGTACCAGAAGAAGATCTGTAGCAGCGGTGGGATGTTGCGGAAGGTCTCGATGTAGACGGTCGCCAGCTTGCGGATCAGCCAGTTCGGCGACAACCGCGCCACACCCAGGACGAAGCCGAGGAGGGTGGCGAAGAAGATGCCGATACCCGAAACCAGCAGCGTATTGAGCAGACCGATGACGAAGACCCGGCTGTAGCTGTTGCTTTCGTTGTAGTCGATCAGGTGCTGGGAGATCCCGAAGCCGGCGCTCTGTTCGAGGAAATCGAAGCCGGACAGGATGCCGCGTTGCTCAAGGTTGTGCTGGGTGTTCTGGAACAGGTACCAGCCCATGGCGACCACCGCGATGACCGCGATGATCTGGAATAGCCACGCGCGTGCCTTGGGATCGGTCCAGACCGACCCTTTCGGGGCACGCGGGGCGTTGGCATTTTTTTGCATGACAGCCCTCTGGGAACCACTGGCCGACCGGATGGGGGACGGTGGCCAGGGCTCGCGTTGTACGGAACTCGAACCCGGCGGCCACATCATGTGGCCGCCGGGAGACGGTCAGCGCACCGGCGGTGCGTACTGCAGACCGCCCTTGTTCCACAGGGCGTTGAGACCGCGCTCGATCTTCAGCTCGCTACCGGCACCGATATTGCGATCGAAGATTTCACTGTAGTTGCCGACTTGCTTGACGATTTGCACCGCCCAGTCCTTCGGCAGCTTCAGGTCCTTGCCGAACTCGCCTTCAGTGCCCAGCAGACGGGCAATGTCGGGGTTCTTGGTGGTCTTGGCCATTTCTTCGACGTTCTTCGAGTTCAGGCCCAGTTCTTCCGCGTTGATCATGGCGAACAGGGACCAGCGCACGATGTCGAACCACTCCTCGTCACCCTGGCGCACGGCCGGGCCGAGGGGCTCCTTGGAGATCACTTCCGGCAGTACCACGTACTCGTCCGGCGCGGCCAGCTTGATGCGCTGGGCATAGAGCTGGGACTGGTCGGAAGTCAGCACGTCGCAACGACCGGACTCCAGCGACTTGGCGCTCTCGTCGGAGGTGTCGTAGGTGATGGGGGTGTATTTCAGGTTGTTGGCGCGGAAATAGTCGGACAGGTTCAGCTCGGTGGTGGTGCCGGCCTGGATGCAGACGGTGGCGCCATCGAGTTCCTTGGCGCTGGAGACGCCGAGCTTCTTGTTCACCAGGAAGCCCTGGCCGTCGTAGTAAGTCACGCCGGTGAAGTTCAGGCCCATGGCTGCATCGCGGGAACTGGTCCAGGTGCTGTTACGCGAAAGGACGTCGACTTCGCCGGACTGCAGCGCGGTGAAACGTTCCTTGGCGGTCAGCGGGCTGAACTTGACCTTGCTGGCATCGCCAAATACGGCAGCGGCAACAGCACGGCAGACGTCGACGTCGATGCCCTTGTAGTTGCCCTTGCCGTCGGCATAGGAGAAGCCCGGGAGGCCGTCACTGATGCCGCATTGCACGAAGCCCTTCTTCTTCACCGCGTCCAGGGTGGCGCCCGCCTGAGCGAAACCGCTGACACCGAGAACGGTTGCCGCGGTCAGCACGGCCAGGGTGGATTTCACCATCTTCATCAAAACCTCCAGTTGCTCTTATTGGTGTTGGAGTCTCGATCCCACCGCCGTACCCTCGTGAGGCAGGTTCAACCTTTATGCACTGGAAAAGGTCAACCGGGGTGTCGGACCTAAGGAAGGAGTCTAGTTGGCGCTGCTCCGCTCGCCACCAGACCTTTCCTCGCCCATTGGTCGAATGGGCTGGAGACGGATTGCGTCCACCCCTGCACCATGAATGGCGCCGGATGATCGCTTGCAAGGTGGCGACCGGAGTCGCCGCCCAACCCGTTGCACGCCGGGGTTTGTGTTACCGCCCCAGGCTGTGAATCAGTCAGGTGCCGAGTAGCAAAGGCCGTACCAGCCAGGTGCCAGTAGGCCTATTCCGATAGGTCAATAGGAAAAGTTTTAACCGTGCGACATATTTTTCAGTTATTAATCCCCCCCTTTTTAGCCGCTTGCCCCACAACTGTGCAGAAGCACCACAACGGAGCCACACATGAGTGACACACTGATCCTGGAGCCCACACACCGCGCCGATGCCTGCGTCATCTGGCTCCATGGCCTGGGCGCGGATCGCTATGACTTCCTGCCGGTGGCCGAGGCCCTGCAGGATGTCCTCGGCACCACCCGCTTCGTGTTGCCCCAGGCGCCGACCCGCGCCGTGACCATCAACGGCGGCTGGGCCATGCCGTCCTGGTACGACATCCTCGCCATGAGCCCGCAGCGGGCCATCGATGAGGCGCAGTTGGAAGAGTCGGCGCAGCAGGTGCTGGCCCTGGTGCAGGCGCAAGTCGACGCAGGCATCGAACCGCGCCGTATCTTCCTCGCCGGTTTCTCCCAGGGCGGCGCCGTGGTCCTGCATGCCGCCTTCCTGCGCTGGCCGGGCGAGCTGGGCGGCGTGCTGGCGCTGTCGACCTACGCGCCGACCTTCAGTGACGACATGCAACTGCCGGATGCAAAACGACAACTGCCGGTGCTTTGCCTGCATGGCACGTTCGACGATGTGGTGCTGCCCGCGATGGGGCGCGCGGCCCACGATCGCCTGGCCGCCGCCGGGGTTCCCGTGGAGTGGCGCGACTATCCGATGGCCCACGAGGTATTGCCGCAGCAGGTCCGTGACATCGGCACCTGGCTGGTGGAACGGCTGCACAGCTGATCTCCCAGCCCCAGGACCAGAACCGGCCATGGCCCAGACCTCCGCTCTGCCCATTGCAACCCGGCGTGACATCGAGATCGTCTTTCACTGGAAGAGCCCATGGCGGGCTGCTCGCTGAAATTCCGCTTGATGGCCTGAGGCCATCTATACTCACTGGCAAGAGGCCGCCTACGGGGCGGCCTTCTGGTCTTTGCCACATCGATGGAGCGCATTGCCGGCCGGAGCCATGGGCTTCCGGTCTTTTCGCGCACCCAGAAAAATGTTGCGAATTTGTGGCGAATGCCAGGAATCGTCGCGTTCCCTACCGAGATCCGGCCGTTTGTCGGCCCAACTTTTGGCGGGCATTGCCAGACAAAAAGTACGGGAATAATTTCACCACCGGGTTAACAGCTCAGACAGGGATCGTTAGCGGTGCCGTCCGCTTCGACTGCCATCCGAGGCCGTTGCAGCCATGAAGCATGTCCACTGGCAAGAAGACTTGGCTCTATTGAGCCGACTGCGTCTGTTCCAGAACGTCACCGCGGGCTGTCTCGAACAGCTGCTCAAGGAATTCCGCGCCTGCGACCTGGAGGCGGGCGAAGTCGTATTGTCACCCTTCAACCGAAACCAGTACCTCTACCTGGTGTTGAGCGGGCGGCTGAAGGTGTACCTGGGCTCCCTGGACAACAACCCGGTGAGTTCCATCGAGCCGGGCGATTGCGCGGGAGAGATCAGCTTCATCGACGACGACCATCCTTCGGCCTATGTGGTGGCCAGCGAGCCCACCAGTGCGCTGCGCCTGCACCGCCAATCCCTGGTCAGCCTGTTCCAGCAGTCGCCGCAGCTGATGCAGAACCTCCTGGAACTGCTCTGCGACCGTGTGCGCCAGGGCAACCGGATCATTCTCGATACCGAACAGAACGCGAAGATCGACACCCTCACCGGGCTGTTCAACCGTCGTTGGCTCGAGCATGTCTACCAGCGGGAAAGTACCCGTTGTGCCTTCAACGAGCAGCCACTGTCGATGCTCATGCTGGATGTCGATCACTTCAAGGCCTACAACGACAACCACGGCCACCTGGCCGGCGACTACGCCCTCTGCCTGGTGGCCCACACCTTGCGCAGTCAGTTGCGGCCCACGGACAGCATGGCGCGCTACGGTGGCGAAGAGTTCGTCATCCTGCTGCCGGAGATGGGTAGCGGTGAGGCCCGCGCCATCGGCGAACGCCTGCGCTGCAGCCTGGAACAGATCTCCTCCTTCTATTCGCCGCTGGGGGTGCTGCCCGGGGTGACCGTCTCCATCGGCCTGGCCGAGATGCGTCAACCGGACAGTCTGCAGGGCCTGATCGCACGCGCCGACAGCGCGATGTACCAGGCCAAGCAGGACGGGCGTAATCGGCTGAACGGCTGACTGCTAGCAGGACCTGTGCTTGTAGGGGCGAATTCATTCGCCAAGCAGGCCGAAGGTCTGCCCAGAGGGATAGCAGGGGCAGCTGCGCCGCCCATGGCGAATGAATTCGCCCCTACAGACGTGACGCCTCAGATATCCGAAGTTTCCCAATCCCCTCAAACGCCTGTTTGCTAAAGTCCGTTCACGACAAGACAGCCGGGATGCTGGATATGCGCAAACTCCTGATCGCTTTGCTGGTGCTGGTGGTCGTTGGCCTGGGCATTTTCTTCTACCTGCCGGGACTGCTCGACCGCCTGATGAACAGGGTGGCCGCGCCGCCGCCCTATCACGCCTCGATTGAGGCCCAGAAGCTGCACAAGACCCTGTTCGTCGCCGACCTGCACGATGACGCCCTGCTGTGGAATCGCAACCTGCTGGAGCGCCATGACTTCGGCCACAGCGATCTGCCGCGCCTGCTGGAAGGCCACGTCGGCCTGCAGGTGTTCTCCACCGTCACCAAGACCCCGCGCTTTCTCAACTACGAGCGCAATGACTCGGACACCGACAACGTCACCCTGCTGGTCATGGCCCAGCGCTGGCCCCGCGCGACCTGGAGCAGCCTGCTGGAGCGCGCCCTCTACCAGGGGCACAAGTTGGAAGTCGCCGCCGCCGGTAGCCAGGGCAAGCTGACCCTAGTGCGCAGTCGCGACGACTTCGCCAGGTACCTCGCGGCCTGGGAAAAGGACCCGAACCGCGTCGCCGCCATCCTCGCCACCGAAGGCCTGCATCCGCTGGAGGGCAAGCTGGAGAACGTCGACCGCCTGTATGACGCGGGCTTTCGCATCGCCGGCCTGACCCACTTCTTCGACAACGAAGTGGGCGGCTCCGCCCATGGGCTGGAAAAAGGCGGGCTGACCCCCTTCGGTCGGCGCGTGATCGCCCGTCTGGAAGAAAAAAAGATGCTGGTGGACCTGGCACACGCATCCCGCGCGCTGATCGAGGACGTGTTGGATATCGCCGAGCGGCCGGTGCTGGTGTCCCATACCGGGGTCGAAGGCACCTGCCCGGGCACCCGCAACCTGAGCGACGCCCATATCCAGCGCATCGCGGCCAGCGGCGGGGTGATCGGCATCGGCTACTGGGATACCGCCGTCTGCGAGACCTCGGTGAAGGCCATCGTCAAAGCCATCCGCTACACCGCCGACAAGGTGGGCGTGGAGCATGTCGCACTGGGTTCGGACTTCGATGGCACCGTCCGTACGCCATTCGATACCAGTGGCCTGGCGCAGCTGACCCAGGGCTTACAGGAGGCCGGTTTCAGTGAATCGGAGATTGCCCTGATCATGGGCGGAAATGTGCGGAGGTTGCTGTTAGAGACCCTCCCTTAGTTCAAGTCAAGCCCGCAAATGCCCGCAGCTCTTCGCCCTGCGGGCATCTTGCTTTACACTGGCGGCCGTTCATTCCTTAACCAATCGACGAGACGACCGTGCTCAAGGCACTCAAGAAGATATTCCGCAAGGGTGAAGAGCCGCAGCCCGGCACCACTCCTACCGCTCCAGCCCCCGCCCGTGCCGAGAAGGAAGAGCGTCCGGCCAAGCCGAAACATGCGCCTCGTGAAACCGGCGAAAAGGCCGAAGGCTCCAGCGAACGCCCGCCCCGTGGTGAAAAGAAACCCCGCAGCGACAAACCCAAGTCCGACAAGCCGCGCCGTGAGCGTCCGGCCAAGGCCGCCGCGGTGGATAACTGGAAGCTCGAGGATTTCGCGGTGGAGCCCCAGGAGGGCAAGACCCGCTTCCATGACTTCGACCTCGATCCGCGGCTGATGCATGCCATTCACGATCTGGGCTTCCCCTACTGCACCCCGATCCAGGCCCAGGTCCTCGGTCACACCCTCAAGGGCAAGGACGCCATCGGCCGTGCCCAGACCGGTACCGGCAAGACCGCCGCATTCCTCATTTCCACCATCACCCAGCTGCTGCAGACCCCGCCGCCGAAAGAGCGCTACATGGGCGAGCCGCGCGCGCTAATCATCGCGCCGACCCGCGAGCTGGTGGTGCAGATCGCCAAGGACGCCCAGGCCCTGACCAAGTACAGCGGCCTCAGCGTCATGAGCTTCGTTGGCGGCATGGACTTCGACAAGCAGCTCCGCCAGCTGGAGTCGCGCTTCTGCGACATCCTGGTCGCCACCCCGGGCCGTCTGCTGGACTTCAACCAGCGCGGTGAGGTGCACCTGGACATGGTCGAGGTGATGGTGCTGGACGAAGCTGACCGCATGCTGGACATGGGCTTCATCCCGCAAGTGCGCCAGATCATCCGCCAGACCCCCTACAAGGGCGAGCGCCAGACCCTGCTGTTCTCCGCCACCTTCACCGAAGACGTGATGAACCTGGCCAAACAGTGGACCGTGGACCCGGCCATCGTCGAGATCGAGCCGGAGAACGTCGCCAGCGAGACCGTCGAACAGCATGTCTACGCCGTGGCCAGCAGCGACAAGTACAAGCTGCTGTACAACCTGGTGGCGCAGAACAACTGGGAGCGGGTGATGGTCTTCGCCAACCGCAAGGACGAAGTGCGCCGCATCGAGGAACGCCTGACCAAGGACGGCATCAGCGCCGCCCAGATGTCCGGTGATGTGCCTCAGCACAAGCGCATTCGTACCCTGGAAGGCTTCCGTGAAGGCAAGATCCGCGTGCTGGTGGCCACCGACGTCGCTGGCCGCGGTATCCACATCGATGGCATCAGCCACGTGATCAACTTCACCCTGCCGGAAGATCCGGACGATTACGTCCACCGCATCGGCCGTACCGGCCGTGCCGGCGCCAGCGGCACCTCCATCAGCTTCGCCGGTGAGGACGACGCCTTCGCCCTGCCGCCGATCGAAGAACTGCTGGGCCGCAAGATCAACTGCGAAATGCCCCCGACCGAACTGCTCAAGCCGGTGCCGCGCAAGCACCACTAAGGCTGGGTGGAATGAAGAAAGGCGAAGCGAAGGCTTCGCCTTTTTCTTTGGGCGGGAGAAGGGGAGACCTTTGGTCTCCTTGGCGATTGAAATCGCCCCTACAGGGAACAGACCAGGCTGGGCGATGAACAGTCGTAGGGTGGATCACGCTTCACCGATCCACCATCGGGGTTCGGCATGGCGCCGCTGGTGGACAGAAGAGCGCTGTCCACCCTACGGCTACACGCTGAGCGCAGTGTTCTGCCGAAGTCTCTACAACGCTCCCGCCTTCTTCCATGCCAGGTAGCGGCTCACCAGTTGCGGGCCCAGCTCGCTGGGGCGGGCGTCGAGCACGGGCACGCCGTGGGCGGCCAGGCGTTCGTGGAGGCTGCTGCGGGCGTTGAGGTAATCCACCGTGCCGCAGTAGGCGAGAGCGTCATCGAAGTTCTGCACCGGGCTGTGGCGCAGGCTGTCGAGTATCTCCTCGCGCAGGCTGACTACCAGCAGCCGGTGTTGGCGGCCGAGGCGTTTCACCGCGGCGAACAGCTCGGCGTCGTCCTCGTCGCGCAGGTTGCTCACCAGTACCACCAGGGCACGGCGGTGCTGGCGCGCCAGCAGGGCATCGGCGGCGGCGCCGTAGTCGGCCGGGCGCAGGGTGCTGTCCAGGTCGTAGACGCCATTGAGCAGCACATTGAGCTGGGCCGGGCCCTTCACTGGCGCCACATGGCGATCGCGCTCGGCGGCGAAGGTGGACAGGCCCACCGCGTCCCCCTGGCGCAGGGCGACGTAGCTGAGCAGCAGGCTGGCGTTGAGGGCGTGGTCGAAGTGCGACAGGTCGCCGTCCTGGCTGCGCATCCGCCGGCCGCAGTCGAGGAGGAAGATGATCTGCTGGTCGCGCTCGTCCTGGTACTCGCGGGCGATGGGCGTGCGCTTGCGCGCGGTGGCCTTCCAGTCGATCTGCCGCAAGGTGTCGCCGTCGCGGAACTCGCGTAGCTGGTGGAACTCCAGGCCCAGGCCGCGACGCGGTCGCTGGCGCACGCCAAGTTGGCTGAGCCAGTCGTCGACCGCCTTCAACTGGGCGCCGTAGAGGTGGGCGAAATCAGGGTAGACGCGCGCCTCGCCGGGATGCGCGAGGATGCGCCTGTGCCGCCAGAGCCCAAGGGGGCTGGGCAGCTGCAGCTCGCAGGCGGGGAAGGCGAAGTGGCCGCGCTTGAGCGGGCGCACGCGGTAGCCGAACTCGGTCAGCTCGCCCGGATGCAACGCCACCTGCTGCGGCAGCGGCTCGAATTCCATGGCGTCCGGCACCTGGTCGAACACTTCGACCTCCAGGGCCTGGCCATAGCCATGGTGCAGGGTCAGGCGCACCTCGCTCCAGCGCCCCAGGGCGAGGTTGCCCGGTAGCTGGCGCTCCAGTCGCGGCGACGGCATGCGCCGCAGCCACCAGGCGTCGAGCAGGGCGAGCAGGGCCAGGGCGCAAAGCAGGCCCCACCAGAGGGTGGGCAGCTGCGCCGGCAGGCCAATGCCCAGCACCGGCAAGGCGCCGAGCAGCACGGCCAGGCCGAAGAGCCCGGCCACCATCGCGAGCAATCCGCGGGAGGGCTTCATAGGCGCGGCGCCGGCACCTGGTCGAGGAGTTGCTGGAGAACCTGGTCCACGGACAGGCCTTCGATATCCAGTTCCGGCGACAGCCGCACGCGATGGCGCAGCACCGCCAGGGCGCAGCCCTTGATGTCGTCGGGCAGCACGAATTCGCCGCCGCGCAGCAGGGCGCGGGCGCGACCGCCACGGACCAGGGCAATGGACGCACGTGGACCGGCGCCCATGGCCAGGCCTGGCCAGCTGCGGGTGGCACGGGCCAGGCGCACGGCGTAGTCCAGCACCTGGTCGTCCACGGGGAGTTCACTGGCGATCTTCTGCAGGGCCAGCACGTCGCGGGCCTGGAGCAGGGTGCGCAGGGGCGCCACTTCGAGCATGTCGGCTCGGGCCGAACGGCTGACCTGGCGCACCAGGTTGAGTTCTTCGTCGGCGGCCGGGTAGTCCATGCGCAGCTTGAGCATGAAGCGGTCGAGTTCGGCTTCGGGCAGGGGGTAGGTGCCTTCCTGCTCGATAGGGTTCTGGGTGGCCATCACCAGGAACGGCTGGGGTACTGGCAGGGCGCGACCTTCAAGGGTGACCTGGCGCTCCTGCATCACTTCCAGCAGGGCGGCCTGGGTCTTGGCCGGGGCGCGGTTGATCTCGTCGGCCAGCAGCAGGTTGGTGAACACCGGCCCCTTGCGCAGCTTGAACTGTTCGCTCTGCATGTCGTACACGGCGTGGCCGGTGACGTCGCTGGGCATCAGGTCGGGGGTGAACTGGATGCGCGAGAACTCGCCGCCGAAGCAGCGCGCCAGGGCACGCACCAGCAGGGTCTTGCCGAGGCCCGGCACGCCTTCCACCAGCACGTGTCCGCCGGCCAGCAGGGCGGTGAGAACGTCGTCTATCACCGCCGCCTGGCCGATCACGGCCTTCTGCAGTTCCAGGCGCACGGCCTGGGCCAATTGACTGGCGCGCTGGCGCTGGCTGGTTGCCGAGGGCGCGGTGGCGCTGGAGGCTTCGGGTTGCGACGGGTCGGAAATCTGTTCGCTCGTCATAGGGCATTCCTGAGGGTTTGCAGGTGGGCGACCTGGCGGGTGAAATCGGCGGCGTTGAGCCGTTGCCGGGGCAGCGGGCGCATGGCTTGGCTGATGGCGCCGGGCGGCAAGCGGGTCAGGCGACCCAGCACCTGCCACTGTTCGGCTACCGGCAGGCGTTCGAAACCGGGGTGGCGGTGCCGCGCGCGGCGCTGGATATCGCGCTGCAGGCCTTGCAGCAGGCTGGCCTGGCCGCTGCGGCGAAGCAGGAAGTCGGCGCTGCCGCGCAGGTGTTCCTCCAGTTGCCGGCGGGCTCGACTGGCCGGCGCCTGTAGCGGCCCCTGGCGTTGGCCGATATGCCAGAGCACGAGGGCCGCGAGCAAGGCCAGGGCCACCAGGGCCTCGGGGAAGTTCCGCCCGAGCAAGGTGGCCAGGCCGTCGCGATCGGCGCGGTAAAGCAGGGTGACGCTGCTGTCCTGGGTGAGGTACCAGAGCAGCCAGGCGTTGTCGTATTTGTCGATGTCGCGGTTCTGCCAGATCCAGCCGTCGGTGAGCACGGTGACCAGGCCGTCGCCGTGGTTCAGCTGCAACATGTGGGTGGCCTTGGCGCTGTTGGCCCAGGCGTGGGCGCGGTTCTGGCTGTCGTAGAGGTGGAATTGCGGATCGAAACTGGCGTAGGCCGGCGCCTGTTCGTTTTCCAGGTAGAGTTTGGTCAGTTCGGGATAGGGGTCGTCTGCGATCCGGGCCTGTTCGTCTTCCTCGGTGCTGGCGTTTTCCGCCTGCTGGTCGGCGGGCTCGTCGGTTTCGTCGGCCTGAGCGACCTCCTCGGCCTGGCCGGTCTGCTCCGTCTGGTCGGCGCTCTCCTGCGCCTCTCGCGCAGCGTTTTCGTCGTCGTCCAGGTCCTTGGTTTCGAATTGCTGGATACCCAGGCGGTCAGCCAGCAGGTCACTGCTCTTGCCTTTCTTTTCCTCATACAGGGCCTCGGCGATGAACAGCAGGTGCCCGCCCTTGCTCACCCACTCCAGCAGGCGATCCGCCTGGCGCGGCGTCATGCGCTCGCGGCTGCCGAGCAGCAGCAGGCTGTGACCGGCACTGGGCAGCTTGCCCAGTACGTCCAGGCCATCGGCGCGTGCCACTTGCAGTCCTTGCCGGCGCAGGAAGTGTTCGGCGGCGAGGTAGGGGTTGCCCGTGACCTCCGGGGATGGGCCGTGTTCGACGGTGTCCTGGTAGGACTGCAGGTGCCCGGCGATGTAAATCGCCAACAGTCCCAGCAGCAGGAACAGGCTGGCGCCGATGAGGACGCGCGGACGCAGGCTCATGGCGCGACTCCTGTGGCAAACAGCCGCCGCCAGTGGTCGCAGAGGCTCTGGTGCAGTTCCGCGGAGGGCAGGCGATGACCGTAGGCCAGGTTCTGCCAGTGTCCCATGAGGGCCTGGCTGAACCCTTCCAGGTCGGTGTTTTCCAGACGACGCACCAACTGCAGCACCTCGCCCTCGGTATGGGATTGCCTGAGCGGCAGGCGGAAATCGTGCAGGAGGCGGCTGAGCAGGGCGCGGTAGAGCAGGCCAAGGGCTTCGCGGGGCTGGGTCGCCCAGAGGCGCTCGGACTCCCCGGCGACGTCGTCGGGCAGGCTCTCCGGTGTCAGTTCCAGGCCAAAGAGCACCGAGGGGGCTTCGCGCGGGCGGCGCTGGGGTAGGCCGAGGCGGCTGGCGAAGGCGCTCAGCCAGTCGCGGTAACGCCAGAGCAGCAGGACCAGGAGGCTGATCACCAGGCCCCAGAGCAGCACCTTGATCACCAGCGCGAGGGTATCCAGGCTCCTGGCGTACTCGGCCAGCTTGAACAGGTTACGGATGAACTCGGCCCAGCCCTCCGCATCCTCGGGCGTGTCCTGCTGGTCGGCGCTTTCCTCGCCCAGGCGCCAGCGGGTGACTGTTTCGCGGTTCTGGAAGGGCGGCGCGTCTAGCTGGGCGTTGATGGCGTCCTTCGCGGCCTTGCTGGTCAGCGCCTGGTGGGTGAGGCGTTCCGTGTCGGGGCCATCCAGGAACGCCTGGGGGGCGGGGCAGAAGGCCGGGGCCTCGTCCGCCATGGCCGCTTGCGGCAACTGGCTGAGCAGCAGCGCCAGCCCCAGCAGCAGGGCATAGGCGGTGCCGGTCAGGCGCTGGCGCATGCGGCGGAACTGCAGCTCGATGTCCCAGCCTTCCAGGGCGGTGCGGCGGTTGAGGTAGAGGGTGAAGCCACAGGCCACGTATACCGGGCCCCAGATCGTCAGCACCAGCAGGTAGAGGCTGTTGGAAAGGTGCTCCAGCCAGAGCCAATCGCCCGAGGCGACCTCCAGGAGCTGTTGCCAGTCCCAGTCGACCGCGACCTGTTTGGGCAGCATCAGGTAGAGCAGGGTGGCCAGGCCGAACCAGAGGGCCGATTCCAGGTGCACGCCGATCACCGTCAGCCAGGTCGCGCCACCCGCGTCGCGTTGCCCCAGGACCACCAGGCGCTGGCTGCGGGCCTGACCGGCGAGCCCTTCGAGTTGCAGCACCGGCAGATCGAAACTGCGGGTGGTGCTGAGCCGGCGCCAGGTTAGGCTGGCGATCAGTTGTGGCTTGAGTAGCCGCGGATAGGCGCGCAGGGCTTCCTTGAGGGTGGGCGTGTCGCCGAACAGGGCGCGGGAGAGGATGTACAGCGGCAGCCGTTCATAGGCCGGCTTGAGCAGCCAGAAGATGAAGATCGCCAGGCCCGGGTAGTTCCAGCAGATCAGGCTGAGCAGACCGAACACCGGCAGGGTGACCATTGCCCAGCTGGCCATCAGTAGCCCGGCGTGGCGGCGCGCCAGCAGCACGCCGAGGTCCATGGCCTCCCAGGCGCTGCGTGGGCGAATGGCGACGCTGGCGTCAGTCAGCCGCATGGGCCCTCCTGCCGACCAGTCCGAAGTAGACCCCCACCAGCAACCAGAGGCCCGCGCCCACCAGGTATTTCACCTGGGGTTCCACCAGGCGGATGGACGACCAGTAGGCCTCGATGAAAGCCGCGATCACCAGCAGCAGGATCACCCCGGCCACCAGCTGCACGCTGCGTCCGGCGGCCAGGCGCAGGGCTTCGGCACGGGGCAGGCGGCCGGGGGCGAGCAAGGCCCAGCCCAGCTGCAGGCCAGCAGCGCCGGCGAAGGCGATGGCGGTGAGTTCGAAGGCACCGTGGCCGATGACGAAGGACCAGAAGGTCTCGCCGAAGCCGATCTGGGTCAGATGGCCGGCCACGGCGCCTATGTACAGCCCGTTGAAGAACAGGAAGAACAGGCTGCCGATACCCAGGAGCAGGCCGCCGGCATAGGTCTGAAAGGCGATGCCGATGTTGTTCATGATGTAGTGGCCGAACATCATCCAGTCGTCCCCCGCGTCCCGTTCGCTCATGGGGCCGATGCGCCGGGCATCCGGATCGTACATGGACTCCATCGACGACACCTGCTCCGGGTCCAGCAGGCTGTAGACCAGGTCCGGCCAATTGTGGACCAGCAGGCCCATCACCAGCAGGCTGCCGTAGAACAGCAGGCTGGCGGCGGCGATGCTGCGCCACTGGTCGCGCACCAGACGCGGGAAACCGCCGAGGACGAAGCCCAGCAGGCGCGCGCCGAGGTGGCTGCGGTGACGGTAGAACTGCTGGTGGCCGCGCATGGCGAGGCGTTGCAGGTGGTCCACCAGGTGGCTGCTGTAACCGCGCTCCTGGGCCAGGGCCAGGTGCTGGCAGATCTGTCGATAGTCGCCGGCAAAGGATTCGCAGGCGCGGGCGTCGGCCTTGCCGCGTTCGAGGCGATCGAGCAACTCGGCGAAGGCTTTCCAGTTGGCCTGGTGATGGCGTTCGAAGAGGTTCTGTTTCATGGCGCGTTCGACCCCAGCAGGCCACGGGCGATGCCATTGATGCGTGCTTGCGCCTGCTCAGGTGGCACCGCCAGCGGCTCGGCCAGTATGGCGGCAAGCTCGGTGCGGCGCGCCTGGGACAGACTGGCCTGGCGTTCCGCGAAGCCGAGCAGGGCACGCTGGTCGGCGAGGCTCAGGGGGAAGGGCGCGCGTTCCGGCTCCGCCTCCGGCAGTTCCGGGCGCTGGGCCTTCTCGTCGCGGTAGACCACCAGGCTGCCGGCGGCGATGTCACCCAGGCGCTTGAAGCTCGGGTGCATGAGGCAACTGAGTATGCCGAGGGTATAGGCGAAGGGCAGCAGGTCGACGAAGCGCAGCAGGTTGCGCACCAGGGAAGCCGACCAGCCGATGGGGGTGCCGTCGTCGTGGATCACCCGCAGACCCATCACCTGCTTGCCCGGCGAGCGCCCCTGGTTGAGCACTTCGAAGAGCACCATGTACCACCAGTTGAGCAGGAACATCAGGATCAACCCGAGGCCGAAACCGAACTGCCCGAGCAGGGCCAGGGCGACGAAAAGCAGCAGCATCACGGCGCCGCGGATCGCCAGGTCGATCGTATAGGCCAGGGCGCGCGGCAGCAGGCCGGCCGGTCGCAGGACCAGGTCGATGCCTTCGGGGGTTTCCACCTGGTAGCGGGTGTCCAGCGGCTGGGCCGTGGCATCGGCGGGATGGGAAGGAGCTCGGGGTGCGGGCATCGGCGGGGCGCCAAGGGGAAAGCCCGATGCTAGCGAGCGGCCGGTATCCAGGCAACCGGACAGGGCGGAGTCATGCCGCATGCTGTGAAGGACTTGGGGCTTTCGACGGGGCAGCCGTTGCGCAGGCGCATCCGAAAGCGGCATGAGGCACGGGCATGTCGGTCAGTCCTTGTCGAGGCGAGCGTGCGGAGGCGCGATTCTAGGCGCGCCGGAAAGTACGCAGCAAGCGGGGCCGAAGGCGAAATTTCCCCGCGCGTTCGGCGCCGTTGAGAGGTGCAGCCCGGTGTTAGACTGCCGGCCTCACGTACAAGGGGAACGCCGTGACTTCCAGCATTTTCTGGCACGACTACGAAACCACCGGGATCAATCCCCGCTGCGACCGGCCGCTGCAGGTGGCCGGAATCCGTACCGACGAGGCGCTCAACGAGATCGGCGAGCCGATCAATCTCTACTGCAAGCCCAGCGATGACATCCTGCCGCATCCGGCCGCCTGCCTGGTTACCGGAATCCTGCCCTCCACCCTGGCGGCGAAAGGGCTGGGGGAAGCGGAGTTCATGCATCGGGTGCACGCCGAGCTGGCACTGCCGGGCACCTGCGGCGCCGGCTACAACAGCCTGCGCTTCGACGATGAGGTCACGCGCTACAGCCTCTACCGCAATTTCTACGACCCCTACGCCCGCGAATGGCAGGGCGGCAACAGCCGCTGGGACCTGATCGACCTGGTCCGCACCGCCTATGCATTGCGTCCCGAGGGGATCGAATGGCCGCAGCAGGATGGTCGCGTCAGCCTGCGCCTGGAGCTGCTCACCGCAGCCAACGGCATCGACCACGGCCAGGCCCACGACGCGCTGTCGGACGTGCGCGCGACCATCGCGCTGGCGCGCCTGCTGCGCCAGCGCCAGTCGAAACTGTTCGACTACCTCTATCAGCTGCGCAGCAAGCACAAGGTGCAGGAGCAGGTGCGGCTGCTGCAGCCGCTGGTGCACATATCCGGGCGCTTCTCCGGCGAGCGGCATTACCTGGCGGTGGTACTGCCGCTGGCCTGGCACCCGCGCAATCGCAACGCACTGATCGTGCTTGACCTGCAGGCCGACCCGGCGCCGCTCCTGGACCTGGATGGCGATACCCTGCGCCAGCGGCTCTATACCCGTCGCGACGAACTGGCGGAGGGTGAACTGCCGGTGCCGCTCAAGCTGCTGCATATCAATCGCTGCCCGGTGGTGGCGCCCCTGACGGTGATGCGCGAGGCCGATCGACAGCGCCTGGGCGTCGATCTCGACCTGTGCCGGCATCGCGCAGCCCTGCTCACTGAGCACGCCGCCCTCTGGCAAGCCAAGTTGCCGGTCATTTATGCGCAAGAGGAATTCTCCTCGCTGGATGATCCGGAGCAGCAGTTGTACGACGGATTCCTCGGTGACCGTGATCGCCGGCTCTGCGAACAAGTACGGCGTGCCGATCCGCAGCAGCTGTCGCGGGAGAACTGGCCATTCGACGACCCGCGCCTGCCGGAATTGCTGTTTCGCTACCGCGCCAGAAACTTCCCTGAAACTTTGTCGGAGTCAGAGCAGGGGCGTTGGTTGGAATTTTGTCGAAATCGGCTGAAGAGCCCGGAATTCGGCGCGCCTAATACCCTGGCGAGTTTTTTCCAGGTACTGGATGAATTGCTGGCAAAGACTGAGCCGGCACAACATGCGGTGTTGCAGGAATGGCGCGGATATGCCATGGAACTGGGCCGCCGCTTCGGGGTGTGAACGCGGCCGAAAAACTTTCCGGGCTTAAGTCCGGGCCAATAAAAAACGCCAGCGGTTGCTGGCGTTCTTTCTATTGCGCGAGGCTTAGCCCAGAATCGTGGCCCAGCTCTCGACGGTGTCGGCGCCCCACTTGGCTTTCCACTCTTTCAGGGTCTTGTGGTTGCCGCCTTTGGTCTCGATGACTTCACCGGTCTCGGGGTTCTTGTACTGCTTGACCTTGCGGGCACGCTTGCTGCCGGTGCTGGCGGCCTTGGCGGCGCGCGGCAGCTTGCTGGTGCGGGCATCGGGGTCGAGCAGGGCAATGATGTCACGCAGGGACTTCTGGTATTCGCCCATCAGCGTGCGCAGTTTGCCTTCAAATTCCAGTTCTTTCTTGAGCTTGTCGTCCTGGGACAGGTTCTTCAGGCGCTCTTGGAGCTCTTTGATGGCTTCTTCCGTTGCCCGGTATTCGTTGATCAGCGACATGTCGGCGTCCCTTGTTGGAATCTGGTGGTGACTTGTGTTTACGAAGTGTCAGCAATAATAGACAGCGATAAACCGCAAGTAAATAAGCAGGAAAACTTTTGTTCCCATTGATGGTGGCTTCTTTTATCTCATATTAGTCCCGCTCCCGCGCCAACGCATAATTGCGCTGCGAAGGCCGCTATATCAGCGGTCTGGCGCCCCTTAGTTGTGCGCGGCGAGTTGTAGGAGAGCGCCGGTAATCCCCTCCAGGCTACGAGGTTACTGAAGTTTTCTCGCGCACTGGCTAGAATGGCCGCCTTTGCGAAGTCTCTGGAGTGTTCCCCCATGCGCACATTTCGTCTGGTGATTGCCTGTCCGGACGGCGTCGGCATCGTAGCCAAGGTCAGCAACTTCCTGGCTACCTATAACGGCTGGATCACCGAAGCCAGCCACCACTCGGATAATCAGAGCGGCTGGTTCTTCATGCGCCATGAGATCCGGGCCGATTCCCTGCCGTTCGATCTCGACGGTTTCCGCCAGGCGTTCGCCCCCATCGCCCGTGAGTTCTCCATGGAATGGCGAGTGACCGACTCCGAAGTGAAGAAACGCGTGGTGCTGATGGCCAGCCGCGATTCCCACTGCCTGGCCGACCTGCTGCACCGTTGGCACAGCGGCGAGCTGGACTGCGAGATTCCCTGTGTGATCGCCAACCACGACGATCTGCGCAGCATGGTGGAATGGCACGGCATCCCTTACTTCCATGTGCCGGTGGATCCGAAGGACAAGCAGCCGGCCTTCGACCAGGTCTCCCGCCTGGTGGAGGAGCACAACGCCGATACCGTGGTGCTCGCCCGCTACATGCAGATCCTTCCGCCCGAACTCTGCCAGCGCTATGCCCACCAGGTGATCAACATTCACCACAGCTTCCTGCCGTCCTTCGTCGGCGCCAAGCCCTATCACCAGGCATCGCTGCGCGGCGTGAAGCTGATCGGCGCCACGTGCCACTACGTCACCGAGGAACTGGATGCCGGCCCCATCATCGAGCAGGACGTGGTGCGGGTGAGCCATCGCGACAGCGTCGAGGACATGGTCCGTTTCGGCAAGGACGTGGAGAAGATGGTCCTGTCCCGTGGGCTACGCTATCACCTTGAAGACCGGGTGCTGGTCCACGACAACAAGACCGTCGTGTTCAACTGATGCCGTTGGCGGGCACCCGCGCCGGTCCATCGGCAGAGGAGCCCGCCCATGCTCAAGTCCATCAGGGTGCGTGACTGCATGAGTCACCATCTGGTGACCTTCAGGTCCGACACCGACCTTCTAGATGCCATCGACCGCCTGCTGGAGCACCACATATCCGGCGCGCCGGTGGTGGACTCCCAGGGCCATCTGATCGGCATGATCTCCGAAGGCGACTGCCTGCGCGCTGTACTTTCGGGCGCCTGCCGCGAAGCTGCTGGCGGCAGCGTCAGCGGCTACATGTCCACCCCGGTGGAATCCATTTCGCCGGAGGCAGACATCATCGACCTGTGCCAGCGCTTCCTGCGCGACAAGCGCCGGCGCTTCCCGGTGGTGGAAGACGGCAGGTTGGTCGGTCAGATCAGCCGCCGCGATGTGCTGCGCGCGGTCAAGGCCTTCGCCCGGCACGAAGCCGGCCAGCCCCCTGAAGTCTGAGGAACCCGCCCATGGCCGATCCACGCGACCGCGCTACCTCCAGCCCGCCGCCCATCCTGGGCGAGGGCTGCGTACGACGCTATGACCCGGATGAGCTCGGCGAGGACAATGGCACCGAGTTTCCCGGTGCAGCCGAGTTGTGGCGCAAGGTGCAGGAAGAGGAAGAAAAGAAGAAGGCGCCCTAGGGCGCCTTTCCGGTTTAGCTGGGGACGGCTCTTGTAGGTTGGTGCTGAGCGAAGCGAAGCCCAACACGCGGAGCTGAAACCAGGACCGTTGGGCCTCGCAGGCTCGGCGCCAACCTACGGTCCTGACTCAGTTTCGTAGGGTGGATAACGCTCTTTTTATCCACCAGCGGCGCCATGCCGAACGACGATCGGTGGACCGCAAGAGCGTGGTCCACCCTACGCGAGGCTCCCCTGCGTCAGATCCGGAAGCTCCCCACCAGTTGCTGCAGGCGCGCGGCCTGCTGGTCGAGGTCGGCGCAGGCGCGCAGGGTGGCCTGGAGGTTCTCCACGCCCTCCTGGTTGAGGGTGTTGATCTCGGTGATGTCCATGTTCAGCGAGTCGACCACGGCGGTCTGTTCCTCGGTGGCGGTGGCCACCGACTGGTTCATGCCGTCGATCTCGCCGATGCGCTGGGTCACGCTGCCCAGGCGCTCGCCGGCCTGGTTGGCGATGGCCACGCTCTCTTCGCTGTAACGCTGGCTCTCGGTCATGGTGCTGACCGCCTCGCGGGCGCCGACCTGCAGCTCCTCGATCATCTGCTGGATTTCCTGGGCCGACTCCTGGGTGCGGTGGGCCAGGTTGCGCACCTCGTCTGCCACCACCGCGAAGCCCCGGCCGGCTTCACCGGCGCGGGCGGCTTCGATGGCGGCGTTGAGGGCCAGCAGGTTGGTCTGCTCGGAGATGCCCTTGATCACTTCGAGGATCTGGCCGATGTTCACCGTCTTGCTGTTCAGCGTTTCGATGTTGCCGCAGGAGGCGCGGATCTTCCCGGACAGCTCGTTCATCGCGGCGATGGTGCGTTCCACCACCTGGCGGCCGTCCTCGGCCAGGGTGCGGGCGGAGGAGGCCTGGTGCGAGGCGTCGGCGGCATTGCGGGCGATCTCCTGGGCGGCGGCGCCCAGCTCGTTGATCGCCGCGGCCACGCTGTTGGTGCGGTTGGCCTGCTCGTCGGAGTTGCTCATCGAGGAGTTGGAGGCGCTGAGCACCAGGCGTGCCACCTGGTTGACCTGGGTGGTGGCCGAGGACACTTCGCGGATGGAACCGTGGATCCGCTCGACGAAGCGGTTGAAGGCGCTGGCCAGTTCGCCGAACTCGTCCTGGGCGTGAATGGCCAGGCGGCGGGTCAGGTCGCCTTCGCCCTGGGCGATGTCCTGCATGGCGCGGCCCATGGTGTGCAGCGGTTGCATCAGCACGCGGATCAGCATGCCCAGCAGCATGATGATGAGCACCACGGCGATCAGGGTGGCAATGATGGCCGAGGCGCGGAACTCGCTGAGCAGGCTGTAGGCCTTGCCCTTGTCGATCGACAGGCCGAGGTACCAGTTGACCGAGGGCAGGCCCTTGATCGGAGTGAAGGTGACGATGTGTGTGGCGCCATCCAACTCCACTTCGCTGAAGCCGCTGCCGATGGCCGGGGTGTTCCGCGGGAAGGCGTCCCGCAGGGTCTTCATCACCATGTCCTTGTTCGGGTGCACCAGGATCTTGCCGTCGGCGCTGACCAGGAAGGCGTGGCCCGTGCCGCGGAAGTCCAGGGCGTTGATGATCTTCACCAGGGTATCGAGACCCAGATCGCCACCGGCGACGCCCAGGGACTGCACCGGCGTGGCGATGGTCATGATCAGATGACCGGTGGCGGCGTCCACGTAAGGTTCGGTGAGGGTGGTGCCGCCGGCGCTCTTGGCGCCCTGGTACCAGGGGCGGGTGCGCGGGTCATAGCCGTCCGGCATCGGGCTGTCCGGGCGCATGGTGAACTTGCCGTCCTGGGCCCCGAAGTAGGTGAAGGCGAAGGTGGAGGTCAGCGCGCGCTGTTGCAGCAGGGCCGGCACCGCCTCGTCCGAGGGATTGGCGGCGAGGGATTCGGCCACGCTCTCCACCAGCAGGATCCGGCCGGAAAGCCAGTTCTGGATGTTGCTGGCGGTCACATCGCCCATTTCCTGCAGATAGTTTTGCAGGTCGTCACGGAGCGCATTCCTTTGCAGGTAATCGTTGTACAGGGTGAACAACGAGAAGGCTGCGATTACCACCAGCGAGGCGGCCAGCAGGATCTTGTGGCTGAACCTGAGGTTTTTGATCATGTTTGCTTGCGTCCGGTTGGGTCAGGCACCAGTCTTTCATGGCACTCAAGTGCAGAAAAACTGAGTAGAAACGTCGGTTTAGTTATCGGCGCGGTCCTGTGAAAGCTTTAATCCGAGGAAGGCAAAATGCCCGAGCAACTTTCCCTGATTCTTGGCGCTGACCCTGCGGGCAATGCCGTTTCCCAGGCCATGAAACTGGCCAACCGCCATGGCCTGGTCGCCGGTGCCACCGGCACCGGCAAGACGGTGACGCTGCAGCGCCTGGCGGAGGCCTTCAGCGACGCCGGTGTCGCCGTGTTCGCCGCGGATATCAAGGGCGATCTCTGCGGCCTCGGCGCTGCGGGCAATCCCCAGGGCAAGGTGGCCGAACGCATTGCCGCCATGCCCTGGCTCGGCCATCAGCCACGGGCCTATCCCGTCACCCTCTGGGACGTCGCCGGCCAGTCCGGCCACCCGCTGCGCACCACCCTCTCCGAGATGGGGCCACTGCTACTGGGCAACCTGCTGGAGCTCACCGACAGCCAGCAGGCCGCGCTCTATGCCGCCTTCCAGGTGGCCGACCGCGAAGGCCTGCTACTGCTCGATCTCAAGGACCTCAAGGCCCTGCTCAACCACCTCAAGGCCAATCCGGACCTCCTCGGCGAGGACCGCGCCCTGTTCGCCGGCGCTTCCGCCCAGGCCCTGTTGCGGCGCCTGGCAACGCTGGAGCAGCAGGGGGCCGAGGCGCTTTTTGGCGAGCCGGCGCTGCAGTTGGAGGACATCCTCCAGCCCGACCGCGACGGTCGCGGGCGCATCCACCTGCTGGATGCCAGCCGGCTGGTCCACGAAGCGCCCAAGGTCTACGCCACCTTCCTGCTATGGCTGCTGGCCGAGCTCTTCGAGCAACTACCCGAACGCGGTGATGCCGACAAGCCGGTGCTGGCGCTGTTCTTCGACGAGGCCCACCTGTTGTTCGCCGATACCCCGAAGGCATTGCAGGAGCGCCTGGAGCAAGTGGTGCGGCTGATCCGCTCCAAGGGCGTTGGCGTCTACTTCGTCACCCAGTCTCCCAGCGACCTGCCGGACGACGTGCTGGCCCAGCTCGGGCTGCGCATCCAGCATGGCTTGCGCGCCTTCACTGCGAAGGAGCAGAAGGCCCTGCGCGCGGTGGCCGACGGTTTCCGCCCGAACCCGGCTTTGGACACCCTGGCCGTGCTCACCGAACTGGGCATAGGTGAAGCCCTGGTGGGCACCCTGGAAGAAAAGGGCACGCCGGCCATGGTCCGGCGCGTGGCTATCGCCCCGCCGCAATCGCGCATCGGCCCGCTGAACGAGACCGAGCGAGCTGCCCTGGTGCGCAATTCGCCCCAGGCCGGCCATTACGACAAGGCCATCGACCGTGAGTCCGCTTATGAAATGCTCACCGCCCGAGCAGCCCGGAAGCCGGTCGAGGAGCCCGAGCCGCGCGGTGGCAAGCCGGCGGCGAGCCAGCCCGGCATGGGCGACCTGGCGGGCGAGCTGCTTGGCACTTTCGCCAGTCAGGCCATGAAAACGGCGGTGCGCCAGGCTGCCAACCAACTGGGCCGGCAACTGGTACGCGGGCTGATGGGCTCGCTGCTGGGGGGCAGCAAGCGCCGCTGAGGGACGGCAGGGCGCGTCCTTGTAGGGGCGAATTCATTCGCCAAGCAGGCCGAAGGGCTGCCCTTCGAGTCACCAGGGGGCAGCGCGTAGGGTGGAAATCCCTTTGGGGATTTCCACCATCGGTGCCTTGCGTGGCCTCGCTGGTGGATAGAAAAGCGCTATCCACCCTACACGGCTGAGTTCCATTGGTGGGCTGAAGCCCACCCTACCCAGCCAGAGTCCAGAACGAAAAAGGGCGCCACAAGGCGCCCTTTTTCATGCTCGTCCAGATCAGACGATAAAGGTATTGGCCAGCCAGAACAGACCGGCGGAGAGCGCCATCGAGGTGGGCAGGGTAAGGATCCAGGCCATCAGGATGTTGCGCACGGTGCTGCCCTGCAGGCCGCTCTTGTTGGCGACCATGGTGCCGGCGACGCCGGAGGACAGCACGTGGGTGGTGGACACCGGCAGGCTGTAGATGTTGGCCATGCCGATGGCGCAGGCGGCGGTGATCTGCGCGCTCATGCCCTGGGCATAGGACATGCCCTGCTTGCCGATCTTCTCGCCGACGGTGCGCACCACGCGCTTCCAGCCGACCATGGTGCCGATGCCCAGGGCCAGGGCCACCGCCAGGATCACCCAGAACGGGGCGTATTCGGTGGTGGCGGTCAGGTCCTTGCGCAGCTTCTCCAGGTCGGCCTTTTCACGCGCCGGCAGTTCGGAGAGCTTGCCCACCTTCTTCGCGGTGTCGTCCAGGCAGAGCAGGTAACGGCGTACCTGCACGCGGGTGTCATCGCTCAGGTCGTTGTAGCTGGCGACTCCGTTCAGCACCTTGAGCAGGGCGGCGATGGTCGGCTCGGTCTGCTTCGGATCGCAACGATAGAGCTGCGGCATCTCGCTGCCGTTGCTCTTGCCGAGCGCCAGCATCTCGCCGAGGGTATCGGTGTGGCGCTGGTAGAACTGGCTCAGGTGAGTGGCCGCATCGCGGGTGCGCTCGATCTGGTAGGTGGTGCTGTTGAGGTCGAGCACGAACTTGGCGGGAACGATGCCGATCAGCACCAGCATGATCAGGCCGATGCCTTTCTGACCGTCGTTGGAACCGTGCACGAAGCTCACGGCCATGGCGGAAAGCACCAGCACCAGTCGGTTCCAGAAGGGCGGATGCTTCTTCTCGTCCAGTTCCTTGCGGGTTTCCGGGGTCTTGTGCATCTTCGACAGCGGGTACAGCCACTTCAGGCCCAGCAGCAGCAGGGCCGCGATCATGAAACCCGCGGCCGGGGAGAAGATCAGCGACAGGCCGATGTCGATGGCCTTGCCCCAGTTCACGCCTTCGCCCAGGGGCAGGTCGGTGAGTACCGCGTTGGCCAGGCCGACGCCGAGGATCGAACCGATCAGGGTGTGGGAGCTGGAGGCCGGGATACCGAAGTACCAGGTGCCCAGGTTCCAGGCGATCGCTGCGGTGAGCAGGCTGAACACCATGGCCAGGCCGTGGCCGGTGTTGACGTTGATCAGCAGTTCCACGGGCAACAGGTGGACGATGGCATAGGCCACGCCAACACCGCCCAGCAGCACGCCAAGGAAATTGAAGATCCCTGAGAGGATCACCGCCCGGTAGGGCGACATGGCCTTGGTGTAGATGACGGTAGCCACCGCGTTGGCGGTGTCATGGAAACCGTTGATGAATTCGAATGTCAGGACGAATGCCAGGGCGAGACAGAGGCTCAGCACCAGCCAGGCATCTAGCCCGCTGAATAGATCGAACATGAAGGTTGTGTGACTGGCTCATGAAGGGGCGGCGATTATGCCAGAAAACCGGTCGTCGCCCAGACCCGGACGTCGAGCGGTTTCCGGCATGCCACCCGCAAGTTGTCGCAAATCAATACGAGTGATTCCCTCCGCTGGAAGGGTGCGACAAATTGTCAGGGTTCCTGGCCGAGCTCTTTTTCGATCTTTTCCAGCTCTTTTTCGAAGCTTTTGTCGAGCAGGCTGGGTTTTTTGCGCCAGGGTTTTCGCTCAGGATCCCTTTGCGCGGCATAGGTCGTGACCTCGCCGCCGTATACATCCTTGTAACGTTGCGCCTGGCGCTCGAGTTCGGCGCGCAGTTCGTCTTTCGTCACGTGATTTTTCCGTTTTCTTGATTAATGGTCTTGATGGCAATCGGGCAGTCTAGAGGCGTTGGCCGAGGTTCCGCAGCCCACCCGGCCTGGGCCGTTGGCACGGCCTTCTTGTAAGAAAAAGTTCAACTATCGCAACTTCGGGCACTTTCCTGCGCACTACGGAAAGACCCTGTCGTTAATCCGGGAATAGACGCCGAATTTGCGGGAACCCCGGAAAGAACGATTGAAAGTATAACAAGCCAACGGGAAAGCTCCATTGCAGGATTATCCCGTCAGCTCGAACGATAGCGACTCCAGCTCTGTCAGGGATTACCCATAAGAGACCGAATAATTCTGCCGAGAGTTTCCATTGCCTGTTCGCTGGAGTTGCTCCAGGGATGACCAAAGTTGAGGCGGGCGCAATGGCTGAAACGCCGTGTTGCGGAAAAAATCGGACCTGGCGCGATGCTGATCCCTTGGGCCAGGGCGAGTTGGAACAGGCGTAGCGAATCCACCTGCTCGGGGAATTCCAGCCAGAGGAAGTAGCCCCCCTCCGGCCGGCTGACGCGGGTTTCTTCCGGGAAATGCCGGGCGACCGCCGCGAGCATGGCGTTGCGCTGGCTTTCCAGGGCATAGCGCAGCTTGCGCAGATGGCGGTCGTAACCGCCGTGCTGCAGGTAGTCGGCAATGGCGGCCTGGGCCGGCACCGAGGCGGAAATGCTGGTCATCAGCTTGAGCCGCTCGATCTGTCCGGCGAAACGGCCGCCGGATACCCAGCCCACGCGATAGCCGGGGGCCAGGCTCTTGGAGAAGGAGCTGCAATGCATGACCAGGCCTTCGCTGTCGAAGGCCTTCACCGGCTTGGGCGCGTGCTGGCCGAAATACAGCTCGGCGTAGACATCGTCCTCGATCATCGGCACCTGATGCTTGGCCAGCAGGGCCGCCAGTTGGCGCTTCTTGTCCTCGGAAAGGCTGGCGCCCATCGGGTTCTGGAAGTTGCTCATGAACCAGCAGGCCTTGATCGGCAGCCGTTCCAGGCTGTCTTCCAGCACCTGCAGGTCGATGCCGTCGCGGGGGTGAACGGGGATTTCCACCGCCTTCAGTTTGAGCCGCTCCAGTACTTGCAGGCTGGCGTAGAAGGCCGGCGCCTCGATGGCCACCAGGTCGCCGGGGCGGGCGACCACCTGCAGGCAGAGGTTCAGCGCTTCGAGCGCACCATTGCAGATCACCAGTTCCTCGATGGGCAGCGGCAGGCCGCCGACCATGTAGCGTAGGGCGATCTGCCGGCGCAGGGCGTGGTTGCCGGGCGTCATGTCGGCCACCGTGGAGCGGGGGTCCATCTCCCGCACCGCATGGGCCATCGAGCGGGCCAGGCGCTGCAGGGGAAAGAGTTCCGGGCTGGGGAACGCGGAACCGAAGGGCACGGTGTCCGGGTCCTTGATGGAGCTGAGGACCGAGAACACCAGTTCGCTGACGTCGACCTCGGTGGTCGCCGCTTCCCGCGGCCCCGGTTGGGGCTCGGGCAGCGGCCGGCGCACGTGTTCGCAGACGAAGTAGCCGGAGCGCGCGCGGGCCATGATCAGCCCGCGGCTCTCCAGCAGGTAGTAGGCCTGGAACACCGTGGACGCGCTCACGCCGTAGGTGCGGCTGGCGTGGCGCACCGAGGGCACCTTCTGTCCGGGCGCCAGCACCCCGGTGCGGATCAGTTCGGCGATCTCGTCGGCGAATTTCTCGTAACGCTTCATCTTTTCCTGGTTGGGCAGCGGCCAGTGGGTGCCCAACTCTAAGCGCTCGGCGTGTGCCCCGCCACGGTCACGAGCCATGCTTCAGCGCCTCGGGCTGACGAAGGTGCTGCTGGCGCTGGCCTCGTTTTCCGGCGCATCCAGGCTGCGCACCACGAAGCGCAGCGGACGCGAGCCGGCCGGTCCGCTGTCATCGGTTTGCGCCACCGAGACCGGCAGCGAGAGGATCTCGCCGGCGCCGATGCTCACCTCGTGCTCGCCCTGCAGGCGGAAACCGGGGGCGTCCGCCAGTTCCACGACATAGCGCTGGTCCTGCTGGGTCTTGTTGATCAGCTTGAGGTTGTAGATGTTCTCGACCTCGCCGGCGGCGTTCTCGCGGAACATGCCGCGGTCCTTGATCACGTCCACCGACAGTTGCGGGCGGGCGCTCCCCATCCAGATCAGGGCGATGATCATCAGCAGCAGGGCGATGGCGTAGCCGACCAGGCGCGGGCGCAGCAGCCGGGTCCTGCCACCCTCCAGGGCGCGTTCCGAGCTGTAGCCCACCAGGCCGCGGGCGTAGCCCATGCGGTCCATGATCGAGTCGCAGGCGTCGATGCAGGCGGCGCAGCCGATGCAGGCGATCTGCAGGCCATCGCGGATGTCGATGCCGGTGGGGCAGACCTGCACGCACATCTGGCAGTCGATGCAGTCGCCCAGGCCCTGGGCCTTCGGGTCGCTGTCCTTCTTGCGCGGGCCGCGGGACTCGCCGCGGGCGGCGTCGTAGGAGACGATCAGGGTGTCCTTGTCGAACATCACGCTCTGGAAGCGCGCGTAGGGACACATGTGGATGCACACCTGCTCGCGCATCCAGCCTGCATTTATATAGGTGGCGGCGGTGAAGAAGATCACCCAGAACAGCGCGGTGCCGCCGACCTCCCAGGTGGCGAGGTTCGCCACCAGCTCACGCACCGGGGTGAAGTAGCCGACGAAGGTGATGGCCGTGGCCACGCTGATGGCCAGCCACAGGCTGTGCTTGGCGCTGCGGCGCAGCAGCTTGCCGGCGCTCCAGGGCGCGGCGGCCAGCTTGATGCGCTGGTTGCGGTCGCCCTCGGTGACCTGTTCGCACCACATGAACATCCAGGTCCAGACGCTCTGCGGGCAGGTGTAGCCGCACCAGACGCGGCCGGCAAACACCGTGATGAAGAACAGACCGAAGGCGCAGATGATCAGCAGGCCCGAGAGCAGGATGAAGTCCTGCGGCCAGAAGGTCGCGCCGAAGATGTAGAACTTGCTGTCCTCCAGGCTCCAGAGCACCGCCTGGCGGCCATCCCAATCCAGCCAGAGCGTGCCGAAGAACAACAGGCACAACAGGCCCGCGCCGATACGGCGCAGGTCGCGATAGAAGCCGGTGAAGCGGCGGGTGTGGACAGGTCCGTTGGAAGCGGACAGGGGTTTGTTTGCAGCGGGCGGCAGGGAGGGGGTGACCTCGATGACCTGCGCCGGGATTCTCTCGCTCATGATCAGTGCCCATCAGGCTGTTACGGCGAGACGGACTATAGGAAGGCACTGATCGGCAAAACAGATTCAGGTAGGTCGGCAAAAACCATATCAGATGGCGGCGACCAGGGTTCCAGGCCGCAAGGCGCGTGGATTGGGCAGCCGGCGGCCGAACCCGTGGCAGCTGTGCGGCATCCGGTCGCGGGCCGCCGGGCAGCCTGGCCGGTGTGCGGGCTGGGCGAGGGCCTCGGCGTGGCGCGCAAGCGTTCGCTGGCGTCGGGGCACCCCGATCAGGGCAATAGCGAGCCTATGGTCGGTACCGGCATGAAACAGCTGGGGTAGGCGGGCGGGCAGTACTGGGTGGCGGCCAGGGGCGGCGGCAGGGGGCGCATGATCACGGCGGTGTAGGCGGCAGCGAAGGCGCAGACGACAAGGGCGAGACACAGTTTTTTTCTTGTTTTCATGATCATTCCTCTGCACAGGAGGGACATGTTGTTATGGGGCAAGACTAGAAAGGGCTGCGACTTGCCGCCTCGTCCGAACGGACTAGATGCCGGTCTGACCTGCTGAGTGCCATGAACAGCGCGGCAATGGCGCGTGCTTCCTGCAGTTCCCCCGAGGCCACCAGGGCCGGCAGCTGCGCAAGGGGCACGTGGATGACCTCCAGCGGTTCCGGTTCGTCACCCTCGGCCGCGCAGGGCTGCAGGTCTTCGGCCAGCACCACGCGGCAGCTGTGGCACAGGTGGCCTGGCGCCAGGGTCAGGAGGCCCAGTTCCCGCACGCGGTTGGCACGCAGGCCGACTTCCTCCATGAGCTCGCGGTTGGCCGCCTGTTCCGGGGTCTCGTCGCCGTCGACGCCGCCCTTGGGCAGGCCCAGGACCCGCTGCTCGACGCCCACCGCATACTCGCGCACCAGCAGCACATGGTCCGGGTCGGGCTGTGCGACCACGATCACCGACTGGTAGCCGGAGCCGCGCAGGCGCTCGTAGATCCGTTGCTGGCCGTTGCTGAATTCCAGGTGCAGGGCCTCGATCTGGAACCAGTCGCTCTTGGCCAGGAGTTCGGTCTTCAGGATGGTGGGCAGGCTGCGCATGGCGGGCTCCCGTGACGTGTCCTGGCAGAGGGTCGCGCGCATCGGGAGCGGGGGCATCGTCTGGATGGACTAGCGGGAGGCGGAACGAGCACCGCCGCCCGTCACCCCAGGGTGGCGACACTCCTGAGGATCAGCCGCACCAGCATGGTCTGGCGGGTCACCCCGGTTTTGGAGAAGGTCGAGCGCAGGTGCGCCCGCGCGGTGTTGCGGCTGATGCCGAGGGCGTCGGAGGCCTCGTCCAGGGTCAGGCCGTTGGCCAGCAGCATGGCCAGTTGCGCCTCGGCCGGGGTCAGGTCGAACAGGGCCTTGACGATCTCCTGCGGGGCGCTGGACTCCTGTTCCGGATCGCTGATGAAGATCACCACGGTCGGGCACTGCTTGCCTTCGCTCCAGGCGCTGGGCGGCACCGAACGGACGATGATGCCCAGGTCCGCCCGCCCGGACGGGCGCTGCACGCGCATGGCCTCGACCACCGAGGGGTTGCTGCTCTTCTGCGAGGCCAGCGCCTGCTTGACCAGTTGGCGGAAGACCTGGCTGTCGCGCGCGGTACCTACCTGCAGGCCCTCGTTGACCAGCTTGATGCCATCCTTTTCCTCCAGCAGCCGTTCGGCCAGGCGATTCTTCTGCAGCACCTTGCCGTCCTGGTCGAGGATGATGGTCCCCACCGCCAGTTGATCCACCGCTCCGGCATAGAGGTTGCGCTCGCTCTCCACCCGGTTCAGGTGCATGTGCAGGATCACCGCCTGTTCAAGGTGAGGCAGGAACAGGGTGAGCAGGTCCTTGTCGCGTTGGTCGAACGGGGGATCGCTCTTGCCGCGGGAGATACGGATGCGGCACTGCGCGCCATCGCTGCCAGTGATATCGGCACCGAGGATGTGAAACACGTCCACCGGCTCCATGAAGCTCTTGTAGAACTCGGAGTTCTGCCAATCGCTGTCCGAAACGAACTCGGCCAGGGTGATGACCTGGCGGTTGGGCAGGCCGACGAAGGGGTCGAGGCTGTAGAAGTGCTGGTTGTAGGAGGCCGTTACCTCCGCCGAGGAGCCGATGGTGGAAATACTCAGGCCGTCCACATGCTGGCTCGGCGGGCGCAGGATGAAGGTGGCGTATTTGGATGAAAGGCAGTTCTTCAACTGATCGAGGAAAGTGGTCCACGGAATGTGTTCCAGCGGTCCTTGATAGAGGTTGCGGAGCATTCCGCTGAACTCGTCGAGCGTAAGTATCTGTGCCATGTCTGAACCGGTTTCTTATTTTTATGTATAAGCCGATTCATACATAGGAATCGGCATTCTCCACAAGAGAAATCGTCTGCCGCTGATCGACAGACGATTGGCTCAAGGGAGGGGTCAAGCGGTCTCGGTGACGTCGAGAACAACGAACGAGCGGGGTTCGGCCGCTGCGGCGTCCAGGTTGGCGACATCGGTGTAGAACTGGTCGTACCACTTGCGCAGCTGGTACACGGGGCCATCGCCATCGCACAGCAGCGGGTTGTCCACGCGGGTCTTGGTGTGCCAGATGGCGACGTCTTCATAGAAGGCGTCCTGGGCCTGTTTCACATAGGCCTGGGCCATGGCGCGGTTCTGCTCGTCGGTCAGGCCGGCAACCTTCTTCACCAGCACGCCGTAGCGCAGGGTGAAGCTGTGCATGTCGATGGGCACATGGCAGTTGAGCAGGATGGACTCGATCGGCACGCCGCCCATGGCACCGGTCATCTCGGTGATCTGGTAGGCCGGACCAAAGTAGGTGGCGACCGTGGTCAGTTCGCTTTCACCGGAAAGGCGGGCGCTGCCGCCGCGCATGTACTGGATCGCCAGGTGCCCGACGAACTTGTTGCTGAAGTGGGTCAGCTCGGTGCCGTGTACCGAGTCGAAGTGCGCCATGTCGGCCACGTTGTCGATCAGCTCGCGGCAATTGGTGTCGATCTTCAGTTCGGCCACTTCCCACTCGGCCCATTCGTCGCTGAAGCAATGGTCGATTCGGGGAATAGCCTGCTCGGCGATGGGTGGATTGCCTTCCGGGTCGTTCCAGACGAACAGCAGCTTGTTCTGTTCCATCACCGGCCAGGATTTGATCTTCGCCCGGGGCGGAATGCGCTTGGCGTAGGGAATGTCGTCGCAAACGCCGTCACCGCGCCAGCGCCAGTCGTGGAACGGACAGCGCACGGCATCCCCTTCCACGCAGCCTTCGCTGAGGTCCGCGCCCATGTGCGGGCAATAGCCGTCGAGGATGCGGATCTGCCCATCCTCTCCGGCGAACGCCACCAGGCGGGTGCCGAATGCATCCAGGCGGTGGGGCTTGCCGTTGCGATACTGGTCGGCCAGGCCCAGGCAGTGCCAGCCACGGGCGAAACGGGGTTCCAGCTGCTTGGCTTCGATTCGATGCAGCGTCGTCATCTTCTTGTTCTCCCTTCGGGGTCCTTGAACGCTGCATCCGACTCAGGCGTGCCGCCGCAGCTCGTATTCCTACGGGATTCTGCGGAGCCGGCATTTTCCGGCATCGTCTGATCGGACGATGGCCCCGCCCGACGCCACGGTTTTACTGGCGAGCACTACAACAACACGAGGTGATTCAGCCATGCGAATCGAACCTGGCCTGGTGGCGGTGATCACCGGCGCGGCCGGCGGCATCGGCCGTGGCCTGGCGGAAGAGGCCCGGCGCTTCTGGCTGCTGCCCCGCAAGAACTTCAAACCGGCGCTGGAACGGCGCCTGTCCAGCTTCCTCGACGAGACCAATCCGGTCTTCCAGATGGCCGACGCCTAAGGAGCTCCAGCATGTCCCTCGACCCCCAGATCGCCGTGGTGCTCCAGCAGTTCGCCAACATGCCGCAGCCGGACTACAGCCAGCTCGACCCGGTGCAGTACCGCCAGTTCAGCGACAACCTGATGTCGCCCATGCCCGGCGAGCGCCTGTTCGAGGTGCGCAACCTGCCCCTGGCCGGCGCCGAGGGCGAGCTGGATGCGCGCCTCTATCGCCCGGAAGACCGCAATGACCTGCCCTTGCTGGTGTTCTTCCACGGCGGCGGCTTCGTCATCGGCAACCTCGACACCCACGACAACCTCTGCCGCAGCCTGGCCCGCCTGACCGGCGCCGTGGTGGTCTCGGTGGCCTACCGGCTGGCGCCGGAGCATCGCTTCCCGGCCGCTCCCCATGACTGCTATCGCGCCACCTGCGACCTGGTGGAACGTGCCCGCGAACTGGGCTTCGACGCCAGCCGCCTGGCCCTGGCCGGGGACAGTGCCGGTGCCAACCTGGCCATCGCCGTAAGCCGCCTGGCGCAGATCCGCAAGGGCCCGAGGATTGCCTGGCAGTGCCTGTTCTACCCGGCCATCGATGCCCGCTGCGACAGCGCCTCGCAGCATGAATTCGCCGAGGGCTACTTTCTTACCCGCGAGCAGATGCGCTGGTTCTGGGAGCAGTACCTGCCGCGTGCGGAGCAGTTCGATGACGCCCTGGCGTCCCCTCTGCGTGCCGAGGATCTGGCGGGGCTGCCGCCCACCACGCTGCTCAGCGCCGAATACGACCCGCTGCGCGACGAGGGCGAGGCCTTTGCCCGGCGCCTCGAACAGGCGGGGGTCAAGGTCCGCCTCGAACGCTGCGAAGGCATGATCCACGGCTTCGTCAGCATGGCCGCCTTCGTCGCCCGGGCCCAGGCTGCCCTGGAGTCCGCCGCCGCCGACCTGCGCCACGCGCTGAATTGAAAGGAGCGCCCATGGATAGCCCACAACGACTGATCGAGGCCATGGCCAGCGGTGCGATGCTGGTGGTGACCGATGACGAGGGCGAAGGTGAAGGCTCGCTGGTGATCGCCGCTGGCAGTGCCGATGCCGCCGCCATCAACTTCATGGCCCGTGAGGCGCGCGGGCTGATCTGCCTGGCGCTCACCGAGGAGCGCTGCCAGGCCCTCGGCCTGGAACTCATGGTGCCCAACTCGCGGGCCCGCCACGGCATGGGCTTCACCCTCTCGATCGAGGCGCGCACCGGCGTTTCCACCGGCATCTCCGCCGCCGACCGCGCACGCACCATCGCCGTCGCGGTGGACCCGGCCAGCGGCGCTGCCGATCTGGTGCAGCCCGGCCATGTTTTCCCCCTGCGTGCCCAGCCCGGCGGGGTGATGCAGCGCGCCGGCCATGTGGAAGCCGCCTGCGACCTGGCGCGCCTGGCCGGGCTGATGCCCGCCGCCGTGCTGGTGAGCATCCTCGACGAGCAGGGCGAACCGGCGCGCGGCCAGGCCTTGCGCGACTTCGCCCAGCGCCACGGCCTGCCGCTGGGCAGCGTGGCCGACCTGATCCACTACCGCATCCTCCACGAAGGCACCATCCGCCGCTCGGGCGAGTACCCCATCAGCAGCCGTCACGGCGATTTTCGCGTCATCACTTACCTGGACGACTACGAGGGGCAGTTGCACCTGGCGCTGGTGCGCGGCGAGGTGCGCCGCGACACCCCGGCCCTGGTACGGGTGCAGTCGGTGGAAACCCTGCGCGATCTGCTGGACAGCCATCCCGACCAGTGGAACCTGGAGCGCGCCCTGGCGCGGGTGGCGAAGGAGGGCGCCGGCGTGGTCGTGCTGCTGGCCCATCAGGAAACTCCCGGTTCGGTTATCGAACAGCTTCAGCAAAGGGTCGGACAAAAGCCGCGCCCGCCCAGCTTTCCGCAGCGTACCTTGGGCATCGGCGCGCAGATCCTCCGTGACGTCGGCGTGCGCAAGATGCGCCTGTTGAGCTTCCCCGTGAGTTACAAGGCTGTTTCCGGGTTCGAGCTGGAAGTTGCGGAGTTCGTCCCTTTCGAACCGCAGGAGTGAACATGAGCAATGCACTGGACAGGCTGCTGAGCCCCGCCAGGCTGGCCGGCCTGACCCTGCGCAATCGCGTGATCAAGACCGCGACCTTCGAGGGCATGTGCCCCGGTGGCATCCCTGGCGACGACCTGATCAACCACCATGCCGGCATGGCGCGCGGCGGCGTCGGCCTGACCACCGTGGCCTACTGCGGCGTGTCGCCCGATGGCCTGACCTTCCCCGACCAGATGTGGATGCACAGCGGCGTTTTCCCGCAGCTGCAACGTCTGGCCGCCGCCGTGCATGCCGAAGGCGGTGCGCTCTCCGCGCAGCTGGCGCACTGTGGCTATTTCAGCCGCAACAAGCCGCGCGGCATTCCACGTCCGCGCGGCCCGAGCGCCTGCATCAACCAGTACGGCGTGTTCTCCGGCGTGCCCTTCGGCGGCGCCATGGACAGCACGGACATCGCCCGTACCGTGGCCGAATACGCTTCGGCGGCCAGCCTGGTACGCGACGCCGGCTTCGATGCCATCGAGATCCACATGGGGCACGGCTACCTGCTCAGCCAGTTCATCTCGCCGCTGCTGAACAAGCGTCGTGATGCTTACGGCGGCAGCCTGGAAAACCGCATGCGCTTCCCGCTGCAGGTCCTGGCGGCGGTACGTGCGGCGGTGGGCAAGGATTTCCCGCTGCTGGCCAAGCTCAACCTCAGCGACGGCCTGGCCGGCGGGCTCGGTATCGACGAATCCTGCCGCGCCGCGCAATTGCTGGAGCAGGGCGGGCTGGATGCCATCGTCATGAGTGGCGGGCTGGTCAGCCGCACCTCGATGTTCCTGTTCCGTGGCGAAAGCCCGCTGCCCTACATGATCCCGCTGGAGAAGAACCCGCTGCAGCGCACGGCGATGAAGTGGTTCGGCGGCGCGTCCTTCCCCGAGATGCCGTACGAGGAGATGTACTTCCTCGAAATGGCGCGGCAGATGCGTCGCGCGGTGAGCATGCCGCTGGTCTACCTGGGCGGCGTGGCCACGGCTGACAGCATGGGTCGGGCCATGGCCGAGGGCTTCGACTTCATCGCCATGGGGCGCGCCCTGCTCAACGACCCGCACCTGGTGCAGCGTGTGTCCGAGCAAGGCCCAGGCTGGAAGAGCGCCTGTACCCATTGCAACCAGTGCGTCGCCAGCATGGGCCTGCCGGGTGGCATCCGTTGCACGCTGGGCCAGCCGAATGCTTTTCACTGAGTCGGAACAGGCTCTTCTGTAGGGGCGAATTCATTCGCCAACCGGTCCGGAGGACCGGCCTTCACGCTTGCCTGGGGATGCTTCGCATCCCTTGGCGAATGAATTCGCCCCTACAGATGGTCCGCGCCAGAGGACAAGAGGGCGCGTCCGTGAACCCACAGGCGGCGTGGGCCAGGCGATCTGCGAGCGCCTGGCCGAGGCGATCCAACTGACCCTCGGCGACGAGGCGACCGTTAACGCGGCGCTCCAGGAACTCGCTGCCAACCAGCGTATCCACACCCTGGTCATCGCCTCCGGTTCCGATATCTCCCAGCCACGGATCGGCGAATTGAACCTCGCGCAACAGAAGCGGGTGATCGATGCTGGCATTTTCCACCGCCTCTGGGCCGACGGCACCTTCGACGAGAAGTGGAAGGACGCGGTGCAGGCCAAGCTCTGCATCAAGCATTGGGGCATGGCCGAGGCCGCGGCCTTCCTCGCGTCCAACCGCGCTGGCTACACCACCGGGCAGATCCTGGCGGTGGACGGCAGCTACGGCGTCTGAGCACCGCCCTGCACAGTCTTCCCACCGCCAAGGAGGTTGCCATGGACCCGATGCAGGCGTTCATCGACAGGCACGAAATCGAACAGCGCTATGTGCGTTACTGCGAGCTGATCGACCACGGCAAGCAGTTCGAGGCCATGGGCGAGGTGTTCACCCCCGACACCCATGGCGAGTATGCGCAGTACGGCACCGTCGTCAGCGGTGTCGACCAGCTCATCGCCGCCATGCGGCACAACCTGGGCACCGGCTCCAACTGCGGCGCCACCCAGCACTACGTGAACAACTTCCGCATTGCCGTCGACGGCGACCGCGCTACTGGCAGATGCCACTTCTACGCCGTGCACCAGGGACTGAATCGATACGCGGGCAGATCTATTCGATGTGGGGCGAGTATGAGGACGAATGGGTGCGTGGCGCGGAAGGCTGGCGCGTCGCCCGGCGGGTCTACCATGTGTTCGGCCGGCGGGGATCGTTTCTCGGGATGGGCAGTGACCCGGTTGCGCTCCCGATTTTGGCGCGTCTTCCGCAAGGCTCACCCTGTCCAGCGCCGGGGCGCTGGACAGGGTGACCGACATCGCGGCCATGGGCGGCGTTGGAGTTAGCGGCCCAGTTTGCGCAGGTTGGCCGGTGTGAAGTCATCGGCTTCGAAGGTGCTGGCGTTGAGCTTTGCCGGCGCGCTGTCGTTGACCAGGCGGTCGGCCAGGTAGGCGCCGCTGATCAGGTCGTGGAACAGGGCAACCCGGGCCTGGAAACTCTGTGCATCATAGGCGTACTGAGTGGTTTGCATGTTGCTGCGCCAGAGCAGGCCCTTGCCGTCATAGTTATCGGCCATCACGCCAATCCAGGAGTCTTCGTCGATGTAGATCACCCGCCGCGCGTAGATGTGACGCGCGCCCGGCTTCAGGGTGGCCTCCAGGACCCAAACCCGATGCGGCTCGTAGCGCATGTACTGCGGGTCGAGGTGCCCGCGTGTACGGGTCAGCTGGGCCACCGATACACCGGGTTGGTCCAGCGCGTAGTTGTTGTAGGGAATGAAGAGTTCGCGCTTACCCAGCAGCTTCCACTCGTAGCGGTCCGGGGCCCCGTTGAACAGGCGATCTTCGTCCACTACGCGAAAGCCGCCGGCGCCACGGGGCGTGTCGTAGGCGATGGTGGGCGCGCGGCGCACGCGGCGGGTGCCTGGCACGTACTGCCAGCTCTGCGCGGGCTGGAGAATGGGGTTGATGAAGGTCTGGGAAAGGATGATCTCGCCTTTCTTGCGCGCGGGCTCGAGGGTGGTCAGCAGCGCATAGGCGTGACGGCCTTCGATGCTCTCCGGCGTCTGCCCGGGAATGTCCCAGACGTTGAGTATCTTGTAATCCACCGACTCGAATACCTGATTGCCGTTGGACAGGGTCAGGACCATCTTGTAAACGGCCTCCTCCCGAGTCGGCCGAGCGGGGAGGATGAGGTTCCACATCAACTCGTAGCCGTTCTTCGGAATCGGGAAAGGTGAGGCGCCGACTGCGCCCTTGACGCCGTAGCCGTCGCTGACAAGGGTGGCATTGATAGCGTTGGCGGCGATGTTCCCTTCTACCCGCTCGGGGAAGCGGAAGTCGCGGTGGCTGGGGAAGACCGGCATCCGGAAGCTGTCCGGATAGCGCTTGAACAGGGCCAGTTGGCCATCGGAAAGTTTGTCCCGGTACTGCTCCACATTGGCTGCGGTGATGGTGAACAGTGGTTTCTCATCGGAGTAGGGGTCCTGGTAGTGGCTGCTATTGCCGGCATGGGTGATTCCGGGCGGTGCCCCCAGCCATTTGCCGCTCCAGGCGGGGATGCTGCCATCGGCATTTCCGGCCATCTCGGCGCCCATGGGCGTCAGGTCCTTGCCCAGGCGGGCGGCTTCTTCGGCGCTGACCTCGGCCAGGGCCTGCGTGCTCGCGAAGCTGACGGCGAGCAATATGACAATCTGTGCCACAGCTGCCAGGGGGCGTGTTGTTTTTGTCATTCCAACCTCCGGTCATGGCGGCACCCACGGCCGCCAGGGTGTGATGGGTGGCCCACTATCGAAATGCGGCCTGGCAGCCGCCATGGTCTGTTTGGACTAGTGACGGGCCCGAAGGGATGTGGCGGGCGGAGGGGCAGTTCGGCGCCAGTGGCCGGCTGGCGGTGCTTTCGGCGAAATGGAGAGTTTTGCTGGGTGGTTGCGATGGGAGCTTTCGCCAACAGGAGTGGGAAATTTCAGATGGTGTTTTCAGTCGTGAAAAAGGGGGGCGTGGATGGTTGGGGAGGACCGGATTGGCAAATTGGTGTGAGTGCCCGTGATTGGCAGCGTGCCGTCGGAAACTACCCTCACCCCCGCCCTGCGCCCCGGCCCGATCGCTTCGCGCTCAGGCGCTCATCGGCACCGGAAGCGGTGCTTCCAAGAGCGTGCCTCTTCGCCCCAGAGGTAGCGGGATGACTCGCGCCTGCAAGGCACGAGCAAGTCTGAATCCAATAGCCGCCTGAAACTGCGCGAAAGCGGTGGGGCAAGGACCCGCCCCTTCAGGAGGGAAACGCAGTAACAGCCAAAGGCTGGTCACTCGGCGAAGTCGAGCCGGATGTCGGGGCAAGCCTTTTTGGTTCCTGTTGGGTGGGCGGCACTCCGTCGACTGCCAAAAAAGGGGCTCGCCCGGAAGGGCGAAACAGAGACCCGGAGCCCACTCGGCAATGAGTTGGCCATCAGAATCCCAGCCCCGCATACCGGACTGCCAATCCAGGTTGAACTTCTTTCCCCGCAACTCCGTACGGGTGGCGCGTCCCTGTCAGTCAGCCACGCGAACGATCTTCGGCATCGGGTAGGAGCCGTCGATCAAGGCCGAGGTCGGTCCGTAGAAACGTGGCGCCAGGCGGAACCGGCCGCTACTCGGCGTCGGTAGCCAGTTGCGCGCCTGCTCCGGGTCATTTGGCCGGGCGCTTTGCAGGTAGAAGGTGAGCTTGCCGTCATGGACGACGAAATCACCATTGCGCTGCATGTAGCTGGTGGCGCTGTAGCGGTCGATGGGGTTGTCGACGAAATAGCCGTGGTCGTCGTACACCGGCAGCTCCCAGAACTCGGTCACCGGCGGCAGTTGGTCGAGATCGAAGGTCAGGGTGTAGCGGTGCCGGCCATCGAGGGGCTGGCCGTCGGCATCCTGCAGGCCGTAGGCGATGGTGTGCGACTGGTAGGGCACCGGGCTGCCCCAGGCGATCTCGGCTGCGCCGGCGCGCAGCACGTAGTCGTTGTCGTCGTAGCCGAGGCTGGTTTGCAGCTTCCAGCCGTTCATGTCGCGCAAGGCTGCCTGAAAGGCCTGGCGCGCCTGCTGGTGGGCCTCGAGGAAGCCCGCTTCGAGGGCGTCACGCTGGCTGTCGCTGAGGCGCGCGGGGTCAAAGATCACTCCCCTGCGCAAGCCGAGGCGCTCCAGGCTGCGTAGGGTTTCCAGCTCCTTTTGCGAGTCGCGACGCGGGGTCATCGAAGCGTCGTTGAGCACCAGGCTGACCAGTTGCAGGTAATCCATCGGCGTCATGCTTTTGGCCAGGTCGCCGATCTGCGCCATGCGCGGGAAGCTGGCATAGCTCGCCTTGACGATAGGTTGGCGTTCCAGGGGCGGTGCGTGGCGGTCGTGCCGCAGCCAGAGTTCGAGCGGGAGGATGGCGACGCCGTCCATGATCTTGCCGGCGGCCGCCAGGTCCGCGGCCGAGTGCTTGTCCTTCACTGCCAGGCGCAGTGTCATCACGATGGCGTTGGATGGCGCGCGGACGATCTCGGTGGCGCTGAAACCGGCCGGGAAAATGCCGTCCCAGTCCGGGCCAACGATCAGGTACCGCTGCGGCTCGTTGCCGCTGAACGGACTGCCGCTCATGAAGAACCAACGGGCATACTGGTCCATACCCTGGATGCTCCAGTAGCGGCCGTCCTTCACCTGCGGGGAAAGGACTAGCACCGGCCCTTCGCGCAGGTCGAAAAAGCCGCCGGAATACAGCGTCGAGGCATTCGGTGTGGTCGCGAAGCGTTGTTTGGCGGTGAACAGCTGGCGGCCGTGCTGCAGACGATTCAGCCCACGGAAAGTCGGTGCCTGGTCCTGCTGGGTGAACAGGTAGCGCAGTTCGTAGAAGCCCGCTTGCTGCATGCCCCAGAAGAAGGCCTGCTTGCTCAACTGGCGGATTTCATCCGGTGCCAGGGCCGGGTCGAGCTGACTTGCGGGCGCTTCGCCGGCCTCTAGCAGGGAGCCCTGCACGAGACACCACGCGGCTAGGGCGAGTGACTGCAGCAGGGGCGAGGTCCGCAGGTTGCGACGGATCGAGGTGATCCGGGCGGGGATAGAAGATTCTGTTGTTGTCATTCCGGACTCCGCTCAGGTTGTTGTGGGCGGTCCACTATCGAAATGCACTGGTCGTGGCACCATCGTCTGATGGGACTAGTCATGTTCCTGGTGGGGCCCGGCGGGCTGGCCGGGAAACTGGCGAAAGCCACATTTCACGGGGCTTGCAACCAGGTGGCGGGCGGCCGGTGGTGACCAGGGATGGGACGGTTCGCTTGCCTGAATGGGAAAATTCACTCGTAGGGATAAGGCATGAGAACGAGCCGGGACGAGGGGACCGGCTTGCTGTCTAGTCGCCTATGACAGGACATGAAAAAGCCCCCGCACCTCACAGCTGCGGGGGCTTTCTTTTATGCCCGGGAATCAGGGCTCGACACCCTCCAGCAACAGCTTCGCCTGGGCCTGCACGATGGCCGAGGCGGTGAAGTTGCCGTCGATGGGGGTGATCACCGCCTTGCCGAGGCTGAGCTGGTAGGCGTCGCCCTGCTTCTGCGTCGCGGTGGGGGCCGGCGGCGGCACCAGGTTGACGCGCACCACGCCATCGGCGCCTTGCTGCGGGGCGAAGACCACGTTGCCCCAGTCGCCGATGGGGGCGAAGGCCACGCCTGTCACCTGGCCGGCTTCCAGGGCCGGGTAGTTGATGTTCAGCCCGGTGTTGCCCGGCAGGCCGATCACGTTGGTCTCGCAGTAGGGCCTGGCCTTGCCGCCGCTTTTCTCGCACAGCTTGCGGGCTTCGGCGCCCATCGCGGCGGCGCGGTCGATTACGCGCACGGCGAAGCGCGCGGTGTCATCCATCGCGTTGAGGGTCTTGAGGTAGCCGGCCTGCGGGTCCTGGGCGATGAGCTGCAGGTCGATGGCGGTGGACACGGCAACCGCCGGCACTCCTTTGAACATGGCGCGCACGGCGGCGTTGACGGTGCCGGACATCTGCGTCAGCGGGCCGACGTTGTCGCCGAAGTTGGTGCCGGAGACCACCAGGTCCGGGCGATTGTCCTTCAGCAGCAGGTCAAGGCCGACGTTCACCGCGTCCACCGGCGTGCCGATGGCCGAGGTCTTGCCGGCCGGCGGGGTATAGCCGGCGGGTGCGCCGACGCAGTACTTGCCCTGGGCCAGCTGGGTGATGGCGACGGCCTGGCCGGGTACCACCACGCTGGCGGCGCCGATGCCGCTGCTGTCGTTCTGCGGGCCGACCAGGGTCACCTGGTGGCCGGCGGCGACCAGCGCCTGGTAGACGGCATCGATGCCCGGGGCACGGCAGCCGTCGTCGTTGGTGAGCAGGATATTCAGGGCGCTGGCCTGGAGCGAAAGGGACAGGGCGGCCAGGCCGATGGCGGATTTCAACAGCGTGTGCGTCATCGTCGTTTCCTTTGTGGCGAGAAGGGAACCTTGGGTCGACTGCTGGCTGAACGAAGGTGGTTTTCGGGGGACACAAAAAAGCGAGGCCCGGGGGGCCTCGCTCGATCAGTGGGCTTATTTGCCCAGCTTGCGCAGATTGGCGACGGAGAAGTAGTCAGCTTCGTAATTGCTGCTGTTCAGCTTCGCCGGCGGCTTGCCGTTGAGCAGGCGGTCGGTCAGGTAGGAACCGGCGATCAGGTCGTGGAAGATCGCCACCCGTGCCTGGAAGCCTTGCAGGTCATAGGCGTAGGCCGTGGTCTGCATGTTGCTGCGCCAGAGCTGGCCCTTGCCGTCGTAGTTGTCGGCCATCACGGCGATCCAGGAGTCCTCGTCGATGTACAGCACGCGTTTGCCATAGATGTGGCGCTTGCCGGGCTTGAGCGTGGCTTCCAGGACCCAGACACGGTGCGGCTCATAACGCATGTAGTCGGGGTTGACGTGGCCGTTGGTGGACAGCAGGTCGTCGAGCTTCAGGCTCGGGTCGTCCAGCTTGTAGTTGTTGTACGGGATGTACATTTCCTTCTTGCCCACCAGTTTCCACTCGTAGCGGTCCGGGGCGCCGTTGAACAGGCGGTCCTCGTCCATCACGCGGAAACCACCGGCGCCGAACGGCGTGTCGTAGGCCACGGTCGGTGCGCGGCGCACCCGGCGGTTACCCGGCAGGTACTGCCAGGCCTGCGACGGCGAGGCGATCGGGTCGGTGAAGGTATGGGCGAGGATGATCTCGCCTTTCTTGCGGGTCGGCTCCAGGGTCTGGACCAGGGCGTAGGCCTGCTGGCCACCGAAGGATTCCACGGTCTCCTTGGGCGAGTCCCACACCGAGAGGATCTTGTAGTCCATGGACTCCATCGAGCGGTTGCCGTTGGAGAGGGTCAGCGCCATGGTGTAGATGGCGTCTTCCTTCCAGGCACGGGCCGGCAGGTTGAGGTTCCACATCAGCTCGTAGCCATTCTTCGGGATCGGGAAGGGCGAGGCGCCGATGGCGTTGACCACTCCATCGCCGCCGTGGACCAGCTCGGCGCTGGTGGCGTTGGCGAGGGTGCGCTGCAGGACCCGGTCGGAGTAGCGGAAGTCGCGATGGCTTGGATACACCGGGATCTTGAAGCTGCCCTTGTAGCGCTGGAACAGTGCCTTCTGGCCGTCCGAGAGCTTGTCGGCGTACTGCGCCATGTTCTCCGCGGTGATGACGAACAGCGGCTTCTCACCGGCATAGGGGTCGCCGTAGGCAGTGCCCGAGCCTGCATAGTTGACCTGGGGCGGAGCGCCCAGCCACTTGCCGCTCCAGGCAGGAATGCTGCCATCGGCGTTGCCGGCCTTTTCTGCCCCCATGGGGGTGAGGTCGTTGCCCAGGCGTTTGGCCTCTTCCGGAGAAACCTTGGCCAGAACCGGGGTGCTGGCGAGAGCGGCGGCGAGAACGCCAGCCAGGAGCGGGGTCTTGTTGTTCAGTTGCATGTTGAGTCTCCTGCGGCAGTGGATCAGAAGCTGTACTTGACGTTGATGCCGAAGTTGTCGCGGTCCGCGAATGGGGTGTCGCCGGCGTCGCCGAGGAAGGCGTTGTAGCGGGCTTCCACCGTGAAGTTGTTGAGGTAGCGCCAGGTGGTGCCGACGCCCAGGCGGTTGTCGCCTTCACCCATGCCGAAGGTGCCCGGCATGGACGAATCGCCGCCCAGGTTCTGGCTGAAGATCAGCGGCACGGTCAGGTCCCAGCCGTTGAAGATGTTCAGGTACTCCAGGGACAGGTTGACGGTGTAGCCCCAGGAGCTCTTGTCGAAGAACAGCTTGTCGGTGTTCGGCGTGACCAGCGGGAAGGCGCCGCCCTGACCGTCCGGGACGAAGGCGGTGAAGCTGGGCGCCTTGTCGTTGTCGAGCACCTCGTTGTAGCCAACCTCACCGGTCAGGGTGGCGTTGTCGGCGAAGGGCGTGGTGCCGATGGAGTGGATGAAGGACATCTGCGCCTGCATGGTTTCGGCGCGCACCGGGTGCGGCACCAGGCCGGTATCCACCAGCACCGGCTGACCGTCGCGATAGCTGACCTCGCCGCTGATGTTGGTGTCGCCAACCACGGTGGAGAAGCTCGCGCCGTACAGGTCGATGTCGTCGAAGTAGCGCACCCGGTAGTTGGCGGTGTTCCAGTCGGTGAGGAAGTCGATCTGCGGCGCCTTGTCATGGAAGCGCACGTAGTAGAGGCCGAACTCGGTGTTGTTCAGCGACTCGGCCACGTAGTTCAGCGCCACGCCGTACTGGCCGCTGTCACTGGGTTTGTCGTCGTGCAGGCGGCGGGTGATGCCGAAGGCATCGGTGAAGCCGCCTTCATCGATCTGGTCGGAAACGGAGAAGAAGCTGCCGACGCCGTCAATCTCGGTCTTCTCCCACTCGTACTGGTAGTAGGTCTGGAGGCTCAGGGCGTCGGTCAGGTCGATCTGGCCGAATACCTGGCCCACCGGCAGGAACAGTTCCTTGAGCTCCACGCCCGGGGTGTTGGCCTTGGTGGCATCCACCGGGGCCATGGCGCCGGAAATGCCGTTGCCGATGAACAGGCTCTCGCCCCAGCTCACTACCTGGTCGCCCACCCGCAGGTTGAGGTTGTGGCCGCCCAGGTCCCAGGCGCCATAGACGTAGTGATCCAGCAGGCGCAGGTCCTTGCCGTGCTGGTCGATGGTGCCGTGGGGGAAGTGGTTGGCCTGGGAGCACTGGCCGCCGGCGAAGCAGTTGGAGGTGCCGGTGTGGTTGTCGTTGCTGCGGTTGTAGACGTCGTCGTAGAAGCCGCTGGCGCGCACGAACAGGCCGAAGTCCTGCTTCCAGTTGAAGTTGGCTTCGGTGAGGAAGCTGGAGCGGTTGGTGATCAGGCTGCCCTTGTCGAAGGCGTTGTTGCCGTCGTCGATGTTGGCGATGGCCGGGTTCGGGAAACCGTTGGACAAGGCGTGATCGCGGGACTCGGTACGCCAGGCCAGGGCGTAGGTGAGGGTGGTGTCCCAGGAAATCTTCAGGTCGTCGCTGGGCTCGAAGGCCATGGCCTGGCCCTGCCCGGCATGCCCCAGCGCCAGACCCAGGCAGGCGACGCGGATCGCTAGGTGAAGCGGCTGAAGTGGTTGGCCTTTTGTTGTTCTTATCATGATGTCGCTCTCGGCAAGGCTGGGCACTGCTCGGACTACCAGGCCCACGGTTGAGTTGAGTGTGGCGGGCCTGACTATGTGGTCACCGCCGGCGGGCAACATCGTCCGAAAAGACTACGCGCCTCGTGTTATCCACAGCCCCTGGGCGCTAGTCCCAACGGACGATGCTGGCGGTGGGTGGGGCTGCCGAGAATCCGGCTGGACAGCGCAAACAGAACAACAAGGGAGCAACCCGATGAGCGCGAACAGCCTGCAGTGGGACGACAGCTGCGACGTACTGGTGGTGGGGTCGGGAGCCGGCGCCATGACCGCTGCACTGCGCGCCCATGACCTGGGATCGAAGGTGCTGGTGGTGGAGAAGAGCGACCGCTACGGCGGCACTTCCGCGATTTCCGGCGGCGGTATCTGGATTCCCTGCAACCACCGCATCGAGGCCCTGGGCGGGCGGGATTCGGCCGAGGAAGCCATCGCCTACATCCGCGCCGTGACCCATGGCGAGATCGACGACGGCCGCATCGAGGCCTACGTGGAGAAGGGCCATCAGGTGGTGCGCTACCTGGAGGATCGCTCCCGCGTGCGCTTCGAGGCCCAGCCCCGCTATGCCGACTACTACCCGGAAGTACCCGGCGGCAAGCCCGGTTTCCGCTCCATGGATCCGCTGCCCTTCGATGCGCGCCAGCTGGGCGAGGAATTCGCCCGGATGCGCGAGCCATCCCCCGGCACCCTGATGATGGGCCGCATGGCCATGACCATGAAGGAAGCCCAGGTGCTGCTCTGCCGGGGACCGGGCTGGGTCGGCCTGACCATGAAGATCCTCTGGCGTTACTGGCGCGACCTGCCGGGCCGCCTGCGCAGCAAGCGCGACCGTTTCCTCACCCTGGGCAATGCCCTGGTTGCCGCGCTGCGCTGCTCGCTGCTGGACCGCCAGGTGCCGGTCTGGCTGGGCTGCCGCCTGGAACGCCTGATCGAGGAAGAGGGCAGGGTGGTCGGCGCCGAGGTGATCCGCGCCGGCAAGCGTGTGCTGATCCGCGCCCGCCGCGGCGTGGTGCTGGGGGCGGGCGGCTTCGAACGCAACCAGGCGATGCGCAGCCAGTATCACGCCCAGCCCTCGCGTAGCGACTGGAGCGCCACGCCGCCCTACAACACCGGCGACGCCATCCGCGCCGGCCAGGAACTGGGCGCCGCCACGGCGCTGATGGACCACAGCTGGTGGGCGCCGACCACCCATGTCGAGGGCGAGGAAAAGCAGCGCGCGCTGTTCGTCGAGCGCACCTTGCCCGGCTGCATGATGGTCAACTCGGCGGGTCAGCGCTTCGTCAACGAAGCGGCACCCTATACCGACATCGTCTACGCCATGTACGACAACAATCGCGAGGGCGCTACCAGCGTGCCGTGCTGGCTGATCTTCGATGCCGAATTCCGCCGCAAGTATCCCTGCGGCGCGCTCCTGCCGGGCTACGCCATGCCGGACGGCCGCTTGCCGAAGCATCTGCTCAGATACTTCCACAAGGCCGACAGCCTCCAGGAGCTGGCTGCAAAGATCGGTGTCGACGCAGCCGGACTGCAGCGCACCGTCGATCGCTTCAACCCCATGGCCGAAGCGGGCAAGGATCTCGATTTCCACAAGGGTGACTCGCTGTTCGACCGCTACTACGGCGACCCGACGGTAACGCCCAACCCCTGCCTGGCACCCCTGGTGAAGGCGCCGTTCTACGCGGTGAAGATCGACGCCGGCGACATCGGTACCAAGGGCGGCCTGCTTACCGACGTGCACGCCCGCGTCCTGCGCGAGGATCGCACGCCCATCGCCGGGCTCTACGCCATCGGCAACAGCGCCGCGTCCATGATGGGCCGCACCTACCCCGGCGCCGGCTCGACCATCGGCCCGGCCATGGTGTTCGGCTTCCAGGCCGCCGAGCACATCCACAGCACTGCGCCTGTAGGAGCGAATTCATTCGCGAAACAGGCCGAAGGCCTGTCCTCCTGAATCCGGGCCGCCTTGCGGCCCTTCGTCCACACAAGAACAAGAGGATGACGAAATGATCGATTTCACCGGCAAGACCGTCCTGATTACCGGCGGCGGCGTGGGGATCGGCCGTGCCATGGTCGAGGCATTCGCCCGCGCCGGCGCGCGCCTGGCGGTCGCCGAGGTGGACGGCGAGCGCGCCGCCGCCCTGTGCGACTGGCTGGCCAGCCAGGGTGCCGAGGCCCTGGTGGTGCAGACCGATGTCACCAACGGGGCCCAGGTGGCGTCGCTGGCCGAACAGATCGAAGCGCGCTTCGGCGGGCTCGACGTGCTGATCAACAATGTCGGCGACTCGCTGATGATCGCCAAGCCCTTCGACGGCTACAGCGACGAGGACATCGACCGGCTCTACGCCGTCAACCTGCAGCACATCTTCCGCGTGACCCGCACGATGCTGCCGCTGCTGCGCCGCCAGGGTGCCGGTGGCAGCATCATCAGCCTGTCCTCCATCGAAGCCTTCCGCGGCATTCCCAACTGCAGCGTCTATTCCGCCTTCAAGGCCGCCATCGGTGGCTTCACCAAGAGCCTGGCCCTGGAGCTGGGCCCGGTGGGCATTCGCGTCAACCAGATCGCCCCCGAGTCCACCGAGACTCCGCAACTGCCGATGTCACTGATGATCGCCCCGGAACACCGCGCGCAACTGCCGAACTGGATTCCCCTGGGCCGCTTCGGCCAACCGGAAGACATGGCCGGCGCCGCACTCTTCCTGGCCAGTCCGCTGTCCGGCTGGGTGACCGGCACCACCTTGCATGTGGATGGCGGCGCCCTGGCTGCGGCGGGTTGGTATCGCGACCCGAAAGGCACCTGGACCAACGTACCGGTGATCACGGGCAACGGTTTCAACTTCTAGAACCCCAGCTTTCGCTGACTGCAACAAGGAATCCCGAATGAACGCGAAGAACTCCAGAGTCGCTGTGGTCACTGGCGCCAGTCGTGGCGTCGGCAAGGGCATCGCCATCGCCCTGGGCGCAGCTGGCATGACGGTCTACCTCAGTGGCCGTTCCGCCACCCAGAGCAGCAGCCAATTGCGTGGCCAGACCCTGCCCGGCAGCCTGGCGGAGACCGCTGAAGCGGTGACCCGCGCCGGCGGCCGTGGCATCGCCGTGGCCTGCGACCACCGTGACGACGAACAGGTGCGCGAGCTCTTCGCCCGTGTAGAGCGCGAGCAGGGCCGCCTGGATCTACTGGTGAACAACGCCACTTACATCCACGAGAACCTGATCGATCCGGGCCCCTTCTGGCAGAAGCCCCTGGAGATGGTGGACATCCTCGACATTGGCCTGCGCTCGTCCTATGTCGCCAGCTACCACGCAGCAAAGCTGCTGGTGAAGAACGGCCACGGCCTGATCGCGTTCGTCTCCTCCTTCGGCGCCGGCTGCTACATGCACGGCCCGGCTTACGGCGCGCAGAAGGCGGGCGTAGACAAGTTCGCCGCCGACATGGCCATTGATCTGGAAGACACCGGTGTCGCCGCCGTCTCGCTGTGGCTCGGCCCGCAGCGCACCGAACGCACCGCCATCGCCGGTGCCGAGCGCGCCGACCAGTACGAGGAGTTCCTCGCCATGGCGGAGACCCCGGAGTTCAACGGCCGCGTGATCAACGCGCTGCTGAACGACCCGAACCTTCAGGCGCTGTCCGGCCAGACCCTGATCACTGCTGAAGTGGCCCCGGGCTATGGCATCACTGAAGCCGAAGGCCGTCAGCCACCGTCCTACCGCGAGATGCTCGGCGCCCCCCGCGCGCAGCATCCCGCCCGCGTCATTTGATCGAACTCCCGGCCCGGCCGGGAAGACTCAAGCCCGGGGCCGGAAGCGGCCCCAACAGGAGTGACTAACGCGATGAAGATTCTCGTGATCGGCGGGACCGGCCTGATCGGCGGCCACGCGGCGCTTTACCTGAAGGACCACGGCCACGACGTAACCATCGCCGGCCGCAAGCCGGCCGCCGCCGGCAGCGCCCTGGAGCAGCTGGAGCAATTGCAGGGCGACTATGTCGCCGGCACCTTCAGCCGTGACGACCTGGCCGGCTTCGATGCCCTGGTCTTCGCCGCCGGCAGCGATATCCGCCATGCCCCGCAGGGCGGCGACCTGGATGCCCATTGGCAGCGCGCCAACGTCGAGGCCATTCCGCGCCTCTTCGAGCTGGCGCGCAGCGCAGGCGTCCGCCAGGCGGTACTGGTGGGCAGCTTTTATCCACAGGTGGCACCGGAGCTGATCGACAGCATTCCCTACGTGCGTTCGCGACACCTCTCCGATCAGGCGGTACGTGCACTGTCCGGCCCGGATTTCCGCGTGTGCAGTGTCAACGCCCCCTTCGTGGTGGGCGCCGTGCCCGGCCTCAAGGTCGAGATGTTCGAGGCCTACACCCGTTACGCCGAGGGCAAGTTCGCGCCCCTGCCGTTCTTTGGTCCGGCGGGGGGCAGCAACTTCATCTCCACCCGCTCGCTGTCCCAGGCCATCCTCGGCGCGCTGCTGCATGGCGAGTCGGGCACGGCCTATCTGGTGGGAGATGAGAACCTCAGCTACGCCGAGTATTTCCAGACCTTCCTGCGTGCCGTCGGCAACGACGCCGAGGTGCCGTCGCTGGACCAGGAGCACCCGCTGCTGCCGGACATGGCCCTCTACACCGGGCGAGGCAATACCGTGAGCTACGAGCCGGATGCGGTGGAGACGGCGCTGCTGGGCTATGTGCGCAACGATATCCAGCGTGCCGTGAAGGAAGTGGTCGCGCAGTATCGGGGTTGAGTGGCGGGCCTGCGGCCCGCTTTCGCGAATGAATTCGCCCCCACAGGGTGGTGCCCGGAGGCAGTGCGGCGCCGGCGCGAGTCACCCCTCTACCTCTGGGAGAGGGGCCGGGGGTGAGGGATGCTGTGCCCCGTCGGAACTCCGAAGGGCAGACCTGCGGCCTGCTTGGCGAATGAATTCGCCCCTACAGGAAAGACACCGGGCTTAACCGCTTGCACAGTCCGCCCCCTCTCCCTTCAGGGAGAGGGTTGGGGAGAGGGGCGATGTTCGGGCGTGCGCGAATGCGCTCCTCCCCACCGAAAACCCACGAAAGAAAAGGCCCGCACTTGCGGGCCTTTCCCTTTCACACTCGCCAACTCAGGCAGGCGCGCCAGGCAGGCCCCTCTGCCGGCCGAACATGGCAAGCCGCGTGAAGCAGGCATCTTCAGCATCAGCCCTGCCTTTCTCGATGCCCTCATCCAGCGAAGGGCCGCTGCCTATCGGGGTGCTGCGCTCCTCCATCGAGTCGAGTACGAGCGAGCGCCGCAGGAAGCGCCAGATACCCTCGCGCTTCTCGTAGCGGTCGAGGTAGCGTCCCCGGGCAATGACCTCACGCGAACCCGGGGCAGGCGTGCGGTGGTAGGCCAGCACCGCCAGTTCGCCTTCGGCCTGATGACCATCGATCAGGAAGAGCATGTTCGAGATGACGTGCGAGGTGGCTTCCCAGTTGGCAAGCATGCTGGGCAGCCAAGCGACATACTCGTCGGGCGATCCGCGGAACATCGGGCCGTGGTCGTCAATCGCGTCGTCGTGGTAGAGGCTGCGCAAGAGCCTTAGATCGCCCCGGTCGATCGCGTGGCAATAGGTCCAGGCGAGCTGCTGGAGCGCGAATTTTTCGATCATTTCCGACATATCGACGACGTGCGGCTCCAGCGTCGCAGTCCTGGTCACCGAACTACGCAATGTAGTCATCTCGCATCTCCTAGATGCCGTACCCGCCGGACACGTTCAGTTGCTGCCCAGTGATGTAGGCCGCGTTGTCGGATGCCAGGAACACGGCGGCCCGACCGATTTCCTCGGGCTTGCCCCAGCGCTTGAGTGCAAGCATGTGCATCGTTTCGTCGATCCACCTCTGGTCGAACTGGCCCTGCTCCAGGAGCTGCGGGAACATGCCGGCCTCGATGACCCCGACCAGGATGGAATTCGCTCGGATGTTGAAGCGGCCTTCCTCACGGGCGAGACCTTTTACAAGCGATTCATTGGCGGCCTTCGGCGCGACCGACAAGCCGTCGCGATCCGGCCAGCGCAAATGGCCGGCAGAGCCCAGCGTGACGAACGAACCGCCCCCGGAGGCGCGCAGGTGCGGCAGCGCAGCCTTGGCCGCATTGAAGAAGCCCATGACTTCGACATCGATGGCGCGCTTCCAGTCGTCACGGCTCATTTCGCTGATATGCAGCTGGTTCACGAACGGGCCAGCCGCCCAGACGACGGTGTGCACGCGGCCGTGAGCTTCAATGGCGGCGTCCAGCATTGCCTTGACCTGGGCGGCATCGGTTACGTCGACCTGGTGGGTGCTCGCGTTGACGCCCTCATCCCGGATCTGGTCGGCGACGCGCTGTGCCACGTCGGCCTTGCTCCGGTAGCCGACTGCGACCGGTACTCCGGCGCGTGCGAACTCAAGGGCAACGCCTTGTCCGATGCCGCCGCTACCGCCAAAAACCAATGTGGCGCCTTCTGGGAATCCGCTTTTGCTCATCTTCGCTTCTCCTGTCCTCGGGATATCGACACGTTGTCGTCGAGGAAAAGTATCAGCGCTAGATCCTGAGCTAACAGTTCAACGCTGAGCTTTAGAGAAAGTATCTCGGGCTGATACTTGGCGGTGGCGCGTTACGGTACGTCGCATGAATGGCGGCACCGAGGCCGGTGTCACGTGGTCCAGAAGATTCGGGGATCGGTAAGGCGAGCCATGCACAGCATGCTGTACCAGTCTGTCTGTCCGTCGGGCAGGGAGCGATCGTCGGTCGCGAGTTCTCGCATGCGCTGCGAAAGCGACGCCATCATCTGGCGCAACTGGTCTATCGATCCGCGCGACAACTTGACCGTTTCGAGCTGCCAAAGCGACTGCGGATCGTGGAAATCCATCGCCTCAAAATGCCGGCGCATCGCGTCATGCACAGCCCGTCGCAACGGGCCTCCCGGAATCCACTCCGGATGCCGCACGGTCAGCAGACGGACACGGTTGCCGGGAAACAGGTCGAGCAAACGGAGTTTTTCGAGTCGCCGCAAGTGAAGGAAGATGCCCGGTTCGTCCAGCTCGAACTCCTGCTGTATCTCGCGGGGTGTCCAGTCATAGCGCAACAGCAGGAAGATGAACGCCGTGAAAGGGGCATCGGCCAGTCCCTGCTCCTGCTCGAGGCTCAATGCGTGAATCTTGCTATCGCTTCGCCGCGCCGCCAGCTCGGCAAGATCGATGAGACGGACGCCGGCAATGGCACAAACCGACTCGAGCATCGCGACGCTCAGACCATGCCCGGTCAGCTTGCGCTTGATGGTCGTCTCGCTCACGTTCAACTGCGCGGCGATATCGCAATAGCGGATATTGCGATCCTTCAATAAGCGCTTCAGCTCCGCGAGCAGCAGCGTTTCATCGGTGGCTCCATCGAGGTTCTTCGGATGCATTGTCGGGCGTCCTTCCAGTCGCACATTCGGAACGTTCGCAAAGCCGTGCCGAGTTGCGCTGCTCGGTGGGCATGAAGGGGGCACGCACTATATCTCCAGCCAACGTAGCTGAGTAGGCGATGCGCACCTGCGGGCACGCCCGCCATGGGGCCTACAGCGCTACCTGGGGGCTCGCAAGAAACACATCGATGTGCACGCGACCATCCGCCCACGGTCGTTGAGCGTTGTTTCTGGCCGTTCCCCAAACTGGCATTGGCGCGGATTTACCGCCTTCAATGGCGTCCGCTACATTAACCGTAGTCTCGAGACAGCTCGGAAAGGACTCGCCGTAACAGCAAAAGCTTACGCGCGACACAATCTGTCCCTGCCAAGTAAGCATGTCCGACCGCCGGCGTCCGTTGATTACCTGCCAGGCGTCCAAACGGAGGCAAACGATGACACGGGTTCGCGTTGAGGGCTTCACCATCTCGCTCGACGGATACGGAGCAGGTCCGAAGCAAGACATCGACAATCCGCTCGGCGTTGGCGGGACGGAACTGCACCAGTGGCTAGTCCCAACACGCACGTTCCAGCGGGCCTTGTTCGGCAAGGACGGCGGTACGACCGGGGTTGACGATGATTTCGCCGCCCGTGGCTTTCAGAATGTCGGGGCCTGGATTCTTGGCAGGAACATGTTCGGACCCATTCGTGGGAATTGGCCGGACACAAACTGGAAAGGCTGGTGGGGAAACAATCCGCCGTATCACGTTCCAGTCTTCATCTTGACCCATCATGCTCGTCCCCCCATCGAGATGGAGGGCGGCACGACGTTCCACTTCATAACAGGAGGCATTCGCGAGGCGCTCGACCGCGCGCGCGAGGCCGCTGCCGGAATGGACGTACGGATCGGCGGTGGGCCGGACACCATCCGGCAGTATCTTCGCGAGGGCCTCATTGATGAACTGCACATTGCTATCGCGCCGGTCCTGCTCGGCCGGGGCGAGTCGCTGTTCGAAGGGGTTGACTTGCGGGCTCTGGGATACGATTGCGTTGAATTCGTAGCGTCGCAGAAGGCCACGCATGTTGTCCTCCGGCGCCAAGGGCACGCGGACGGCTAACCGCTCGCTGAAGACCGACATCCCTGACGGGCCGCGGCCTTTGCGCACCGCCTCGAGTACGCATGCCGCGGACGGCGCTAACCGATATGCGTAAGGGATGTGGACCGCAGCAGATCCATCAGGGCCAGGACGATCAGGGTGGCGACGACGAACCTGGAAATGGCGATGAAGGTGGCCGGTAGCAAGGGTAAGTCGAGGAGCCGGCGCAGCAGGGCGATCTGCGAGAACAAGTACCAGATGCAGGCGAGGGCGGTGAGAAGCATCGCCAGCGCTACCTGGATGCCTGCCAGCAGGTTGGCCGCGATCAGCACGATGGCAAGCGGGGAGGCCAGGTAGCACTGGATGTAGAAGGGCTCGCGCAGGGTGGTGCGGCTCACGCGGACTCGTCGCACCCGCAGCATGGCCATGGCTGGCATCAGCGCGTACAGGCCGTAGCTGAAGCTGCGCACCAGCGGCGTCAGCCACTCGCCGGAAACCCATGGCGAAGGCCGATCCGGTATGGCGAAGCCGAGGAGTTGGGCAAGGGCGATGGAAAGGATCAGCATCAGCGGTGGGCTGAGCATGCCGCTGAAGCGCCGGTCAGGCTGCTGCTCGAGCTGTCGTCGGGTATAGAGCGAAACGGCGATGGGGTTGCGTAGCACTCGCCAGAGCGTTCGCGAAAAGGAAATGGGCCAGGTCACGACCTTCCAGAGGAATGCTTCGAGCGATTGCAGGCTGCGCAAGAAGACCACCCTCCGACAGGCATCTGGAGTGGCTGGAAGGTTGCCACGCGGCCCGTTCCAGGGACATCACGGGCAATCCACAGCTGATCTGCGCGATGCGATCGACGCAGATCCAGTTCACCTGAGCATAGCCGAACCCCCTCCGGTATTCGGTTCAGCGCCAGCCGGGAAGGGCGCCCGAGAGCGCTCCTTCTGAACAACCTGGGCCTTGAACGGTTTGGGGTAAGCGCTTCGTTGGCGCATGGAACTCCTGACATCAAGGACGATCACGTCCGCTTGAAAATACGCGGACACCATCGCCCTTGGTGCCGGAGTTCGGAAGGTGATGCGGACAGTCAATCCTGCGCTGCTCTGGTTCTACCCCGAATATGTCGCACGCCTTCTAGAGCCAGCAGTCCCACCGCAAGCCAGATGGGTATATAGGTCAGCCACTCGTGGGGCGCGATTCGTTCACCGATGAGCAATGCGGCGACCACCATCAACACAGGCTCCACATAACCCAGCAAGCCGAACAGGCTGAATGGAAGGAGACGGCTGGCTGTGGTGTATGCCATGAAGGCCGCTGCGCTGATCACCGCCAGGAAAATCACCAGGACGTACAGTCGAGGCGCCTGCTCGAATTGCGCGACCGTCGCCTGTTGCCCCAGCACGAACCAGCAGGCGAAGGGCAGCGTGAACAGCATGTCGAACCAAAGTCCCCCCAAGTTGGCGGTGTTGAGCTTGCGACGCAGCATGAAGTACACCGGGAAGCCGAACGCGACCAGCAATGCCTCCCAGGAGAAGCCACCCACCTGGATCAACTCGTGAGCGACGCCCAGCAGCGCAGAAGCGCCGGCGGCCTTCTGCAACCCGGTGAGCCGCTCCCGATAGAAGACTACCCCCACCATCAGCATGGTGAGCGGAAGCAGGAAGTACCCCAGGGAGACCTGCAGACCACGACCGTTGATGGGGGCCCAGAGGAACAGCCATTGCTGGACGCCGAGCAGAGCACTGCTACCCATCAGGCCAAGCAGCAGGTTGGGACGCTGTCGGATGCGGATGAAAATTTCCATGACCGGCTGCCACTCCCGGCCTAGCAGCAGAAACAGCGACACGCACGGCAGGGTGAGCAGCATGCGCCAGCCGAAGATCTCCTCACCGGTGAGTGGCTTGAGCAGCGTGGCGTAGTAATAGAGCCCGGCGAACGCGCAGGACGATGCGACGGACAGGGCGATACCTTTGAACACAAAGGCCTCCGCAAGCAATCAGGTAATGGGATGGCGGTCAGGGCTGGGGAGGTGACCAGGGCGGGCCGCCGGAAAATCTGCTTTCGATCCAGCTTTTGAATGCGAGCGTCGTTGCGGGAGAGAACCTGGCCGATGGGCGTACCAGGTAGACGCCACCTTCGCTGCCATCGAGCAACCAGTCCGGCAGTACTCGTACCAGCCGGCCGGCCTCCAGGTCGCGGCTCATAAGCCACTCGCCGCCGCCAAGAATGCCCATGCCGGCACGGGCAGCATCGAGCAGGGATTCCCCGTCGTTCGATGTCAGGCTGCCCTGGACCATCACCTTCTGATGGCGGTTTCCCTTGAAAAGACGCCATTCGGGAAAGGACGCGAGGCCACTGAAGCGCAGGCAGTTGTGATCGGCCAGCTCGGCCGGCGTGCCTGGTATGCCGTGCTGAGCGAGATAGTCCGGAGACGCGCAAAGCATGCGGCGGTGCTCGCTCAGCTTGCGGGCGATCAAGCGGTTATCGCTCAGCTCACCGATGCGGATCGCAGCGTCGTAGCCTTCGGCGATGATGTCGACGAAGCGATCACTGTAGTCGGCTACGACCGACACCTGCGGGTTGGCCCTGAGAAAATCGGGCAGCATCGGGGCAATCCACAACCGTCCCATCGCCGCGGGCAATGCGAGGCGTAGCACGCCCCTGGGCTCGGCGGCCCCTTGAGTTGCTTCCTGCTGCGCCTCGGCAATGGTGACCAGCGCGTTGTGCAGTCGGTCCACCAGTTGAGCACCGACCTGGGTGACTCGCAACTGGCGGGTCGTGCGCTCGATAAGCCGTACTCCCAGGCGTGCCTCCATGGCGGCAACCCTCTTCGAGATCACCGAGGGGTCGCGCTGCAACCGGCGCCCGGCGGCAATGAACGAGCCCTCGCTGGCGACGGCAAGTAGTGCCGCGATCTCGTCGCTGTGCTGGCTGTCGATGAGTGGATCTGAAGGCATGAGCGCATACCGATGCGGAGTTCGGGATGCAGTATGGAGCCCCCGTGTGAGGGCAGCAATTCGGGCGACTTGCATTTCATTGCTGCATGAGTTGCATGGATGTTGGCGAGAGCAATGTGCGCTTCTGGCCGATCTCTGCCGGTCGTGACCGGCAGAAGCCGACGCAGTGCGGACATTCAAAAAAGCCGGTGGACAGGATAAGCGTTGTCTACCAACTCCTATCCGGGCCACCCCGCTATTGCTGCAGGAGTTGTGCTCGCTCAGCAGTGGCAAACGCACAGGCCATGCTTATTCCTCCATGATTATTGAATCAGAGAGATATTGATTAATGGCTTTAAGTGCCAAATGAGCTTCGCGCAAATTCTCAGTGCTAAAGCTGATCCTGGCGGAGCCAGCGTTAAAACCGAAATCCCAAAACTCAACTTGGCATGAGACTCCGTGCTGCAGGCGACCTTGAAAGTCAATATTTTCTAATTCTTCCCGCGATAACAAAGCAAGGCTTTCACTATTCAAGCCTGACTTCTTAAGGCTACTTGTATTCAAGCCCCAGCAATTAATACTTCTAGGGGTGCCGTCCTGCCTCCGCCACTCGGTCATCACAAAGTTATCTACGGCATACCGGTTTCTGATACTTGGCGGAGGTGCATTCAACCATAGCTCCAAGCCAGGATAATTTTTGAGCTTCACGGTCAATTCGGCGGGCCATTCGGCTTTGCTAAGGCCGGTTTGAACCGCTCCCTTGAAGCCTGAACATTTTGGTAGCTCAATGTTTTCTTTGCACTCACGCGCCTTGCGTTGATTGCCTAGAACAGCGGCTACATTGTAAATTTGCCAACTTTTCGGAATTTCCGTCCGTTTACGTTTTATGTACTTAGGGCTGTCAGGCAGGATTTCCTCGCCGGTCCACCAGAATAAGAGCTGGAGCATGTCGGAGCCACACTGCCCGTCCTCATATCTAACGCTTGAGCCGGGATAACCAAAGCGACTCATATCCACATAGCCGCCACCGATAATTGGCACCTTCTCCGATTTTACAAGTTCCATGCGACAACGTTCTTGTTGCTGCTGATACGCTACCTGCTCGGGTGATGGCTCGCGCTTTTTACAGGCAATTAAGGTTGATGGCGAACTTACAACTAGAGCTAATGCCAGCCAGTGTCCCAAAGATTGTTTAGTCGTTAAACCCATCAGCAATATCCTTATTTTTCTAGGGCAACTCTGATTTGTTCGTCATTCCTGCGCAAGCTGTACCACTCCAACCCAAGTGGATTCTGCTTTCGTAGTCACACTTGGCCGGCCGCTTCTGGCCGATCTCTGCCCACCGTGACCGGAAGAGATCGACCCATAGGTGCCCTTGGCGGAGGGCTGCTAACGCTACACCGGAAACGAAAAAGCCCGCTGTTTAGCGGGTTTTCGTTTCCGGCGGTGATTACCAGTTCATGGCATACATCTCCGGTCTTGAGTGGGGGGTCACTTCAAATGAACCTTCAGCTCTTCGGAAGCCTGCAGCATTGCAGAGCGTACCGCCGGAACCTGGCTGACCACGTTCAGCAAGCCGTAGTCATGGATCATGCCGTTGTAGCGCACCGCAGTGACCGGCACGCCGGCTTGGTCCAGTTTGCGAGCGTAGGCCTCCCCTTCGTCACGCAGCACATCGGCACTCGCGGTCTGGACGAGAGCTGGCGGCAGGCCTTTCAACTGCTCAGTGGTAGCGCGCAGCGGCGAGGCATAGATCTCGGCACGTTGCTTGGGGTCGGTGGTGTAGTTGTCCCAGAACCACTTCATCATGTTCCTGGTGAGGAAGTGCCCCTCGGCGTACTGGTTGTACGACGCTGTCTCGAAGTTGGCGTCGGTCACTGGCCACAGCAGCGCCTGGTACTTAATGGCCGGGGTACCTTTATCCTTGGCCATCAGGCTGACCACGGCTGCCATGTTGCCGCCGACGCTGTTGCCCGCTACCGCCAGGCGCTTACCGTCTACATTGATTTCCTTGCCGTGCTCGGCCACCCATTTGGTTGCCCCGTAGGCCTGGTTGATCGCCGTCGGGTAGTGCGCTTCAGAGGACGGGGTGTAATTGACGAACACCGCCACCGCACCGGACCCGACGACCAGATCGCGCACCAGGCGCTCATGGGTCGGGAAGTCGCCGAGCACCCAGCCACCGCCGTGGAAGTACATGAACACAGGCAAGGTCCCCTTCACACCCACCGGACGCACGATGGTCAAGCTGATGTCCTGGCCGTCGACGGTGATGGTCTTCTCGCTGACATCCGCCTTGGGCAACGTCAGTTTTACCCCGGCCTGAGCGCCGGTCAGTACCGCGCGGGCGTCCTTCGGCGAAAGCTGCTCGATGGGTTTACCACTGCCTGAGTTCAGTGCATCGAGGAATGCCTGGGTGTTGTGTTCGACGCCAGAGTCAGCGAATGCGTTACCGATCGACAAGGCAAGGAGCGAGCCAACGAGTGTTTTGGTCAAAACGTTCATTTCATATCTCCTGTTTCTGGTGAGGCGGGAAGGTAGACGGTGACGTGCAGACGGACATCGACGTTGCCACGGGTTGCGTTGGAGTACGGGCACACTTGGTGGGCCGCTTCCACCAACGCTTGTGCATCGGCTTGCTCCAGGCCTGGCAGGTTGATGTTCAGGTCGATATCCAGGCCAAAGCCGCCTGGGATCTGGCCAATGCCGACCCGCGCAGTGATCGAGGCGTCGGCTGGAATGCTGCGTTTGCTCTGGCTGGCGACGAACTTCAGTGCACCGATGAAGCAGGCCGAGTAACCAGCGGCGAACAGTTGCTCAGGGTTGGTGGCATCACCACCGGCACCGCCCAATTCCTTCGGAGTGGTCAGTTTCACGTCGAGGTTCTTGTCGCTGGAGATGGCTCGGCCATCACGACCACCGGTTGCGGTTGCGACTGCGGTGTAGAGAACTTTCATGGCTTTCCTCACTTTTGAATGACTTCGGGGGGATTCTGTTATCGCTTTAAATGTTTGCGCGCTTATAATTCGCAATAAGTTGTCGCTCAATAATTTTGTGCGCAAGCTTTTTAAAAAATCATCTGCAGCTGTAACAAATTGATTTTCAAGGGGGTTACACCTCAGTCCGCTTGGGCTCGCCCGCGCGTTGATGATGCCTTACCGTCTCAAGCAACGACCGGAATCGGGCAGATTGCTTGTTGCTGCCAAGCCTGCGGTGTCATGCCTTCAGCCTTCACGAATGTACGGCAGAAGTGAGACTGATCGCAGAAGCCGCATTCCAGCGCGATCTCTGTGAGCAACATCGTGGAAGCCTTCAATAACTCTCTGCTCTTCATGACCCGCTGTTCACGCAGCCATCGCTGCGGGGGCATCCGGGTGCTTTCCTTGAACATGCGTGAGAAGTGACTGCGCGACAATCCGCAAGCTTCGGCTAGTTCAGTCACTGAAATGCCGGTATCCAGCCTGTCCAGCATCAGTTGTTTGGCAGTTCTTATCTGCCAGGATTTGAGTTGCCCTGTCGAAGCCAGTGTGAGAGTCGCCAGCACGGTAGATTTGTCCTTGTTCATACACATCCATTAATCCAGGTAACAGGATGCGAGTGCCTGACTCGAACAGCGCTGGGCATTGGAAATCCCCAGAGGTTCCAGGCCAGGCTCGTTGACTCGGTTCAGTCGACTGCGCACCCTTCGCAAGTCTGTGAACAGCCCCCAGGGCAGGGGCTGGCGATGGCTCAGACAGATGCAGCGACAGGCGCCAAGGTGGGGCCATGCTGAACGCGCTCAGGCGCCTTGTGCACCATGGTGTAGGCGTAGTCGACGCCCATGCCATATGCACCAGAATGTTCCTTTACCAGTTCCATTACGGCGTCGTAGGTGTCGCGGTTCTTCCAGTCCCGTTGCCATTCCAGCAGCACCTGCTGCCAGGTCACCGGTACCACGCCGGCCTGGATCATGCGCTGCATGGCGTAATCGTGGGCTTCTTTGGTGGTGCCGCCGGAGGCGTCTGCAACCATATAAATTTCATAGCCGGCATCGTTCATTGCCGACAGGGCGAAGGTGGCATTGCATACCTCGGTCCACAAGCCGGAGACGATGATCTTGTTGCGACCATTTCTCTCGAGTGCGTCGCGTACCTTCTGATCATCCCAGGAGTTCATGGAGGTGCGCTCCAGCAGCGGGGCGTCCGGGAACACAGCGAGTAGCTCGGGGTAGGTGTGACCTGAAAAGCTTTCTGTCTCGACCGTGGTGAAGGTGGTGGGGACATTGAAAATCTTCGCTGCCTTGGCCAGGCCAACGGTATTGTTCTTCAGCGTTTGCCGGTCAATGCTCTGAACGCCGAAGGCCATCTGTGGCTGCTGATCGATGAAGATCAGTTGGCTATTAAGCGGAGTCAGGACTTCAGTTTTAGGATTGCTCATTTTTGTTTCCTTTCAGCTCGATGATGTTCAATCGCATAAGTCTCGGGGCCCGCACCTTGCAGGCATTACCGTAGCCACAAGTGCACTCCTCAGCGTCACTGCTTGAGGACGAGCAAAAGATAACGAAACAAGACGCCTGTCGGTGGCGCACTTTTGCGCTCGTATTGGCTCATTTATGCGCCATAAAACCCACGGTCGCGCTGCTAGCATTCGCCCACCCATCCGGATCAAGCCGGTCCCTCATGTGCAGGAGAATGCAATGGCAGCTTCACAACCGTTCAACAAGCAGACCGCCTACTGGGGCGTTTCCTGGGAGGAGGCGTATGGCTATCCGCAGGCACGGCGGGTAGGAAACGAGATCTACGTATCAGGTCAATTCAACCATGATGAGGAAGGTCATCTGGTAGCCCCGGCGCCGCTGAACGCCGACGGTAAGCCCAGTGATTTCTCTACGATGGGAGAGCAGATGCGGGTCTCTTACGACAACATTTCGAAGCTGCTCGCCTTGTATGGCGCAACTCTGCAAGATGTTGTCGAGGAAACGCTTTATGTGCTGGACATGGACGCTGCGTTCGCAGTGGTCGGCAAAGTGCGCAAGGCGGCCTATGGCACTGAGCGGCCTCAGTGCGCGAGCAACATCATTGGGGTGTCGAGACTTGCCCAGCGTCCGCAGCTGATTGAGATCGTGTGCAAGGCCGTGATTGGCGCCCGAGACATCTGAGCTGCACTCCCGGTTTCGATCTAGGTGACCGGGAGTATCGATTGCCCCTCGACCAAGGGCTTTTGACTGGCCACGGCAGCGGCGCAGAAGGTCATGAATGCTTTGACTCGCCACGATTTTCGAATGTCCTGGTGAGTCAGCAGCCACAACTCATCCTGAAGCTCTGGCACCACCGGGCCGGCGCGTACCAACCCTGGGGTTATGTCGCCCAACATGCAGGGAAGGAATCCAAATCCCAGGCCCGCCGCGATTGCAGCGCTTGCGGCTGCAACAGAATCGGTGCGGTACGCAATGCGCTCAGCAGCGACTCTGCTTTCGACATAGCTTGTCGCCCTCAAACCACAGAGCGCTGCCGAGTAGGACACCCATGGCTGCCCCTCTTCGAAAAGGGGCGAGGCAGTCATCTGCTTGGCGCAGCAGTAAGGTGCCCAGGCAATGTTCGCCAGTTTACGGCCCACCAGGCTTTCTGCAGGTTTTCTCGTCGCTCGAATGGCGATATCCGATTCATCCCGGGCGAGGCTGAGGGTTTCATTGCCCACCAGCACCTCGATGGCGATCCCCTCGTTCAGGGCCTTGAAGTCCGCGATGATGGGGGTGAAGAAGTACAGCAGCAGCGAGTCGCTGGTGGTAATTCGAAGTTTCCCGAGGGGGCCTTGGCCTGAACGCGAAACACGCCGCGTGACGCTGACGATATCCAGCTCCACTCGCTCGGCGAGTGCTCGCAATTCAGCACCCTCGGCGGTGAGCAGATACCCTGATTTGCGGTGATCGAACAGCGCGATGCCGAGCGTTCGCTCAACTTGAGCAACTCGGCGCGAAACGGTGGATACATTGATGCCAAGCTTCTTGGCCGTAGCCGAACGATTGCCGCAATCACTGAGCGTCTTGATGATGCGCAAGTCGTCCCACGAGAGCTGATTGACAGCCTCGCCTACGTCCCACTTCGTCCCATCAGGGGCAGCCGGAGCTTTTCCAGTTGGCGATTTCACACAGTTCGTTCCAGATGCGAAGGCGCTGATGATACGAGAAGGGGTTGGGTGAAGCAGCCACATTGTTCCGGCGATTGGTTGAAAACTGTTATGCCGACTGGCTGCTGTGGGTCGAAAGCAGCCCCCAGCCACTCCCATGCCCTTGCCCTCCTGCACCCCCATCCCTATCCTGCTCCAGCCACGGTCAATCCCGTGGCCGGGTTTGACAGCCCGCTTACGTTGGCGCGATTGCGCCGCAAGGTGCATGCGAAAAACGGCGGACGTTTTTTGCAGGCTCTTGCTCGCATGCAGTTTTTAGCTGCACTGCTCTATGGCAGGTCGCGTGGGGAGGTCCTCGTGGCCTGCCGGCGCCAACGTACCGGTCTGTCAACCCTGCGCGATCTGCCGCCCTTCGATTGACAGCGAATGGCGGCAGCCTCCTAACCTTACGTTGGAGCTCCACCATGCATGACGCATACACCCCCCTCGTTTTCTTCCACCACAACCTCCGCCTGCGCGCCCTGATGATCGACAACCAGCCCTGGTTCGTCGCCCAGGATTTCGCCCAGTTGATCGACACCCGCCTTCCCCGCCTGCTCCGCGCCCTGGAGCCGTACGAGCAGCGCAGGGTCACGCTGGCATGCACCGGCGATTTCCTTGAGGAGGTGCAGGCGATCAGCGATGCCGGCGCATACAAGGCGTTCTATCGCTTCGCCCGCCCGGCGCATCGGGATGTCGGCCGCTGGCTGAGCGATGTGCTGGTGCCGACGCTGCATGACTATCACCGTGACCCGGACGCCTCGCCGCGACGGTCGTTCGTGAGCTGGGCAGGCCGGCAGGTCGGGGTGGTGAGGTGGCAGGGGGAGTTGTGGGTGGCCTGGCGGGACCTGCCGACCTTCATGGTGGAGGGCAAGGAAGTGTCGGTATGACTGCCGACCATGGGCAGCGGCGGCTGCTGGAAATGGCGAAATTGCCGGCGGGGATCAGGGCGTTGTGACCGGGGGCAACTGCGTTGCCCTTCGCGAATGAATTCGCCCCCACAGGAAAAGCAGGTAGTCGGGATTCCGATCCAGCAGAAAATGAAAGGCCCGCAATCGCGGGCCTTTCCCTTTCCACTCGCCAGCTCAGATCGGCGAGCCCGGCAGGCCCGGGTAGTAGGAACCGGCCGCCACGCCGCCGTCGACCGACAGCTCGCTACCGTTGCAGTAGCTGGCTTCGTCGCTGGCGAGGAACAGCGTGGCGCGGGCGATCTCTTCCGGAGCGCCAATGCGCTGTTGCGGCACGGTGCGGTACTGCGGGGCCAGCTCATCGCGCGAGACGCCGGTGGGGTTGGACATCACGGTATCCACGCCGCCCGGATGCACCGAGTTGACCCGCACGCCGTGCGGGCCGAGTTCCAGTGCCGCCACCTTGGTCAGCCCGCGCACGCCCCACTTGCTCGACACGTAGGCCGCCAGGGCATTGACCCCGCGCAGGCCGTCGACGGACGAGATGTTGACGATGGAGCCGGCGCGCTGCTCGCGCATGACCGGCGCGACGCTGCGGATGCCGAGGAAGGTGCCGGTGAGGTTGATGGAGAGGGCGCGCTCGAACTGCGCCTGGGTCAATTCCTCGATGGCGCCGAACACCAGCACAGCGGCGTTGTTCACCAGCACGTCGATGCGGCCGTGGCGTTCCACGGTTTCGTGGACCAGCTGCTGCCAGCCCTCTTCGTTGCTGACATCCAGGCGGCGGAAGCTGGCCGTCTCGCCCAGTTCCGCGGCCAGTGCGCGGCCTTCGTCTTCCAGCAGGTCGGCGATGACCACGGTGGCGCCTTCCTCGACGAACAGACGCGAGGTTTGCGCGCCCATGCCGCGGGCGCCGCCGGTGATGATGGCGACCTTGTTTGCCAGACGTTGCATTGCGTTCTCCTTTAACCCCAATAAGCCTGGCCGCCATCCAGCGGGATGGTGGCGCCGGTCAGGTAGCGGGCGTTGTCGCTGACCAGGAAGGCCACGGTGCGGCCGATGTCGTGTTCGCAATCACCCACCCGGCGCAGCGGAATGCTGCTGAAGAAGGCTTCTGCCTCTACCGGGTTGCTTTCGATCCAGCCGCGCAGACCGGGGGAGAGGGCGTGGGGGGCGATGACGTTGACGCGAATACCGTCCACACCCCATTCGCAGGCAGCCGCGCGGCTCAGGGAGCGGATGGCTTCCTTGGTCGCGGCATAGTGGCCGTAGCCCGAAGCGTCCCAGCGCACGGCGGCGGAGGAGGCCAGGTTGACCACGGAGCCTTCGCCTTTGAGGTGCGGGTAGCAGGCGCGCATCAGGCGCAGGGTGGCCATGGGACCTGAGTCGATGCCCTTCATGAAGGTTTCGTCCGTCACTTCGAGAATGCTGCCCAGCGGCACGATGTGAGCGTTGTTGACCAGGATGTTGAGGCCACCGAAGGCTTCCACCACCTCGGCCACGCAGCGATCGATATCCGCCGGGTTCATCACGTCGCATTCGACCGCCAGGGCGGTGCCGCCGCGACGACGGATCTCCGTGCAGGTTTCTTCCAGGGTGACGCGGGTGCGGCCGGCCACGGCGACCTTGGCGCCTTCGGCGGCCAGCGAGTAGGCGATACCCTGGCCGACGCCCTGGCCGCCTCCGGTCACCAGGGCGACCTTGCCTTGCAGCATGTTCATGGGTGTGTGCTCCCGAATCAGTTGGATTAGCCGGCGATGCCGGAGACCAGTTGCGCGTTGTCGATGCGCAACTCGGCGCCGTTGACGAAGCGCGATTCGTCCGAGGCGAGGAACAGCACCAGGTTGGCCACGTCCTCGGGCATGCACATGCGCGCCATGGGGTTGTCGCCGATGCCCAGGGCCACCGGATCGAGGTTGGGCACCAGGGCCTGGGTCATGGGCGTCCAGATGCCGTCGGGGTGAATGGAGTTGCAGCGAATGCGGTAGCCGTTGTTCTTGCAGTGCACGGCGATGCTGCGGGTCAGTGCGGTGACCGCGCCCTTGGAGGCGCTGTAGGCGCACATGGGCGGCAGGCCGCCGAGGGCGGCGACCGAGGACATCATGATGATCGAGCCACCGCTGGCGTTGCGCTTCATCGCCTCGATGGCGTACTTGCAGCCGAGGAAGTAGCCATCGGCGTTCACCCGCATCACGGTGCGCCATTGCTGCAGGCTGGCCTCCTCGATGGTGCCGAGGGGGCAGATGGCGGCGTTGTTGACCAGCACATCGAGGCGGCCGAAGGTCGCCAGGGTCTGTTCGATGGCCCGCTGCCAGTGTTGTTCCTCGGCGACATCGAGTTCGACGAACAGCGCGTTGGCGCCGATCTCGGCGGCCAGGGCCTGGCCACCCTCCCGGTCGATATCGCCCAGCACCACGCGGGCGCCTTCGGCGGCCAGCAGGAGGGCATCAGCCTTGCCGACGCCACTGGCGGCGCCGGTGATGAGTACGACCTTGTCTTGCACACGTTTCATGCGGGGCTCCTTGGGTATTCCTGGCCGGCCAGGGCGGCGCGCAGGGCGTCTTCGCCGAAGATGGCCGAAACGACCGGGTCCAGTTGCGGGTTGCGACGCAGCTCATGGCCGCCGTCGATGGCCAGGCTCTGGCCGGTGGTCCAGCCCGACTCCGGGCCGGCGAGGTAGCGGACGGCACCGGCGATATCCACCGGCTCGCCCAGGCGGCCCAGGGGAATCTGTTCGAGGAAGGCATTGCTCATGGCTTCATTGGCGAACAGGCCCTGGGTGGCTTCGCTCTGGAACAGGCCGGGGCGAACGGAGTTGACGCGGATGCCGGCACTGGCCAGTTCCTCGGCCGCGCAACGGACGAGGGTTTCCAGGGCCGCCTTGGCGACGCAGTAGCCGGACAGCCAGCGGAACGGCATGGCCGCCGCGGTGGAGGAAATGCAGACGATGGCGCCACCGCCATTGCGGGCCAGGTAGGGGGCGCCATGGCGGATGGCGAGGAAGGCGCTGGTCAGGTTGATGTCCAGGTCGGCGCCGAAGGTCTGCTGGTCGTGCTGCAGCAGCGGGCGAAAGGCTGCGCCGCCAACGGTCGGGATCAGGATGTCCAGCCGCTCTTGCAGGCCGTAGGCGAGCTCAAGGGCGCGGCGCAGGTCCGCTTCCTGGCAGGCGTCCCCGGCACAGGTTTCGATCCGTGCTCCGGGCACCCGGGCGAGGAGTTCCTCGCGTGCCTGGGCCAGCGCTTCGCTGCGGCGCGCGCTGAGCACCACACTGGCGCCGTCTTTGAGCAACAGTTCTGCGCAGGTCTTGGCCAGGGCGCCGGTTCCGCCGGTGATCAGTGCGGTCTTGCCGCTCAGCGCGCCGGTCATTGGGCGGCCCCTTGCAGCGGCAGGTCCTGGCTCCAGTCCAGCAGCAGTTCACGCCGGGTGATGTGCCACAGGCCATCGATGCAGGCGAAGCGATCCAGGTAGCGGATGCCCCAGTCGAGCTTGCGGGTGACGCCATCGACTTCGTAGAGGTGGTTGGCGACGCAGTAGGTCTCCGCGCTCGCCTCCAGTTCGTCGACTTCGGCCAGGTGGTTGTGGACATGGTGCTGGGTAACGCTGTAGCGACCCAGACCGCTCATTCCGGCGATGATCGCCTCGACTCCCTGGAATTCGAAACCGGGACCCTTGAGTACTGCTTCGGGCGTGAACAGGCGGGTCAGTGCCGTCCAATCCCGTTTATCCACCGCCTGTGCATAACGACAGACGAGTTCATAGAGCGCTTGCTTGTGCGATGCCTCGGACATGCCATGAGCCTCCTTGTTTGGCCTGCGCAGTTGCAGGTGCGGCGAAGCTCGCATCGCCGGGGCCGAGGGGCATCGGCCGATCGGACTATTGGCCGTCGCGCGGGGCGCTAGTCCCCTCGGACGATGAGGGGACGGGTAGCGCCGGCTAGGTTGGGCGTTCCCCTAACATGGAGCAGCAGAGATGGCCGACGCCGTTGAAACCCTTCTGGAAATCGAGCAGATCAAACAGTTGAAGTACCGCTATTTCAGGGCGATCGATTGCCATGACTGGGCCCTGTTCGAAACCTGTGTGGCCGAAGACGTGACCACCGCGCTGGACAGCGGCAAGTACGCTTTTTCCGGTCGCGCCGGTTTTGTCGAGGGCCTGCGTGGGCTGATGGACCGGCCGACCCTGCTGTCCAAGCATCAGGGGCATCACCCGGAAATCGAGTTGGTCGCGCCCGATCGGGCCCGGGGCAGCTGGTACCTGGAGGATCATGTGATCGACACGGAGAACGGCTGGATGGTGCACGGCACGGCGTTCTACCAGGACGAGTACGTCAAGCGCGACGGCGCCTGGCAGATTCTCTCCACCGGTTACCGGCGCGTGTTCGAAACGGTCACGGCGCCCATCCCGGAGCAGTTCAAGGTCATTTCCAGCTGGTTCGGCCTGCCCGAGTGAACGGATAGCGCCGGTGGTTCAGCCGGCGCGCAATTCGCGGATGCCCTTGCCCAGCCGCTTGCGCAGCAGGGTGCGCAAGGTCACGCCGTCGGCATAGCCCACCAGGCCGGCAACCTGGTCGACGCTGTGCTCGCTGGTTTTCAGCAGGTGCACGGCACGCTCGATGCGCAGGTCCTGCACATAGGCCAGGGGCGTCTTGCCCAGCACCTCGCGGATGCGCCGGGCGAGCGTGCGCTTGCTGGTGGCCAGTTCGCTGGCCGCCGCGTCGAGGTTGAAGCCCTCGGCCAGGCGTTCGCGCGCCCAGCGGTCGAAGCGCTGCACCAGCGGGTCGGCATGGGCCAGGTGATCGGAGAGGGCGTAGGCCGATTGCGAGGGGCGGGCGTCGACGATCAGGTAGCGCGCCACCAGGGCGGCCAGTTCCGGGCTGGTCTGGCGGATCAGCCAGAGCGTCAGGTCGAGGTGGCTGAGGGCGGCGCCGGCGGTCACCACCTGGCCGGCGCTGACGATCATCCGCCCGGCGTCCAGCCGCACCTGTGGATAACGTTGCCGGAACAGCGGCGTGAGCCACCAGGTGGTGGTGGCTTCATGACCATCCAGCAGGCCACTCTCGGCCAGCACGAAGGTGCCGATGCAGGCGGCGGCGATGCGCGCGCCTCCTTCGGCCCAGCCGCGCAGGGTGGCGACGGCATCGGCCACGTCCGCCCGTGCCAGGGCCGCCTGCAGCGGCTCGGGCATCTTGTAGCCCATGGCCGGGACCAGCACCCAGTCCGGCGCCGGGCATTCCGCCACCGGGCGCACCGGCACGCCGAATCCGAGGGCGCTGTTCACCTCGGGCCGGACCCCCGCCAGGGCCACCTCGAACCGGGGACAGGGCAGGCCGTGCAAGGCGGACAGCTCATTGGCGGTGGTCAGGGCGTCGAGGACGGCGGCCAGGCCGGTGTCGATAACCCCTTCGAGGGCGAGGACGGTGACTTTCATGGCGAGATCGGTACCAAAGTTGTCAATCGCGCCAGTATTGCAAAGGGTCCGGCGGTCATAAAGTGAGCCTCACCACCCACGCAGCGGAGACTCCACTCATGTACCAGAAGACCCTTATCGCCGGCTGGGGCGACATGGACTTCAACTCCCACATGCGCAACACGGCCTACCTCGACAAGTCCGCCGACGTGCGCATGATGTACTTCGCCGATTTCGGTTTCCCCATGTCCGAGTTCCGTCGCCTGCGCCTGGGCCCGGTGGTGATGAAGGACGAGATCGAGTACTTCCGCGAGATCCATCTGCTCGAGGAACTGGACATCACCATGCGCGCCGCCGGCCTCTCGGCCGATGGCAGCCGGATGCTGCTGCGCAACGAGTTCTTCCGCCAGGGCGTATTGGCCGCGCGGGTGACGTCCACCGTCGGCTGGTTCGACCTGGAACAACGCAAGCTGGCCAGGCCCACGGCCAAGCTGCTGGAGGCGCTGCAGGCCATGGACAGGAGTGACGACTTCCGCGAACTGCCCGGCAGCAGCCGCTGAGGAGGAGGGCAAATGAGCATCAGCATCGTTCGTCTGGGAGCGCCAAGGGCCGCCGATGAGGGGCCGCGCATCGGCACCGTGCGTCGGCCGCCCCGCGGCGTGCCCAAGGCCGAGTTCGCCAGCCGCGACTACTACGACACCTGGCTGCCCCTGCTGGCGCCGAGCGCCGAACTGATGGCGCAAGGCAAGGCCGCCGAAAACGAAGCGGACTGGGCGCGCTTCGCCAAGCGCTACCGCGCCGAAATGGAAGGGGGCGAGGGCGCGCGGGTGCTGGACCTGCTGGCGGCCCTGTCCCACAGCAGCCATTTCGCCGTGGGCTGCTACTGCGAGGACGAACACCGCTGCCACCGTTCCCTGCTGCGCGAACTGCTGGCCGAGCGCGGCGCCTCGATCCGCTGATCCGCACGTCCCGTCGCCGCCATCCTCCGGCACTGGCGATCATCCGACCAAAGGCGCAAAATCGCGCCCCGACGACAGAAGGTGCTGCGTATTTCGCCGTCTTCGTTCCTATACTTTTTCTTCGTGGGGCCCCACTTTCGCGGCCCCTTTTCCATTGGAAGCATCGTGAATATTCGTAGTTCGATCACTAAGCTGTTCGTTCTGGGTTCCTGCGTGCTCATGCTGGCAGGTACCCCTATTCAGGCTGCCGAACAGCCCCTGCCAGCGCGCGACCCGGCAAAACTGAAGCTGTCTTCCCGCAGCGCCGTGCTGGTGGACCTTGCCAGTGACCAGGTGCTCTATGCGCGCAACCCCGCGCGGGTGATGCCCATCGCCTCGGTGACCAAGCTGATGGTGGCGGTGGTGGTGCTGGAGGCCAAGCAGCCCCTGGATGAGGTGCTCACGGTCACCATCCGCGAGAACAAGGAAATGAAAGGGGTCTACTCCCGCGTGCGCCTGGGCAGCCAGCTCAGCCGTGGGGAACTCCTGCATATCGCCCTGATGTCTTCGGAGAACCGCGCCACCTCGACCCTGGCCCATAACTACCCGGGCGGCTACTCGGCCTTCATCAAGGCGATGAACGCCAAGGCCCGCGCCCTGGGCATGGCCAATACCCGTTACGTCGAGCCCACCGGCCTGTCGCCCTTCAACGTCTCCACCGCCAATGACCTGGTGCGCCTGCTCAAGGAGACCCGCAAGTTCCCGCTGATGACCCAGTACAGCACCACCTCGTCCAAGGTGGTGAACTTCGTCAAGCCGCGCTACAGCCTGGGCTTCCGCAATACCAACAACCTGGTGCGCAAGGCTGACTGGAGCATCCAGATGACCAAGACCGGCTACACCGACGAAGCCGGACACTGCCTGGTGATGCTGACCCGCATGAACCAGCACCAGATGGCCCTGGTGCTGCTGGACGCCTTCGGCAAGTACACCCACATGGCCGACGCCACCCGCATGCGTCGCTGGATGGAGACCGGCACCAGCGGTGCCGTCCCGGCCTCGGCCGTGGCCAATCGCCGATGACCGGGCGGCGCATCGCGCCGTTGCCCTGAAAGCAGAAGCCAGCCCCGGGGGCTGGCTTCTTCGTTTCGGCTGCCCGGCGGGCATCAGGCCTGGGCCGTCACCCCTTGCACCTGGCTGGCGGCGTGCTTGCGCACCGTCCGGTGCAGCAGGCTGGAGACCAGGAAGCCGATCACCGCCAGCACGCTCATCAGGCTGAACACGTAGGTGTAGCCCTGCTGGCCTGGATACTGGTCCAGGATGGAGCCGTAGATGATGTAGGCGAACATGCCCGGCGCATAGCCGATCAGGCAGCCGATGCCGAAGGCCGAGCCGGTGATGCGCGAGGGAATGCCCACTTCGCTCATGGGCGCCCAGAACACGCCGCGCATGGTGAAGACGATCAGCGCGAACGACAGGGTGGCGGCCATGCCCGCATAGATGAAGTCCGCCCCGGTGGGAATGGTCAGGATCAGTGCCATCATCGGCAGCAGCGCCAGGAACGCCCACTTCAGGTAGCGGCTCGGGCTCTTGAGGCCCTTGTCCGCCATGAAGCCGCCGGCCGGGCCGCCCAGCACCTTGAGGAAGTACTGGTTGATGATCCCATAGGCGCCGACGAGGGCCACCGGCAGCTGGTACATGTCCTTCAGGTAGGGGATGAAGTAGGTCAGGCCGCAGTAGACGATGTAGACCATGAACACGTTCAGGCTGACCAGCCAGATGCCCGGCACGCGCACGGCTTCCAGCAGGCCGGCCAGGCCGACGGTCTCGCCGCTGGGGCCGCTCGCCTTGCTGTCCCGGAGGAGGAAGAAAGTCAGCAGGCCGACGCCGATGTCGATCGCCGCGTAGAACAGGATGGCCGACTTCAGGCCGGCGGCGCCGGAGCCCATGGCGACGAACACGCCCAGGGCGGCGAAGGCCACCGCGGTATCGATCACGCCACGGCCGCCTTCGAGGAAGCCGAACATCCGTCCCTGCTCGCCGTCGTCACCCAGGTTGCGGATGGCCTTGAGCAGCGACGGCCAGAACAGGCAGTCGGCGCAGATGGCCAACAGGCTGAAGACGATCAGCAACTGGCTATAGCCAGGGAAGGTGGCCAGGTAGAGGCCCAGGCAGCCCGTGCCGATCAGGCCCAGGGGAATCAGCTTGCGGGTGGTGAAACGGTCCGCCAGGAAGCCGCCGACCACGAAGAGCGCGGTGGCGATGATGGCGTTGGCGCTGAGCAGGGCGCCGATCTCGGTATGGGTCAGCCCCATGTGCTCCTGCATGGGGATGTAGAAGGCGTCCTTGAGGTTCGCCAGCTTGTAGATGGTCCCGCCACCAAGGACGAGGACCAGCAACCTGAGCCATTTGGCTTTGGCCTGTGCTGTCATTGTTGTTCTCCACAGTTTCCGGATTGGAAGGTCACCTGTCGCCAGGGGCGGCTCAGGCAGGGGATTGGCCGGCTTCGGCCAGGGTCAGTTCGGCCAGCACGCGCAGCTCGGTGAGCAGGCCGCGCACATGGCGTACCTGGTTGTTCGCCCAGCGGTGCTCGTCGGCCACCATGCGTTCCACCGTGTAGCCTGGCGGCAGGCCGGTCTCGCTCATTTCCCGGTAGGGGATGAACGGATCTTCGGCCTCGTCCGACTGGCGGAAGGCCGGGGCGATGTAGTGGTTTTCCTGTTCCAGGATGAAGGCGACCACCTGGGGCGTCCCATCGCCGAGCATCAGCAGTTCGAACAGCATCCGCGCGCCGGGCAGGTCGTCTTCCGGACTGCCGTGCAGCACGCCGTAGTGGCCGAAGCCGTTCTGCTCGGGGACGATGCGCACGCCCTTGAGGTGCACCTGGCGGATATAGGGGGCCAGTGCCTGCAATGCCGGCAGCGGCTGCTCGCAGGCATTGATCATGTTGCCGAAGTCGAACAGCGCGTTCAGGCGCGGATTGCCGACCTGGCGCAGCAGCTGGGCGATCTCGAAGCTCTTGAGCTCCTCGTGCTGCTCGAAGTCGAAGTGCAGGTCGTAGCGGTCGGCCAGCTCGCTGAGGTAGCGCAGGTCCGTCTCGATTATCGCCATGACCCGCGACAGGTGGCCTTCGTAGCGGGAATAGACGCGAATGTTGCGGGTGCCGATGGCCCGTGCGATGGCCACCACCTGGTCGACGTCTTCGCGGCGCGTGCTGCTGATTTCCAGGTGAACGTCCAGGCCCAGGGCGCGGGCCTTGTCGGCGAAGGCCTGGAGCTGGGCGGGGATCATCCGCGACAGGCTGTTCTCTTCACCGTCCAGCAGATGCAGGGAAAGGCCCTGGAGTTCGTGGCGGTAGGCGAAATCCAGCATGTCTTCCGGTTTGATCCGCAGCTGCGTGAGGTTGGTCAGCAGCGGGTAGCCATGGGCGAACAGGCGGATGCCGTCGAGGCGTTCGAGGAGGCGGCCGGCAAGGGCGGGCGTCAGCAGCGGCGGTGGGGCTTCGCTGCCGGCGTTGTGGCGCAGCAGGGCCGCAAAGCGGGCTTGGATAGCGTTCATTCTTGTCATTCCTGAAAAAGGTGCCGGTTTGCCCGGCGCTGCCTTTATCTCTCCGGAATGGCGCTATCGATATAGCCATTATTTTTTAATTGTTATGACCACTTTGATCGTGGCCCGCTACAGACGGTGCCCGAGCCTTTCCAGGGCCCGGGCCAGGGCCTCGACCTTCTCCCCGGCCTGTTCCTCGGGGGTGCCGGCAAATCCGATGAGCAGCCCCGGTGGCAGGTAGCGCCTGAGGCAGTAGTCGCCCAGCGCATAGGTGTAGATCTGCTGCCGGGCCAGTCCCTGGGCGACGGCGTCATCGTCCACCTTCTCGCCCAGCCAGCCGATCAGGTGCAGGCCTGCCGCTACCGGGGCGACTTCGAGGAAACCGCCCAGTTGACCCCGCAACTGTTCCACCAGGCGTTCCTGGCGGGCCTGGTAGAGCGCGCGCATGCGGCGGATATGGCCGAGGAAGTGACCTTCCTCCATGAAGTCGGCCGTCGTCGCCTGGTGCAGCGTGGAGGGGCTGCGGTCCATCACCGCGCGGATGGCGCAGAAGGGTTCCACCAGCGCCTCGGGGAGGATCACGTAGCCCAGCCGCAGGGAGGGGTAGAGCACCTTGCTGAAGGTGCCGACGTAGATGACCTTCTGCCATTGGTCCATGGCGAAGAGCGCCGGCAGGGGGCGGCCGACATAGCGGAACTCGCTGTCGCAGTCGTCTTCGACTATCCAGCCGTGGCCGCGGCCCGCCCACTCGATCAGCTCCTGGCGGCGGGCATAGCTCATGGTGGTGCCCAGAGGATGCTGGCGCGAGGGCGTGGTGAAGGCCAGGCGGGCCTCGGGACATTCACGCAGGCCTTGCTGCACGTCCAGCCCCTGGTCGTCGATGCGCAGCGGGACCAGGCGGCCTCCCTGGGCCTGGAAGGCGATGCGCGCGGCGATGTGGCCGGGGTCTTCCATCCACACCCCGTCCTGGGCATCGAGCAGCATCATGCCGAGGATGTTGAAGGCCTGCTGGGCGCCGGAGACGATCACCACCTGATCGACGCTGCACTCGATGCCACGGGCATCGAAGACGTATTCGACGATGGCTTCGCGCAGGCGCAGCAGGCCTTTCAGCTCGCCGTAGCCGAGCAGGGGCTTGGTCGGCTGGCGCAGGTGGCGATTCATCAGGCGCCGCCAGACCGGCATCGGGAAAGCATCGTAGGCGGGATGGCTGGGCAGGAAGGAGGTCGGGCACTCGGGGTCCCAGGCGGCGTAGGACACGCCACCGAAGTGCTCGCTGCGCAGCGACAGCACGGACTGGCCCAGGCTCGACAGGCGCGGTGGCTTGGGCGGGGCGTCGGCCGCCGAGTCGCGGCCTTCCCACTCGCTGCCGACATAGGTGCCGGCGCCGGTACGCGGGGCCAGGAAGCCTTCGGCGGTCAGCTCGTCGAAGGCGTTGAGAATGGTGATCCGCGACAGCTCCAGCTCCTTGCACAGTGTGCGCGTGGAGGGCAGGCGCGTGCCGCCCGGCAGCCGGCCGGCGAGGATCTGCTTGCGTACCTGGAGGTAGAGCTGGCGGTAGAGGGGGACGCTGCTGGTGCGGTCCAGCTCGATGCCTGTCAGCAACATGCCGCCGGGGGACTTCATATTCTGCTTGCCTCGCGTTGTTCAGCCCGGCCCGAGGTGGGGCCGGAGTGTCATTGTTGGTGCTTCGGTGCGTGGCGGAAAGAGGCACTTCTAAGAATTCGGGGAGAGGACTTGGCTTGTTGTCCGGTGGTTCAGCTCATTGCCGAGTGGGCTTTGGGTTTCTGTTTCGCCCACCCGGGCGAGTCCCTTTTTCAAACGCCGGATGGCCGCCCCCCAAAAAGGAACCAAAAGGCTTGCCCCTGCATCCGGGTCCGGCTTCGCCGGACTCCCCTCCCTCCATCGTTGCTCCGGGGGCCCGGCGTGAGGGGCCATCCAAGGCCCCACACGCCTCTCGCGGCATCCATGCCGCTCGTCCCCCTACGCAACGATTCCGCTCGGCCTCCTGACGGGGCGGAGTTCCCGCCCCACCTTTTCTGCAAACTGGCAGACAGCGAGTTTGCATCAGGAATGATTCATCGCATCCGGCGCGAGTCACCCCTCTCCCTCCGGGGTGAAGAGGCACGTTTCGGAAGCACCGCTTCCGGTGCCGATGAACGCCTGAGCGCGAAGCGATCGGGCCGGGGCGCAGGGCGGGGGCCGGGGGTGAGGGCTGTGTCCGGCCGCGCGGATTCAACCTGGGTTCACTCACACCGAATTGCCAATCCGCGCGAGCCCCACCTGTTCCCTCAAATTCGCGTGGAACCCAGAAAGTGGGCATCAGCCCCGCCTGCCCAATTGCTCCTCCAGCCCCCGAATCATCCTTCCCGCCTGCAGCTGCAGCACCTCCTGCGCCTCATCCACCAGCGCCGAGGAGGGCCGGTATTCCGGCCGGATCAATTGCACCCGGAATGGAATCGAGGTCTGCAGCCGGCGGATCTGCAACCCGCGCCCGGCTTCGTCCAGGGCGCTCAGCGGGTTGACGATGGCCAGACCCAGCCCCTGGCGGACCATGGCGCAGACCGAGGCGGCGGTGCTGGTCTCCACCACCATCCGGCGTTCCACTCCGGCGGCGAGGAAGTGGGCGTCCAGGCTCTGCCGGTAGATGTCCAGGCCGGCCAGGCTGATGAAGGGCCGGCCGTGAAAATCCGCCAGGGTGAGTTCAGCCTTCGCCAGAAGCTCGTGGCCCTCCGGCAGGACACAGACCATATCCGCGGCGAACAGGGTCGAACCCCGGGTTCCGCGAGGCTGCACGTCGGTCTCCGACAGGCCCAGGTCATGGCGCTGGCCGCTCAGCGACTCCTCCAGCAGGGGCGATTCCTGGGCGCTGATGGCCAGGCTCACGCCGGGATGGCGTTCGAGGAAGGCCTGGCAGAAGGCGGGCAGCAGGGTCTGGGCGAATACCGGCAGGCCGGTGATGGCCAACTGGCCCTGGTCGAAACGGCGGATGGCCTGGGCCGCGCCGACGATGCGCTCCAGGCCGGCATAGGAGCGCTGCACTTCATCGAACAGCGCCAGGCCCTGGGCGGTGGGGGCCAGGCGACCGCCCTCGCGGTCGAACAGGCGAAAGCCCAAAAGGTGCTCGAAGCGCGCCAACTCGCGGCTCACCGTGGGTTGCGAGGTGAACAGCAGGCGCGCGGCGCCGGTCACGCTGCCGGCGGTCATCACCGCGCGGAAGACTTCGATATGGCGGATGGAAAGGTCCATGGGGCACTCGATTGCGGGCATCAATGCATATCAGCAATGAATGGTAGCTGAACAAATTGGTATTTTATTGAATTGCTCGTGCTCGCCATCATGACGCCATCCTGATTCCGGAGGCCGCCATGCGCCCGAATATCCCCGCCGCTACCCTCGCCAACCTCGCCCGTGAACACGGCACCCCGCTCTGGTGCTACGACGCCGCCGTGATCCGCGAGCGCATCGCCCAGCTCAAGGGCTTCGACGTGATCCGCTTCGCCCAGAAGGCCTGCTCCAACCTGAGCATCCTGCGCCTGATGCGTGAAGAGGGCGTGCAGGTGGATGCGGTGTCCCTCGGCGAAATCGAGCGTGCGCTGTTGGCCGGTTATTCGCCCAAGGGCGAGCCGGCGGGCGTGGTGCTGACCTGCGACCTGCTGGACCGCGCCACCCTGAAGCGCGCCGTGGAACTGGGCATCGAGGTCAACGTCGGCTCCATCGACATGCTCACCCAGCTGGGCCAGCAAAGCCCTGGCCACCGCGTCTGGCTGCGCATCAACCCCGGTTTCGGCCATGGCCACAGCCAGAAGACCAACACCGGCGGCGAGAACAGCAAGCACGGCATCTGGCACAGCCAGCTGGACGCCGCCATGGCGGTGATCCGTGACTACGGCCTGGTGCTGGTGGGCTTGCACATGCACATCGGCTCCGGTGTCGATTACAGCCACCTGGAAGAAGTCTGCGGCGCCATGGTGAACGCGGTGCGTGACCTGGGCTGCGATCTCGAAGCCATCTCCGCCGGCGGCGGCCTGTCCATCCCCTACCGCGAGGGCGATGCGCGGGTGGACATCCCGCGCTATGCCGAGCTCTGGAACCAGGCCCGCCGCGAGATCGAGGGCATCGTCAAGCACCCGGTGCGCCTGGAACTGGAACCGGGGCGCTTCCTGGTGGCCGAGTCCGGTTGCCTGCTCAGCGAAGTGCGTGCGGTCAAGGACGTGGGCGACAACCACTTCGTGCTGGTGGACGCCGGTTTCAACGACCTGATGCGCCCGGCCATGTACGGCAGCTTCCACGACATGACCCTGCTGGACGACGCCGGCAACCCGGTGTCCGCCCCGCAGCGCAAGACAGTTGTAGCGGGCCCGCTGTGCGAGTCCGGCGACGTCTTCACCCAGCATGACGGCGGCCTGGTGGCCCCGCGTCCGCTGCCGGCGGCCCAGGTCGGTGACCTGCTGCTGATCCACGACACCGGAGCCTACGGCGCTTCCATGTCGTCCAACTACAACAGCCGTCCGCTGCTGCCGGAAGTGCTGGTGGATGGAGATGAGGTCCGCCTGATCCGCCGCCGCCAGCCCCTCTCCGACCTGCTGGCGCTGGAGCAGTTCTGACTCGTTCCGAAGTTTCAAGTGGGTAGGGTGGAAATCCCTTTTGGGATTTCCACCATCGGCGTTCTGCATGGCTTCGCTGGTGGATAGAAAAGCGCTATCCACCCTACACGGCTGTAGGAGCGAATTCATTCGCGATGCGGACCCACGGGCCGCTGCGCGGCCCTTCGCGAATGAATTCGCTCCTACAATAGCCGGCGCGGCCCTTGCTTCTCCCGGCCCAACCCGCACAATGCGGCGCCATGACTTTCGAATCCCCCCTTGCCGCCTACCAGCATGCCCTGGAGCAGGGCGGCTTCCAGCCTGACCCGGCCCAGCGCCACGCGGTCGACTGCCTGCAGCTGTGCCACGAGGCGTTGCACCAGGCCGGCCAGGTGACCGGTGTCTACCTCTGGGGCCCGGTGGGGCGTGGCAAGACCTGGCTGATGGACCGCTTCCACCAGAGCCTCAAGGTTCCGGCACGGCGCCAGCATTTCCATCACTTCATGCGCTGGGTTCACCAGCGCCTGTTCCAGCTCACCGGCACCCCCGACCCGCTGCAGGCCCTGGCCCGCGAACTGGGCCGCGAGGTGCGGGTGCTGTGCTTCGATGAACTCTTCGTCAATGACATCGGCGATGCCATGCTGCTCGGCCGCCTGCTGCAGCTGATGTTCGCGGAGGGCGTGGCCATGGTCGCCACCTCCAACCAGCCGCCGCAGCAGCTCTATGCCGACGGCTTCAATCGCGAGCGCTTCGTCCCGGCCATCGCCGCCATCGAACGGCACATGGAGGTGGTGGCGGTGGACGGCGGCCAGGACCATCGCCTGCATCCCGGCGTCGCCCATCAGCGTTACTGGGTGGCCGAAGCGGGTCGACCCAGCGCCCTGGCGCAGGTGTTCGAGCGCCTGGCGGCCGGGCAGGAGGTCTGCAGCGAGCCGCTGGAGCTGGGCCATCGCCAGGTGCCGGTGGTGCGGCGTTGCCCGGCGGCGGCCTGGTTCCGCTACGCCGATCTGTGCGAGCAACCCCTGGCCGCGCTGGACTTCATCGCCCTGTGCGACCGCTTCCCGGCCATTTTCCTGGGCGAGGTGCCGAACCTCAGCGCCGCCCGCCGTGAAGGGCGCATCGCCCGTGGCACCGAGGACGGCGTCGAACGGGTGGCCGCAGGGGACCGGGAGCTGCCGCAGCTTTCGGTGCATGACGATGGCGTGCGCCGCTTCATCGCCCTGGTGGACGAGTGCTACGACCGGCGGATTCCCCTGCACGTGGAGGCGTCCGTGCCAATGGAGCGCCTCTACACCGAGGGTTACCTGGAATTTCCCTTCCGCCGCACCCTGAGTCGCCTGCGGGAAATGCAGTTGGCACGGTTCTGACCGCGGCCGCTACTTGAGCTGATCCTTCACCGCCGCCAGGCCGGCGTTGGCGCATTGCTCGTCCAGGTTCCCACCGGGGGCGCCGCCGACGCCCACGGCGCCGATCACGTCGTCACCCACTTTCACCGGCACGCCGCCGGCCACCACCAGGAAACCGTCGATCATCGGCAGGTGCTGGGCCGCGGGGTTCTTCTGCACGTTTTCCAGCATTTCGCTGGTGCTGCGCTTGGTGGAGGCGGCGGTGTAGGCCTTGCGCCGGGCGGAGTCGAGGGTGTGCGGGCCGGCCTTGTCGGCGCGGAGGATGACCCGCACGCCGCCGGCACGGTCCACCACCGCAGCCGTGACGTTGTAGCCCTTGGTGGCGCAGTCCTTCACCGTGGCGCTGGCGATCTCGCTGGCGATCTCGAGGCTCATGTTCTTTTCGATGGCGACTCCGGCCTGGCTGGATAGGCAAACCGCAAGGCTGCCCAGGGCAAGGAGCTGAAGGGGTTTCATGGCGTTTCTCCTGTCGCGACCAAGGGCGGCCGTCGCTTGGCCAGGTGACAGGGATGGCGGGACGATGTCGCCCGGGGGGCGCTGGCCGTGCATTACAGCCTAGCCAGCCTTGCGGTTTTTTGTGAGCGCGGGGCCCCATGCGCAACAGGCAATTGCTCCGCGTCGAGCGCTGCCTGACACTAGACTACTTTCTACTCCCCACCCAGAAGGAACACCCCCGTGTCTCCACGCGAACAAGACAGCTGGGCCCAGATCTGCCTGGCCGCCGGGCTCGACCCGGAAAAGCGCATGGCCGCCCGTCAGGCCGTGCTCGGCCATGCCGACGCACTGGACTGCACGCTCTATCGCCCCGACGAGAACGACCTGGATGCCGAGGAAGAGGACCTGGGCGATGCCCGCATCCTCTTCACCGGCCCGTTCCAGGTTCCGGCCCAATGGAGCCCCCAGGAGCGCGAGGACTATTTCGGCGATATCGACCCGGCCTCCTTCGTCACCGCCCTGATCGAGTGCCAGGCCTCCCCCGACAGCCGCGACTTCTTCCTCGCCGATGCCGGTGACTTCGTCGCAGTGGTCACCGCCGGCGGCGACGTGCAGATGTTCTACCTCTACGACAGCAATGAAGACGAAGACGGCCTGCACTGCGTGCTGGTGCGCGAGGACGAGGACGCCTGACTCAGCGACGCCGCGCGTGACGATCGATACGCGCGGCGCCCCTTGGCCGGGCTGAGGGCCTCAGACCGCCGCTGCGGTCTTGAGCAGGTACTGACTGGTGGGTAGTACGTCGATCTTGTCGAAATCGATGAAGCGCTGGCAGCTCTCCATCATCGCCGCGAGGTTGTGCTGGAACTTCGCCTCGTCCCCCGGCGCGTCGAAGAACGCCATGGGATCGGTCATGGCGGCCGGCGGGAAGGCTTCTTCCACGATGGCGTCCAGCGGCGCGGCGCCGTGGGTCAGGGCGCGCACCACCAGGTTCTGCACGTAGAGGAAGTTGTCCTGGGTGTCGATGGCCACCGGGGTGTGGTGATTGCGCCAGATATCCAGCCAGGCGTCCCGGGTCAGGCGTGGCGGGCAGCTGAGGAAGGCGATCTGCGAGAAGCCGTAGGTGCGCTCGCCAGGGCGGGCCGGGAAGCGGGTGTTGCGGATCGCGACCGACTCGCTCACCAGGTAGGCCGCCAGGCGGCTGGAGGTTGCGACCAGGACCTCGTCCACGGGACGGCGGAACAGGATGTTGGCGCTATCGACCCAGAGCGACAGGAGGGCGTCCGGCAAGGGCCGGTTGTTTTCCTGGCGCAGGCCGGCGGCAGGGGCCACATCGGCGTCCACCAGGTTCACCTGGAGACCACGGGCGCCGAGGGTGAAGAGTTGTTCGGCGACTTCGCCACGCAGGCGCTGGGAGAAGGATTCGAGACTGTCCTGGGGATTGCGCCACAGGGTGTAGATGATCTTTTCCACGGCAAGGGCCCTCATGAGGCAGTGATAGCGGCCGGGATTCGGCCGGGCACGCAGAACATGCAATGCGCGCCGGAGCTCTGCATCGTCCAGCCGGACTAACGGTCGCTGTCATCGCCAGATCGCCGGGGCCGCGCCCGTCCCCAGGCCGCCATAAAAGGAAAACGGGCCCGAAGGCCCGTTCTCCATTCCTCACTCCGCTGCTCAGGTCAGTCCTTCTGTTTGCGGAAGTAGGGAATCACGTGCTCGCCGATGTTCTTCAGCGTCTCCAGCTGCGCCCACTGGGGCACGGTGCCCATCTGGCAGATGAAGAGGATTTCGTCGGCGCCGGCATCGATCAGGCGCTGCACGTAGCCGATGCAGTCGTTCACGGTGCCGTAGGCATGGTTGGGGTTCATCATCGCCATGGTCGGATCGGAGAAGTCGACCTTGACCTCTTCGGAGGCGAAGCGCGACTTGATCACCGCCTGGCCGTTGCCGTCGACGAAGGTGTCGTCCTTCCACTTCTCCGGGTCCGGACGTTCGCCGCCGGCGTACCAGTAGGCCAGGGACTCCATGAAGTAGCGCTGGCCGCGGATGCCGATGTGGCGGGCCTTCTCGTTGTCGTCGAGAACGATGGCCGGGCACAGGGCGGCGATGTGGCGATTCGGGCGGAAGCCGACCTGGTTCTTCTCGTCACGGTTGTCCCAGGCTTCGTGGTACACGGCCACTTTCTTGGCGATTTCCTCGGGGCCGCCGAAGCCCAGCACCAGGGCGCCCATGCCGCGGCCGCCGGCGTTCTTCAGCGACTCGGTGTTGGTGCACGCCAGGTACATCGGCGGGTGCGGGTCCTGGTAGGGCTTGGGATGGATGGGGCGCTTGGGGATCTTCACGAAGTCGCCGTTATGTTCGATCTCGTCCTGCACGAACATCTTCGGGATCAGGTACATGGCTTCGTCGATCTGCGGCTGCAGGGTGGCCAGGTCGTAGCCGAAGGTGCCGGCTTCCTGCTGGGTGCCGCCCTTGCCCACGCCGAAGTGCACGCGGCCCTTGGACAGCAGGTCGAGGGTGGCGATGCGCTCAGCCACTTTCACCGGGTGGTTCATCGCCGGCGGCAGGCAGACCACGCCGTGGCCGATGCCGATGCGCTCGGTCTTGCCGGCAACGAAGGCGAGCATGGTTTCCGGCGCGGACATGTGCGAGTAGTTGGTCAGCGCGGTGTGTTCCACGCACCAGAAATTGTCGAAACCGAGCTTGTCGGCGAGCACGGCCTGCTCGACGGTTTCGTCGAAGATGCGACGATCGCCTTCGCGGCTGCTGTCGATCGTCTGTGCCTCATAGATCAGGGAGAATTTCATGCGCTTGGCCCTTGTTGTTCTTGATCCAGTCGACCCGTAGTTCCGGGGCTTGAACGCATGGTGTGGGATCGGCAGCGCGGCTGAATCCTCCAAAAAGACTAGTCACCTTGGTCCGCCGGAAAGCACGACGCCCGCGCGGGGCGGGCGTCGTGGGAGGGTGTTCCGGCTTGTGTAGGGTGGACAGCGTTTTTCTGTCCACCGGCGATGTCGGGCAGGACTCCGATGGTGGATAAAAAAGCGTTATCCACCCTTGTATCTCGACTAGCGTCCTTTCAAAGAGCGATAGTCCCCGACTGATCATCGGGGGAGGGTCAGGAAGCCGTATCCACCCTTAGGCCTCGAGCTTGCGACGTAGATAGTGCTCCGGCC
>NZ_JBHZGN010000011.1:0-213812 GCF_049334135.1 Metapseudomonas cellulosilytica | reverse complement strand
TCGTCGGCATCCGTCCGACCACCAAGACCACCTGCACCGGCGTGGAAATGTTCCGCAAGCTGCTCGACGAAGGTCGTGCTGGTGAGAACATCGGCGCCCTGCTGCGCGGCACCAAGCGTGACGACGTAGAGCGTGGCCAGGTTCTGGCCAAGCCGGGCACCATCAAGCCGCACACCAAGTTCGAGTGCGAAGTGTACGTGCTGTCCAAGGAAGAAGGTGGTCGTCACACCCCGTTCTTCAAGGGCTACCGTCCGCAGTTCTACTTCCGTACCACCGACGTGACCGGTAACTGCGAACTGCCGGAAGGCGTAGAGATGGTAATGCCGGGCGACAACATCAAGATGGTTGTCACCCTGATCGCCCCGATCGCCATGGAAGACGGCCTGCGCTTCGCGATCCGCGAAGGCGGCCGTACCGTTGGTGCCGGCGTGGTTGCCAAGATCATCGAGTAATCGACGATCCCGCTACAAAAGAGAGGGCCCTTCGGGGCCCTTTTCTTTTGGTTGATCAAAAGTTGACACCCTTCTGAGGCATCCGTACAATCACGCCTCCTTTTAACGGGCGTAGTCCGTCCGTTGGGGGCAAGCAGAGATAGAGTCTGAGGTCAAAATGCAAAACCAACAAATCCGTATTCGGTTGAAGGCTTTTGACCATCGCCTGATCGATCAATCCACCCAGGAAATCGTGGAAACCGCGAAACGTACTGGTGCTCAGGTGCGTGGTCCTATTCCTCTGCCTACTCGCAAAGAGCGGTACACCGTTCTGATCTCCCCGCACGTCAACAAAGACGCGCGTGATCAGTACGAAATTCGTACCCACAAGCGTGTTCTGGACATCGTCCAGCCGACGGATAAAACCGTCGATGCGCTGATGAAGCTCGACCTTGCGGCAGGCGTGGAAGTGCAGATCAGCCTCGGCTAAAAACCTTCGGTTTTTAGTCGTGTAACGCTCTGAAATGGGCGGCCATAGCGGGTGAAAGCCCCGTACACTCATGAGGTTTACAACATGACTATTGGTGTAGTCGGTCGTAAATGCGGCATGACCCGCATTTTCACCGAAGAAGGTGTCTCCATTCCGGTTACGGTCATTGAGATCGAGCCGAATCGTGTGACCCAGTTCAAAAACGAAGAAAGCGATGGCTATCGCGCCGTACAGGTAACTGTCGGTGAGCGTCGTGCCTCTCGCGTGACCAAGGCGCAAGCCGGTCACTTCGCCAAGGCAAGCGTGGCTGCTGGTCGCGGTGTCTGGGAATTCCGTCTTGAAGAAGGCGAGTACCAGGCCGGTGATCAGATCACTGCCGAGCTGTTCCAGGCTGGTCAACTGGTAGACGTTACCGGTCAGTCCAAGGGTAAAGGCTACGCCGGTACCATCAAGCGCTGGAACTTCCGCGGTCAGGACAACACACACGGTAACTCCGTTTCCCATCGCGCCCCGGGTTCTATTGGCCAGTGCCAGACTCCTGGTCGTGTCTTCAAGGGCAAGAAAATGTCCGGTCACCTCGGTGCCGAGCGTGTGACTGTTCAGTCCTTGGAAGTTGTGCGTGTCGATGCAGAACGCAATCTGCTGCTGGTGAAAGGTGCCGTTCCCGGCGCTACCGGTGGTGATGTGGTTGTGCGTCCGGCAGCCAAGGCTCGCGGTTAAGAGGGGAAGCTGAGATGCAATTGAATGTAAATGGCGCTCAGGCTATCGAAGTCTCCGAGCGTACCTTTGGCGGTGAGTTCAACGAGACCCTGGTTCACCAGGCTGTCGTCGCCTACATGGCCGGTGGCCGTCAGGGCACTCGCGCGCAGAAGACCCGTTCCGAAGTTTCCGGTGGTGGCAAGAAGCCGTGGCGTCAGAAGGGCACTGGTCGTGCTCGTGCTGGCACCATCCGCAGCCCCATCTGGCGCTCCGGTGGTACCACCTTCGCTGCCAAGCCTCAGGATCACTCCCAGAAGCTCAACAAGAAGATGTACCGCGCTGCCATGCGCTCCATCCTCTCCGAGCTCGTGCGTCAAGAGCGCCTGGTTGTGGTTGAAGACTTCGCAGTCGATGCACCCAAAACCAAGACTCTGCTGGGCAAGCTGAACGGCCTGGGGCTGACCGACGTGCTGATCGTTTCCGATGCAGTCGACCAGAACCTGTACCTTGCTGCTCGCAACCTGCCGCACGTCGATGTTCGTGATGTGCAGGGTTCCGACCCGGTCAGCCTGATCGCCTACGACAAGGTGTTGATCACCGTGTCCGCCGTGAAGAAATTCGAGGAGCTGCTGGCATGAACCAGGAACGCGTATTCAAGGTGCTGGTTGGTCCGCACGTCTCCGAGAAGGCCACCATGCTGGCAGACAGCAAGGGCCAGTTCGTTTTCAAGGTTGCCACCGATGCAACCAAGCTGGAAATCAAGAAGGCCGTAGAAAGCCTGTTCAGCGTGAAAGTCGCTCGCGTCACCACCCTCAATGTGAAGGGCAAGACCAAGCGTACCGTTCGCGGTCTGGGCAAGCGTAACGACTGGAAAAAAGCGTACATCGCTCTCCAGCCGGGCCAAGATCTCGATTTCGCCAGCAGCGCTGAGTAAAGGGGTGCATCATGGCAATCGTTAAATGCAAACCGACCTCCGCTGGCCGCCGTTTCGTGGTCAAGGTGGTCAACCAGGAGCTGCACAAAGGCGCTCCTTACGCCCCGCTGGTCGAGAAGAAATCGAAGAGCGGTGGTCGTAACAACAACGGCCGCATCACCACTCGCCACATCGGCGGTGGTCACAAGCAGCACTATCGTCTGGTCGACTTCCGTCGCAACAAGGATGGCATTCCTGCCACCGTTGAGCGCATCGAATACGATCCGAACCGTACTGCTCACATCGCTCTGCTGAAGTACGCCGATGGCGAGCGTCGCTACATCATCGCGCCGAAAGGCGTGAGCGCTGGCGACCAGCTGATCTCGGGCGTCAACGCACCGATCAAGCCCGGTAACACCCTGCCGCTGCGCAACATCCCGGTTGGTAGCACCGTTCACGGCATCGAACTCAAGCCCGGTAAAGGCGCGCAAATCGCCCGCTCCGCTGGTGCTTCCGTTCAGCTGGTCGCTCGTGAAGGTGCCTACGTGACCCTGCGTCTGCGCTCTGGCGAAATGCGTAAAGTCCTGGCTGAGTGCCGTGCGACCCTGGGCGAAGTCTCGAACTCCGAGCACAGCCTGCGTTCGCTGGGTAAAGCTGGTGCCAAGCGTTGGCGTGGTGTTCGCCCGACCGTTCGCGGCGTGGCGATGAACCCGGTAGACCACCCGCATGGTGGTGGTGAAGGTCGTACCTCTGGTGGCCGTCATCCGGTGTCTCCGTGGGGCTTCCCGACCAAGGGTGCGAAGACCCGCGCGAACAAGCGCACCGACAACATGATCGTCCGTCGCCGTAAATAACTGAGGATACGACAGTGCCGCGTTCTCTGAAAAAAGGTCCTTTTATCGATCTTCACCTACTGAAGAAGGTCGAAGTGGCGGTGGAAAAGAACGATCGCAAGCCGGTGAAAACCTGGTCGCGTCGCTCCATCGTGCTGCCGCAGATGGTTGGTCTGACCATCGCTGTTCATAACGGTCGTCAACACGTCCCGGTCCTCGTGAACGAAGACATGGTCGGCCACAAACTCGGCGAGTTCGCTGCTACCCGCACCTATCGCGGTCATGCTGCGGACAAGAAAGCCAAGCGTTAAGGGGTAAGGAACGATGGAAGTAGCCGCTAAGCTGTCGGGCGCTCGAATCTCCGCCCAGAAAGCCCGCTTGGTCGCCGACCAGATCCGCGGGAAGAAGGTGGGCGAAGCGCTCAACCTCCTGACCTTCAGCAGCAAGAAAGCTGCCGAGATCATGAAGAAAGTGCTGGAGTCGGCCGTGGCCAACGCCGAGCACAACGAAGGCGCCGATGTGGATGACCTGAAAGTGTCCACCGTCTTCGTCAACGAAGGGCGTTCGCTGAAGCGCATCATGCCGCGTGCCAAGGGCCGTGCTGATCGCATCGTCAAGCGGTCTTGCCATATCACTGTCAAGGTTGCGGACAAGTAACGGAGTCGATCAGATGGGTCAGAAAGTACATCCCACTGGCATTCGCCTGGGTATCGTCAAGGAGCACACCTCCGTTTGGTACGCAGATAAGCGCACTTATGCCGATTATCTGTTTGCCGACCTGAAGGTGCGTGAGTACCTCCAAGACAAACTAAAAAGCGCGTCCGTAAGCCGTATCGATATTCATCGTCCGGCTCAAACCGCACGCATCACCATCCACACCGCTCGTCCCGGCATCGTGATCGGCAAGAAAGGTGAAGATGTTGAGAAGCTGCGTCAGGACCTGACCAAGCAAATGGGTGTGCCGGTGCACATCAACATCGAAGAGATCCGCAAGCCGGAGCTCGACGGTATGCTGGTTGCGCAGAGCGTAGCTCAGCAGCTGGAGCGTCGCGTGATGTTCCGTCGCGCCATGAAGCGCGCTGTACAGAACGCCATGCGCATTGGTGCCAAGGGCATCAAGATTCAGGTGAGTGGTCGTCTCGGTGGTGCTGAAATCGCCCGTACCGAGTGGTACCGCGAAGGTCGTGTGCCCCTGCACACCCTGCGTGCCGACATCGACTACGCAACCTATGAAGCGCACACCACCTACGGTGTGATCGGTGTGAAGGTTTGGATCTTCAAGGGTGAGGTCATTGGTGGCCGCCAGGAAGAGCTGAAGCCGGTAGCGCCCGCTCCTCGTAAAAAAGCTGCTAAGTAAGGGGTACGCCAAATGCTGCAACCAAAGCGTACGAAGTTCCGCAAGCAGATGACCGGCCACAACCGTGGTCTGGCTCAGCGCGGTAGCAAGGTCAGCTTCGGCGAGTTCGCGCTGAAGGCTACTGGCCGTGGTCGTCTCACTGCCCGCCAGATCGAGGCTGCACGTCGTGCCCTCACCCGTCACGTGAAGCGTGGCGGCAAGATCTGGATCCGTGTGTTCCCGGACAAGCCCGTTACCAAGAAGCCCCTCGAAGTTCGTATGGGTAAAGGTAAGGGTGGCGTCGAGTACTGGGTAGCCCAGATTCAACCGGGCAAGGTCCTGTACGAGATCGAGGGTGTTTCCGAAGAGCTGGCGCGTGAGGCATTCGCCCTGGCTGCTGCAAAGCTGCCGCTCGCCACCTCCTTTGTTAAGCGGACGGTGATGTGATGAAAGCGAATGAACTTCGTGAAAAATCCGTACAGCAGCTGAACGAGCAACTGCTCGGCCTGCTGCGCGACCAGTTCAATCTGCGCATGCAGAAAGCAACTGGCCAGTTGGGGCAGTCTCACCTGCTCTCGCAAGTGAAGCGCGACATCGCTCGCGTGAAAACTGTGCTCAACCAGCAAGCAGGTAAGTAATCATGGCTGAAGCTCAGAAAACCGTCCGCACGCTGACCGGTCGTGTCGTCAGCGACAAGATGGACAAGACCATCACCGTCCTGATCGAGCGTCGCGTAAAGCACCCGATCTACGGTAAATACGTGAAGCGTTCGACCAAGCTGCACGCCCACGACGAAACCAACCAGTGCCGCATCGGCGACAAGGTCACCATTCGTGAGACCCGTCCGCTGGCCAAGACCAAGTCCTGGGCCCTGGTGGAAGTCGTCGAACGTGCCGTGGAAGTCTAAGGACTAAGGGTCGGAGAAAGATATGATTCAGACTCAATCCATGCTCGACGTCGCTGACAACAGCGGTGCTCGTCGCGTTATGTGCATCAAGGTCCTTGGTGGTTCGCACCGCCGCTACGCCGGCATCGGCGACATCATCAAAGTGACTGTGAAAGAAGCGATTCCGCGTGGCAAGGTGAAGAAAGGCCAGGTAATGACCGCTGTCGTGGTCCGTACCAAGCACGGCGTTCGTCGCCCTGACGGCTCGATCATCCGCTTCGACGGCAACGCCGCCGTCCTGCTGAACAACAAGCAGGAGCCGATCGGCACCCGTATCTTCGGGCCCGTGACCCGTGAACTGCGTTCCGAGAAGTTCATGAAGATCGTCTCGCTCGCCCCCGAAGTGCTGTAAGGAGAAGCCGTCATGCAAAAGATTCGTCGTGACGACGAGATCATCGTCATCGCCGGCAAGGACAAGGGCAAGCGTGGCAAGGTGCTGAAGGTTCTCGCCGACAGCCGTGTGCTGGTCAGCGGTGTCAACCTGATCAAGCGCCACACCAAGCCGAACCCGATGGCCGGTGTCCAGGGCGGTATCGTCGAGCGGGAGGCGCCCCTGCACCTCTCCAACGTGGCCATCTTCAATGCCGAAACCAACAAGGCTGATCGCGTTGGTTTCAAGGTTGAAGAAGGTAAGAAAATTCGTGTCTTCAAGTCGACCCAGAAACCGGTTGATGCTTGAGAACTGCTAGGTAGATAACCATGGCACGACTGAAAGAGATTTACCGGAAAGAAATCGCGCCGAAGCTGAAGGAAGAACTTCAGCTGGCGAACGTGATGGAAATTCCGCGCATCACCAAGATCACCCTCAACATGGGTCTGGGCGAAGCTATCGGTGACAAGAAAGTCATCGAGAGCGCCGTTGCCGACCTGGAGAAGATCACCGGCCAGAAAGCCGTCGTGACCTACGCCCGCAAGTCCATTGCAGGCTTCAAGGTTCGCGAAGGTTGGCCGATCGGCGTCAAGGTCACCCTGCGCCGTGATCGCATGTACGAGTTCCTGGATCGTCTGCTGTCCATCTCCCTGCCGCGCGTGCGTGACTTCCGCGGCCTGAATGCCAAGTCCTTCGACGGTCGTGGCAACTACAGCATGGGCGTGAAAGAGCAGATCATCTTCCCGGAAATCGATTACGACAAAATCGATGCGCTGCGCGGTCTGGATATCACCCTGACCACCACCGCCCGTACGGATGAAGAAGGTCGCGCCCTGCTGCGCGCCTTCAACTTCCCGTTCCGCAACTGATTGGAGTAGGAACATGGCCAAACAGAGCATGAAAAACCGCGAGCTGAAGCGTCAGCAGACGGTTGCTAAGTACGCCAAGAAGCGTGCTGAGCTGAAAGCTATCATTGCCAACCCGAACTCCACTGCGGAAGCTCGTTGGGAAGCTCAGGTAGCCCTGCAGAAGCAGCCCCGTGACGCCAGCGCCTCGCGCCTGCGTAACCGCTGCCGCATCACCGGTCGTCCGCACGGCGTTTACCGCAAGTTCGGCCTCGGCCGTAACAAGCTGCGTGAAGCTGCCATGCGCGGTGATGTACCCGGCCTGGTGAAAGCCAGCTGGTAATGATCGTCGGTTAGGCCGGCTCTGGTCGGCCAAGCCCAGGTCATCTGAATCAAGCCCCTTTTGGGGCTTGATTCGTTTCTGGAGTATCTCTAGAATGTCCGGCTCGCCCGGGCCTGGCATCAGTCCGTCCAGTGCTCGCGTGTGACTCTAGCCGCAAGGCTATTTCTTTTTGTATCAGGAGCATCTAGCCCATGAGTATGCAGGACCCGTTAGCGGACATGCTAACTCGTATCCGTAATGCCCAGATGGCTGAAAAGTCTGTCGTAAGCATGCCGTCCTCCAAGCTGAAGGTGGCAGTGGCCAACGTTCTGAAGAGCGAAGGTTACATCACGGGATACCAAGTCAGCAGCGATACCAAGCCGCTGCTGTCCATCGAGCTGAAGTACTTCGAAGGCCGTCCGGTCATCGAGGAGCTGAAGCGCGTAAGTCGTCCTGGCCTGCGCCAGTACAAGTCCGTCGATCAGCTGCCGAAAGTACGTGGCGGCCTGGGCGTATCGATCGTTTCCACCAACAAGGGTGTGATGACTGATCGTGCTGCTCGCGCTGCTGGTGTTGGCGGCGAAGTGCTTTGCACTGTGTTCTAAGGGGGGTTGAAAGCATGTCTCGCGTTGCTAAGAACCCCGTCAAGCTGCCCGCTGGCGTCGAAGTCAAGATCGCCGGTCAGCAGCTTTCGGTGAAGGGTGCCAAGGGCGCTCTCGAACTGAAAGTGCATCCGTCCGTGGAAGTTCTCGAGGGATCCGGTGAGCTGCGTTTCGCTGCTCGCAACGGCGACCAGCAGAACCGCGCCATGGCCGGTACCACCCGTGCGTTGGTCAACAACATGGTAATCGGCGTCAGCCAGGGCTTCGAGCGCAAGCTCCAGCTGGTCGGCGTTGGTTACAAAGCTCAAGCCAAAGGTCAAACGCTGTCCCTGGCTCTCGGCTTCTCGCATCCGGTGGATTACGAACTGCCGCAAGGCATCACCGCTGAAACCCCCAGCCAGACCGATATCCTGATCAAGGGCATCGACAAGCAGCTGGTTGGTCAAGTGGCCGCTGAGATCCGCGACTTCCGTCCGCCGGAGCCTTACAAAGGCAAGGGTGTACGTTACGCCGACGAAGTCGTCCGTCGTAAAGAAGCTAAGAAGAAGTAGGGCATAGCAAATGAGCGTAAAGAAAGAAACTCGTCTGCGTCGCGCTCGCAAGGCACGCCTGAAAATGCGCGAGCTGGAAGCCGTACGCCTCTGCGTGTACCGCTCTTCCCAGCACATCTACGCCCAGGTCATTTCGGCCGACGGCGCCAAGGTCCTGGCCAGCGCCTCGACCCTGGACAAAGAACTGCGTGACAGTGCCACCGGCAACGTCGACGCGGCCAAGAAGGTTGGTCAGCTGGTTGCCGAGCGCGCGAAAGCCGCTGGCGTCACTCAGGTGGCATTCGATCGTTCTGGCTTCAAGTACCACGGCCGCGTCAAGGCGCTGGCTGATGCTGCTCGTGAAGGCGGGCTGGAGTTCTAAGTTATGGCAAATAACGAGCAAAAGCGCGACGAAGGCTACATCGAGAAGCTGGTCCAGGTTAACCGCGTTGCCAAGACCGTAAAAGGCGGTCGTATCTTCACCTTCACCGCGCTGACCGTGGTAGGTGATGGCAAAGGCCGTGTTGGCTTCGGTCGCGGCAAGTCCCGCGAAGTACCTGCCGCCATCCAGAAAGCGATGGAAGCTGCCCGCCGCAACATGATCCAGGTTGATCTGGACGGTACCACCCTGCAGTACCCGATCAAGTCCGCCCATGGCGCCTCCAAGGTGTTCATGCAGCCGGCTTCCGAAGGTACCGGTATCATCGCCGGCGGCGCCATGCGTGCCGTTCTGGAAGTGGCCGGTGTGCAGAACGTTCTGGCCAAGTGCTACGGCTCCACCAATCCGGTGAACGTGGTTTACGCCACCTTCAAGGGTCTGAAGAACATGCAGTCCCCTGAGTCCGTTGCGGCCAAGCGTGGTAAGAGCGTCGAGGAGATTCTCTAATCATGGCAACTGTCAAAGTAACGCTGATCAAGAGCGTTAACGGCCGTCTGGCTAACCACAAGGCTTGCGTCAAGGGTCTCGGCCTGCGTCGCATTGGTCACACCGTAGAAGTTCAGGACACTCCTGAGAACCGCGGCATGATCAACAAGGCTTACTACCTTCTGCGTGTCGAGGGTTAATCCATGAAACTGAACGATCTGCGTTCCGCGCCGGGTGCCCGTCGCGAAAAGCACCGTCCGGGCCGTGGCATCGGTAGCGGTTTGGGTAAGACTGGTGGCCGTGGTCACAAAGGTCAGACCTCCCGCTCCGGTGGCACCATTGCTCCGGGCTTCGAAGGCGGCCAGCAGCCGCTGCACCGTCGTCTGCCGAAGTTCGGCTTCGTTTCCCTGAAAGCCATGGATCGCGCTGAAGTGCGCACTTCCGAGCTGGCCAAGGTGGAAGGCGATGTCGTCACTCTGCAGGCGCTGAAGGATGCCAACGTGATTAACCAGAACGTGCAGCGTGTGAAAATCATGCTGTCCGGCGACGTTACTCGCGCGGTCACCCTGAAAGGTATCGCCGCCACCAAGGGTGCGCGTGCGGCCATCGAAGCAGCTGGCGGCAAGTTCGAGGACTAAATGGCTAAGCAAGGTGCTCTCTCCGCGCTCAGCAATGGCGGGTTGTCCGAGCTCTGGGCTCGACTGCGTTTCCTGTTCCTGGCGATCATCGTCTACCGGATCGGCGCGCACATTCCAGTGCCCGGCATCAACCCTGACCGGCTGGCCGAGCTGTTCCGGCAGAACGAGGGGACCATTCTTAGCCTGTTCAACATGTTCTCCGGCGGCGCGCTGGAGCGGATGAGCATCTTTGCACTGGGGATCATGCCGTACATCTCGGCGTCGATCATCATGCAGCTCATGACCGCCATCAGTCCGCAGCTGGAACAGTTGAAGAAGGAAGGTGAAGCTGGCCGTCGCAAGATCAGCCAGTACACCCGCTACGGCACTGTAGCCCTGGCACTGGTCCAGGCCATCGGCATGTCCGTTGGCCTGGCCAGTCAGGGCGTCGCTTTCTCGACTGATTTCGGCTTCTACTTCGTGGCCGTCACCACCTTCGTGGCTGGTGCGATGTTCATGATGTGGTTGGGCGAGCAGATCACTGAGCGCGGTGTCGGCAACGGTATCTCGATGCTGATTTTTGCTGGCATCGTGGCCGGTCTGCCGAGGGCGATCGGGCAGTCCTTCGAGTCTGCACGTCAGGGCGATATCAACATCTTCGCTCTGGTCGCCATCGGTCTGCTGGCAGTAGCGATCATCGGTTTCGTGGTGTTCATCGAGCGTGGTCAGCGTCGCATTGCGGTGCACTACGCCAAGCGTCAGCAGGGCCGCAAGGTCTTCGCTGCGCAGACGAGCCACCTGCCGTTGAAGGTGAATATGGCTGGCGTTATCCCGGCTATCTTCGCCAGCAGCATTCTGCTGTTCCCGGCCTCTCTGGGCGCCTGGTTCGGTCAGTCCGAAAGCATGGGCTGGCTGCAGGACGTCGCACAGGCTATCGCTCCTGGTCAGCCGTTGAACATTCTGCTGTTTAGTGCAGGGATCGTTTTCTTCTGCTTCTTCTACACAGCACTGATGTTCAACCCGAAAGACGTGGCGGAGAACCTGAAGAAGTCCGGTGCCTTTATTCCGGGTATCCGTCCTGGTGAGCAGTCGGCGCGCTATATCGATGGCGTACTGACCCGCTTGACCATGTTCGGTGCTCTGTACATGACGGCCGTTTGCCTGCTTCCCCAGTTCCTGGTGGTTGCAGCGAACGTACCGTTCTACCTTGGCGGGACCTCGTTGCTGATCGTGGTCGTGGTTGTGATGGACTTTATGGCCCAAGTACAATCGCACCTCGTTTCGCACCAGTACGAATCCCTGATGAAGAAAGCCAACCTGAAGGGCTACGGCAGCGGCATGCTCCGCTGACCCGGTTCCGTAAGGTTCTAGGAGTTACTGATGAAAGTTCGTGCATCGGTGAAGAAGCTGTGCCGCAACTGCAAGATCATCCGTCGCGACGGTATCGTTCGCGTGATCTGCAGCGCGGAACCGCGTCACAAGCAGCGCCAAGGCTGAGTGTGATTCACGCGTTATGAGCCCGGCAGCTAGTGCGCTGCCGGGTTGATTATTCGTTTTTACAGCGCTAATATCTCGCGCCCTTTTCTTGGCTTCCGGGGCGTAGGTAGCTGTCAACTGGAGTTTCACTGAATGGCCCGTATTGCAGGCGTCAACATTCCAGATAACAAGCACACTGTTATCTCGCTGACCTACATCTACGGTGTTGGTCGCACCACTGCGCAGAAAATCTGCGCTGTCACCGGCGTAAACCCGGCGGCAAAGATCAAGGATCTCTCTGACGAGCAGATCGAACAGCTGCGTGGCGAAGTCGCGAAGCTCACCACCGAAGGTGATCTGCGTCGCGAAATCAACATGAACATCAAGCGTCTGATGGACCTGGGCTGCTACCGCGGTCTGCGTCACCGTCGCGGCCTGCCTGTTCATGGCCAGCGTACCAAGACCAACGCGCGTACCCGCAAGGGCCCGCGTAAGCCGATCCGCAAGTAATTGCGCCCGCGAATCGACAGGAATTAAGTCATGGCTAAGCCTGCTGCTCGTCCTCGTAAGAAAGTCAAAAAGACAGTGGTGGATGGGATCGCCCATATCCACGCTTCTTTCAACAACACCATCGTCACCATCACTGATCGTCAGGGCAATGCACTGTCCTGGGCGACCTCCGGTGGTTCCGGTTTCCGCGGCTCCCGTAAGAGCACTCCGTTCGCTGCCCAGGTTGCAGCCGAGCGTGCCGGTCAGGCAGCTCTGGAGTACGGCCTGAAGAACCTCGACGTGAACGTCAAGGGCCCGGGTCCGGGTCGCGAATCCGCTGTGCGTGCACTGAACGCCTGCGGCTACAAGATCGCCAGCATCACCGACGTGACGCCCATCCCGCATAACGGATGCCGTCCGCCGAAGAAGCGTCGCGTGTAAAAGGAGACAGTGAGAAATGGCTCGTTACATTGGTCCCAAGTGCAAACTGTCCCGTCGTGAAGGTACCGACCTCTTCCTGAAGAGTGGTGCTCGCGCGCTCGAATCCAAGTGCAACATCGAATCCGCTCCTGGTCAGCATGGTGCCCGTCGTGGCCGCCTGTCCGACTACGGCACCCAGCTGCGTGAAAAGCAGAAAGTGCGCCGCATCTACGGTGTTCTGGAGCGTCAGTTCGGCAACTACTACAAAGAAGCTGCTGCCCGTAAAGGCGCTACCGGCGAAAACCTGCTGCAACTCCTCGAGTGCCGCCTGGACAACGTCGTGTACCGCATGGGCTTCGGCGCTACCCGTTCCGAGTCCCGTCAGCTGGTTTCCCACAAGGCCATCAGCGTGAACGGCCAGACCGTGAACGTTCCGTCCTACCAGGTTAAAGCTGGTGACGTCGTTGCCGTTCGCGAGAAGTCGAAGAACCAACTGCGTATCGCCCAAGCCCTCGAACTGTGCGGCCAGCGCGGCCGTGTGGAGTGGGTTGAAGTGGACGCAGAGAAGAAGTCCGGCGTGTTCAAGAGCGTGCCGGCTCGCAGCGACCTGTCCGCCGACATCAACGAAAACCTGATTGTCGAGCTCTACTCCAAGTAAGGGCTAGAAAATAGGTGCATCCATGCAGAGTTCGGTAAATGAGTTCCTGACCCCCCGCCACATCGATGTGCAGGTGGTCAGTCCGACCCGCGCCAAGATCACGCTCGAGCCTCTCGAGCGTGGTTTCGGCCATACCCTGGGCAACGCGCTGCGTCGCATCCTGTTGTCCTCCATGCCTGGCTGTGCAGTAGTCGAGGCCGAAATCGACGGCGTACTCCACGAGTACAGCGCCATCGAAGGTGTCCAGGAAGACGTCATCGAAATCCTGCTCAACCTGAAAGGCCTGGCCATCAAGCTGCACGGCCGTGACGAAGTAACGCTGAGCCTCTCCAAGAAGGGTTCGGGCGTGGTCACTGCTGCCGATATTCAGCTGGATCATGATGTCGAAATCGTCAACGGCGACCACGTGATCGCCAACCTGGCGGATAACGGCGTCCTGAACATGAAGCTCAAGGTGTCCCGCGGTCGTGGCTATGAGCCCGCCGATGCGCGCCAGAGCGACGAAGACGAGAGCCGCAGCATTGGTCGTCTGCAGCTCGACGCCTCGTTCAGCCCCGTCCGTCGTGTTGCCTACGTGGTTGAAAACGCCCGTGTGGAGCAGCGCACCAACCTGGACAAGCTGGTCATCGATCTGGAAACCAACGGCACCCTGGACCCTGAAGAGGCCATCCGTCGTGCCGCTACCATCCTGCAACACCAGCTGGCTGCGTTCGTCGACCTGAAAGGCGACAGCGAGCCGGTAGTGGTCGAGCAGGAAGACGAGATCGATCCGATCCTCCTTCGTCCGGTTGATGACCTCGAGCTGACCGTACGTTCGGCCAACTGCCTGAAGGCGGAGAACATCTACTACATCGGCGACCTGATTCAGCGTACCGAAGTAGAGCTGTTGAAGACTCCGAACCTGGGCAAGAAGTCCCTGACCGAGATCAAGGACGTCCTGGCCTCCCGTGGTCTGTCCCTCGGTATGCGCCTCGACAACTGGCCGCCGGCAAGTCTCAAGAAGGACGACAAGGCGACTGCCTGATCGTCGTAATCACCGAACGTACAAGTTTGGTAAGGAATTGAACCATGCGTCATCGTAAAAGTGGCCGTCACCTGAGCCGCACCAGCGCACACCGCAAGGCCATGTTCCAAAACATGGCGGTGTCGCTGTTCGAGCACGAACTGATCAAAACCACCCTGCCCAAGGCCAAGGAACTGCGTCGCGTTGCCGAGCCGCTGATCACCCTGGCCAAGGAAGACAGCGTCGCCAACCGTCGTCTGGCTTTCGACCGCACCCGTTCGAAAGCTGCCGTAGGCAAGCTGTTCAACGACCTGGGCAAGCGCTACGCCAACCGTCAGGGCGGCTACCTGCGCATCCTGAAGTGCGGTTTCCGCGCTGGCGACAACGCTCCCATGGCTTACGTCGAGCTGGTTGACCGTCCGGTCGCTGGTGAAGTCGAAGCTGCTGCCGAGTAAGTCGGTCGTTGCTGAAGAACCGGGCCTTGTGCCCGGTTTTTTTATGTCAGCATTTTAGGAAAGTTCTATTGGTGTATTGCGGCTAATAAATTGGATCTTTCATCCTGCTGAATCGATACTCCTCCTGTCCGGACATCCCGGAGTCATTAAGGCCAAAGATAGGAGATCGAGCATGAGCCAGAAGCCCACCCTTACCACCACTGGCGGCAACCCGGTTGCTGACAACCAGAACTCCCTCAGCGCCGGCTCGCGCGGTCCGCTGTTGCTGCAGGACTATCACCTGATCGAGAAATTGGCGCACCAGAACCGTGAGCGGATTCCGGAGCGCGTCGTGCATGCCAAAGGTTGGGGCGCGTACGGCACACTGACCGTTACCAATGACATCAGCCAGTACAGCAAGGCCGCCATCTTTTCCGAGATCGGCAAGAAGACCGAGGTTCTGGCACGCTTCTCCACGGTAGCCGGTGAACTGGGTGCTGCCGACGCCGAGCGTGACGTCCGTGGTTTCGCGTTGAAGTTCTACACCGAACAAGGCAACTGGGACATGGTGGGCAACAACACCCCCGTGTTCTTCGTCCGCGACCCGCTGAAGTTCCCCGACTTCATCCATACCCAGAAGCGCCATCCGAAGACCAACCTGCGCTCAGCCACCGCCGCCTGGGACTTCTGGTCGATGTCGCCGGAAAGCCTGCACCAGGTCACCATACTGATGTCCGACCGAGGTCTGCCCACCGATGTGCGCCACATCAACGGTTACGGCTCGCACACCTACAGCTTCATCAATGCGGCTAACCAGCGCTTCTGGGTCAAGTTCCATTTCAAGACGTTGCAGGGGCACAAGCACTGGAGCAACGACGAAGCCTCCAAGGTGGTCGGTCGCAGCCGCGAATCTACCCAGGAAGACCTGTTCTACAGCATCGATCGGGGTGAGGTTCCGAAGTGGCGGTTCTGCGTGCAGGTAATGACGGAGGAGCAGGCGCTCAAGACCCGCTACAACCCGTTCGATCTGACCAAGGTCTGGCCCCATGGCGAGTTCCCGCTGATCGAGGTGGGTATCCTGGAGCTGAATCGCAACCCGGAGAATTATTTCGCTGAAATCGAGCAGGCCGCCTTCTCGCCATCCAATGTCGTACCCGGCATCGGCCACTCGCCGGACAAGATGCTGCAGGCCCGCATATTCAGCTACGCCGACGCCCATCGCTACCGCCTGGGTACGCACTACGAGGCGTTGCCGGTGAACGCACCGAAAAGTCCGGTACATCACTACCACAAGGATGGCGCGATGCGTTTCTTCGCCAACAACCCGAATCCGGACGCCTACTACGAGCCGAACTCCTTCAGTGGACCGGCCCAGTCGGCGGAGTACGCGGAGCCGCCGCTGGCTATCGACGGGGCTGCCGATCGCTACGACCATCGCGACGGTAACGACGACTACAGCCAGCCGCGCTCCCTGTTCCAGCTGTTCGATGAGGGCCAGAAGCAGCGCCTTTTCGGCAACATCGCCGCGTCCATGGCGGGGGTGCCGCAATTCATCATCGACCGGCAGCTGGCGCACTTCGACAAGGTGCACCCCGACTACGGCAATGGCGTCCGTGCTGCGCTGAAGGCCGCCAGGTAAGAGTCGTTCCCGCGAAAGCGAAAAGACCGGGCAGTGATGCCCGGCCTTTTTCTTTGCTGCGCCGTCAGGATCAGGCCCGATCGCGCTCCAGCAGAGGTTTGAGGAAGCGCCCTGTGTGGGACTGCGGCATCTCCGCCACATCCTCAGGGGTACCGGTAGCGATGATCTGGCCTCCCTTGGAGCCGCCTTCCGGCCCCAGGTCCACCAGCCAGTCGGCGGTCTTGATCACATCCAGGTTGTGCTCGATCACCACGACCGTGTTGCCGTGGTCGCGCAAGCGGTGCAGCACGTCCAGCAGTTGCTGGATATCCGCGAAATGCAGGCCGGTGGTGGGCTCGTCGAGGATGTACAGGGTCTTGCCGGTATCGCGCTTGGACAGCTCGCGGGACAGCTTCACCCGCTGCGCCTCGCCACCCGAGAGGGTGGTGGCCGACTGGCCCAGGCGGATATAGGAGAGGCCGACGTCGATCAGGGTCTGCAGCTTGCGGGCGATGGCTGGCACTGCGTCGAAGAATTCGCGGGCTTCTTCGATGGTCATCTCCAGCACTTCGTGGATGCTCTTGCCCTTGTAGCGGATCTCCAGGGTCTCGCGGTTGTAGCGTTTGCCCTTGCAGACGTCGCAGGGGACGTAGATGTCCGGCAGGAAGTGCATTTCTACCTTGATCACGCCATCGCCCTGGCAGGCCTCGCAGCGACCGCCCTTGACGTTGAAGGAGAAGCGCCCCGGACCATAGCCGCGGGAGCGGGATTCCGGCACGCCCGAGAACAGCTCGCGGATCGGCGTGAACAGGCCGGTGTAGGTCGCCGGGTTGGAGCGAGGGGTGCGGCCGATCGGGCTCTGGTCGATGTCCACCACCTTGTCCAGGTGCTGCAGGCCGTCGAAGCTGTCGTGGGCCGCGGCCTCCAGCGAGGTGGCACCATTGAGCGCAGTGGCGGTGATGGGGAACAGGGTGTTGTTGATCAGGGTGGACTTTCCTGAACCGGAAACGCCGGTGACGCAAGTCAGCAGGCCCACCGGAATTTCGAGGTTCACCTGCTGCAGGTTGTTGCCGCTGGCGCCCTTGAGTTTCAGTGATTTCTTCTTGTCCCTTGGGGTGCGCTGAGCCGGCACTTCGATCTTCACGCGGCCGGAGAGGTACTTGCCGGTGAGCGAGTGGGGGTGCGCCATGACCTCACCCGGGGTGCCCTCGGCGACGATCTGACCGCCGTGCACGCCGGCGCCGGGGCCGATGTCCACCACATAGTCGGCGAGGCGGATGGCGTCCTCGTCGTGCTCGACCACGATCACCGTGTTGCCCAGGTTGCGCAGGTGGGTAAGGGTAGCCAGGAGGCGCTCGTTGTCCCGCTGATGCAGGCCGATGGAGGGCTCGTCAAGGATGTACATCACGCCCACCAGGCCGGCGCCGATCTGGCTCGCCAGGCGGATGCGCTGGGCCTCGCCGCCGGAGAGGGTGTCGGCGCTGCGGTCCAGGGTCAGGTAGTCGAGGCCGACGTTGACCAGGAATTGCAGGCGCTCGCGAATTTCCTTGAGGATCTTCTCGGCGATCTCGCCGCGCCGGCCGGTCAGGCTCAGGCTGCCGAAATACTCGGCGGCATCACCCACCGGCAGGCCGGTGACCGCCGGCAGCGTCTTGTTGCCCACCCAGACGTGACGCGCCTCGCGGCGCAAGCGGGTGCCGCGGCAGTCGGGGCAGGGCTGGGTGCTGAGGAACTTGGCCAGCTCCTCGCGCACCGTAGCCGATTCGGTTTCCCGGTAGCGCCGCTCCAGGTTGGGGATGATCCCCTCGAAGGGGTGGGAGCGCTTGACGATGTCGCCACGGTCGTTGAGGTAGCGGAAGTCGACGTTTTCGCGGCCGCTACCGAAGAGAATCACCTTCTGGTCCTCGGCGGATAGCTCGTCGAACGGCCTCTCCAGGTCGAAGCCGTAGTGTGCCGCCAGGGAGCCGAGCATCTGGAAGTAGTAGACGTTGCGTCGATCCCAGCCACGGATGGCGCCCTCGGCCAGAGTCAGCTCGCCGTTGACCAGACGCCTGGCGTCGAAGAACTGCTTCACCCCCAGGCCGTCGCAGGTGGGGCAGGCGCCGGCGGGGTTGTTGAAGGAGAACAGCTTGGGTTCCAGCTCGCTGATGGAGTGGCCGCAATGGGGGCAGGCGAAGCGCGCGGAGAAGATGATCTCCTCGCCTTCCTCGTCATCCATGGGGGCCACCAGGGCGATGCCGTCGGCCAGGTTGATGGCCGTCTCGAAGGATTCCGCCAGGCGTTGCTGCAGGTCGCCGCGGACCTTGAAGCGGTCCACCACCACGTCGATGCTGTGCTTCTTCTGCTTGTCCAGCTTGGGCAGTTCGTCCAGCTCGTAGAGCTTGCCGTCCACCCGTGCACGGACGAAGCCCTGGGCGCGCAGCTCCTCGAACACGGCCAGGTGCTCACCCTTGCGCTCGCGCACCACCGGGGCCAGCAGCATCAGCTTGCGGCCCTCGGGCAGCGCCAGGACCTGGTCAACCATCTGGCTGACGGTCTGGGCCTCCAGCGGCACGTCGTGGTCCGGGCAGCGCGGCGTACCGACGCGGGCATAGAGCAGGCGCAGGTAGTCGTAGATCTCGGTGATGGTGCCGACGGTGGAGCGCGGGTTGTGGGAGGTGGACTTCTGTTCGATGGAAATCGCGGGGGACAGACCCTCGATGGTATCCACGTCGGGTTTTTCCATCATCGACAGGAATTGCCGGGCGTAGGCCGACAGCGACTCCACGTAGCGACGCTGACCCTCGGCGTAGAGGGTGTCGAAGGCCAGCGACGACTTGCCTGAACCGGACAGCCCGGTGATCACGATCAGCTTGTCGCGGGGCAGGGTGAGGTCGACGTTCTTCAGGTTGTGGGTGCGTGCCCCACGGATCAGGATCTTGTCCACAACGGCCTCACTTGGCGGGCGGAAACCCGCGATTATACGGTCCGCCCGGCGCACGCGGCAAAGCGTCACGGCTGTGCCGCACAGGGTCGGGACTGCTAGAATGCGCGGCATTTTTCGGGCTCCGGCAGCAGCCGGGCACCCAGGAGCGGGTGGCCAGCCAGACAGGGGCGCATGACGCAGGCCCCGATCGATTCCCCTTGAGGCACCTATGCACGATTCCCACGCTGAACGCATGAGCGGTAGCGAAACGCGAGCTGCCAGCGGCCTGGCCCTGGTGTTCGCTTTCCGCATGCTCGGCATGTTCATGGTATTGCCGGTGCTGGCCACCTACGGTCAGGACCTTTCCGGCGCCACCCCGGCCTTGATCGGGCTGGCCATTGGCGCCTACGGCCTGACCCAGGCGGTGTTGCAGATTCCCTTCGGCATCATTTCCGACCGTATCGGCCGCTTGCCGGTGATTTACATCGGCCTGCTGATCTTCGCCGCTGGCGCCGCCCTGGCGGCCAATGCCGATTCCATCTGGGGCGTGATCGCCGGGCGGGTGCTGCAGGGCGCCGGGGCTATCTCCGCAGCCGTGATGGCGCTGCTTTCCGACCTGACCCGTGAGCAGCACCGCACCAAGGCCATGGCCATGATCGGCATGAGCATCGGCGTGTCCTTCGCCGTGGCCATGGTGGTCGGCCCGCTGCTGACCCGCGCCTTCGGCCTGTCCGGTCTGTTCTGGGCCACCGCCGGCATGGCCCTGGTGGGCATGCTGATCATCGCCACCATGGTCCCGCGCGCGGCACATCCGCTTCATCATCGCGAATCCGAGGTGGCGCGCCAGGCGCTGCTGCCGACCCTGAAGCACCCTGACTTGCTGCGCCTGGATTTCGGCATCCTTGCCCTGCACGCCATCCTCATGGCCAGCTTCGTCGCCCTGCCGCTGGCGCTGGTGGAAAAGGCCGGTCTGCCCAAGGAGGAGCACTGGTGGGTGTACCTCACCGCGCTGCTGGTGGGCTTCTTCGGCATGGTTCCCTTCATCATTTATGGCGAGAAGAAGCGCCAGATGAAGCGTGTGCTGGTTGGCGCCGTTGCCTTGCTCTGTGCTTGCGAACTGTTCTTCTGGCAGTTCGGCAACAGCCTGCGGGCACTGGTATTCGGCACCATCGTTTACTTCACCGCCTTCAACCTGCTGGAGGCCTCGCTGCCGTCGCTGATCAGCAAGGTGGCCCCGGCCGGCGGCAAGGGCACGGCCATGGGCGTCTATTCAACCAGCCAGTTCCTCGGTGCGGCGCTCGGTGGCATCCTCGGCGGCTGGTTGTTCCAGCACGGTGGCCTGTCGACGGTGTTCGTCGGTTGTGCGGCGCTCTGTGCGATTTGGTTGGTCATTGCTGTTACTATGCGTGAACCTCCGTACGTAACCAGCCTGCGCCTTCCGCTCAGCGCAGCGGCTGTGGCCGATACCGGGCTGGTTGCGCGTTTGCTGGCAGTGCCCGGAGTGGCAGATGCCGTCGTGGTGGCCGAAGAGGCGGCCATCTACATCAAAGTGGATTCTGAAAAACTGGACCGCACGTCCCTGGAGCGCCTGATCGAATCGGCCCCGGAACGTGCTGAAGCCTAGGAGAACGTCATGGCCCGTGGGGTTAACAAAGTCATTCTGGTTGGTAACGTCGGTGGTGATCCGGAAACCCGCTATCTGCCCAACGGCAACGCGGTGACCAACATCACCCTGGCCACCAGCGAGTCCTGGAAGGACAAGCAGACCGGCCAGCAGCAGGAGCGTACCGAATGGCACCGCGTGGTGTTCTTCGGCCGCCTCGCCGAAATCGCCGGTGAATACCTGCGCAAGGGCTCGCAAGTCTACGTCGAAGGTTCCCTGCGCACCCGCGAATGGGAAAAGGACGGCGTGAAGCGCTACACCACCGAGATCGTGGTCGACATCAACGGCAACATGCAGCTGCTCGGCGGCCGTCCCGGCAGCGAAGGCGACGCCCCGCGTGCTCCGCGTCCGCAGCGCGAGCCGCAGCAGTCCGCTCCGCAGCAGCGTCCGGCTCCGCAGCCCGCTGCCCAGCCGGCTCCGGACTACGACAGCTTCGACGACGACATTCCGTTCTAGGAGTCGAATCGCCCAGGCGTGAAGACAAAGGCGCAGCCCCCGGGCTGCGCCTTTTTTTCTGCCACCGACCAGGGAAAGGGGATGAGTGTCATCGTACAACTTGCTGGGCTATGATGAGCCCTCAGTTTCCATCGGGACCGACCTTCGCAATGGACAACCCAAGCACCCAGCCGCGCCCGCGCCGCAAGCATCGCAGCCTGGCGCAGGAACTGGTGACCGAGCTTTCCCAGCAGATCCAGAGTGGTGTGATCAAGCGCGGCGAGAAGCTGCCTACCGAATCCGCCATCATGGAAGCGCAGGGCGTGAGCCGCACCGTGGTGCGTGAGGCGATCTCGCGGCTGCAGGCGGCGGGCCTGGTGGAGACCCGCCACGGCATCGGCACCTTCGTGCTGGATACGCCGAGCCCCAGCGGCTTTCGCATCGACCCGGCGACCATCGTCACCTTGCGTGACGTGATGGCTATCCTCGAATTGCGCATCAGCCTCGAAGTGGAGTCCGCTGGCCTGGCCGCCCAGCGCCGTACGCCGGAGCAGCTGGCCGCCATGCGCGAGGCGCTGGACACTTTCCTCAGCGCCGCCCACGGCACCGACGCGGTGGCCTCGGACTTCCAGTTTCACCTGCAGATCGCCCTGGCCACCGGCAACCGCTACTTCGTCGACATCATGACCCACCTGGGCACCAGCATCATTCCGCGCACCCGGCTCAATTCGGCACGCATCGCCCACGACGATCGGGAGCATTACCTCGCGCGCCTGAGCCGTGAGCACGAGGATATCTATGAGGCCATCGCCCGCCAGGACAGCGACGCGGCCCGGGCGGCCATGCGCCTGCACCTGACCAACAGCCGCGAGCGCCTGCGCCAGGCTCATGAAGAGGCCGAGAAGGCCCGGCAGGGCTGAGGTCGATCAGCGCAGGACAAGGGCCGCATCCAGCGGCCCTTTTCGTTTCCCGGCAGAACACAACGCATACGCCTCCTACGGTCCACGTTCCAGCTAGCGGGGTGGGAATTCTTTTTCCGTTGGGGGAGTTGTCCTACAACACCTCATGTTATATGTTGTCGTACAACTGATTTGGATTGTCGCGTGGGCGGCTTCCATGCCGGCCGGTTGCAAGACCACGGCCCGCATGAAGGTCAACGCGTAGTCGTCGATTCATCCAAAGCCCCCTGTACAAGGGCGTTAGACCCAGGTGTGGAGCGTTTCCGGCGCATGGGGGCGGGTAGGGCGCAGCATGCTCCGATAGCGGGCGATGAGCGCACAAGAGGATGAACGGTGGTTGGCAGTCTTTTTAGTTGTACGATAACGTATCTCTCAAGCCGATTAACGCCGGCTCAATTCAAACCGCTTCGCAGGGTGCTCGAATAATGAATCCACAAGAACTCAAGTCCATCCTCTCCTCCGGGCTGCTGTCCTTCCCCGTCACCGACTTCGACGCCGCCGGCAACTTCAATGCCGCGAGCTACGCCCGTCGCCTGGAATGGCTGGCTCCCTACGGTGCCTCGGCGCTTTTCGCCGCGGGCGGTACCGGTGAATTCTTCTCCCTGGCGCCGGACGAGTACTCCTCCATCATCAAGACCGCCGTCGACACCTGCGCCGGCAGCGTACCGATCCTCGCCGGTGTCGGTGGCCCGACCCGCCAGGCCATCCAGTACGCCCAGCAGGCGGAGCGCCTTGGCGCCAAAGGCCTGCTGCTGCTGCCGCACTACCTCACCGAAGCCAGCCAGGAAGGCGTGGCCGCCCACGTGGAGCAGGTGTGCAAGTCGGTGAACATCGGCGTGGTGGTCTACAACCGCAACGTCTGCCGCCTGACCCCGGCGCTGCTGGAGCAACTGGCCGAGCGCTGCCCGAACCTGATCGGCTACAAGGACGGCCTGGGTGACATCGAGCTGATGGTGTCCATCCGCCGCCGCCTCGGCGAGCGCTTCAGCTACCTGGGCGGCCTGCCCACCGCCGAGGTCTATGCCGCGGCCTACAAGGCCCTGGGCGTGCCGGTCTATTCCTCCGCGGTGTTCAACTTCATCCCGAAGACCGCCATGGACTTCTACAAGGCCGTCGCCGCCGACGACCACGCCACCGTCGGCAAGCTGATCGACGACTTCTTCCTGCCCTACCTGGACATCCGCAATCGCCGCGCCGGCTACGCCGTCAGCATCGTGAAAGCCGGTGCCCGTATCGTCGGCCATGACGCCGGCCCGGTCCGCGCACCGTTGACCGACCTGCTGCCGGACGAGTACGAGCGTCTCGCCGCGCTGATCGACGCCCAGGGCGCGCAGTGATCCGCAACCAGGAGATGGCTCGTGACTGACAAGCGCTACGACAACTACATCGGCGGGGAATGGGTGGCCGGCAACGGCTGGTCGCGCAATATCAACCCCTCCGACCTCACCGATTGCCTGGGCGAGTACGCCCAGGCCGACGCCGCCCAGGTGGCCCAGGCCATAGAGGCCGCACGCGCGGCCTTCCCGGCCTGGTCGGTTTCCGGCATCCAGGCCCGCGCCGACGCCCTGGACAAGGTGGGCAGCGAGATCCTCGCCCGCCGCGAGGAACTGGGCACCCTGCTGGCGCGGGAAGAGGGCAAGACCCTGCCCGAGGCCATTGGCGAGGTGAGCCGCGCCGGCAATATCTTCAAGTTCTTCGCCGGCGAGTGCCTGCGCCTGGCCGGCGAGGTGCTGCCCTCGGTACGCCCCGGCGTGTCGGTGGAGGTCACCCGCGAACCCCTGGGCGTGATCGGCCTGATCACCCCGTGGAACTTCCCCATCGCCATCCCGGCCTGGAAGATCGCCCCGGCGCTCGCCTACGGGAACTGCGTGGTGTTCAAGCCCGCCGACCTGGTGCCGGGCAGTGCCTGGGCCCTGGCCGAGATCATTTCCCGCGCCGGCTTCCCGGCCGGGGTGTTCAACCTGGTGATGGGCAGTGGCCGCGTCGTTGGCGAGGCCATGGTCAATGACGCCCGAGTCGACGGCATCAGCTTCACCGGTTCGGTGGGCGTCGGCCGCAGCATCGCCGCCGCCTGCGTCGCCCGTGGCGCCAAGGTGCAACTGGAGATGGGCGGCAAGAACCCGCAGGTGATCCTGGATGACGCCGACCTCAAGGTCGCGGTCGAGCTCGCCGTGCAGAGCGCCTTCTATTCCACCGGCCAGCGCTGCACCGCCAGCAGCCGCCTGATCGTCACCGCCGGCATCCACGACCGCTTCGTCGAGGCCATGGCTGAACGCATGCGTGGCATCCGCGTCGGCCATGCCCTGGGCAACGGTATCGACATCGGTCCGGTGGTGTCCCAGGCGCAACTGGAGCAGGACCTGCGCTACATCGACATCGGCCGCGACGAAGGCGCGCGCCTGGTGGCCGGTGGCGAGCGGGTGCGCTGTGACACCGACGGCTACTTCCTCGCCCCGGCGTTGTTCGCCGACAGCCACGAAGGGATGCGCATCAGCCGCGAGGAGATCTTCGGCCCGGTGGCCAACGTCATTCGCGTCGCCGGCTACGACGAGGCGCTGGCGCTGGCCAACGACACCGAGTTCGGCCTGTCCGCCGGTATCGCCACCACTTCGCTCAAGTACGCCAACCACTTCAAGCGTCACGCCCAGGCCGGGATGGTCATGGTCAACCTGCCCACTGCCGGGGTGGATTACCACGTGCCGTTCGGCGGTCGCAAAGGCTCGTCCTACGGGCCTCGCGAGCAGGGCCGCTACGCCCAGGAGTTCTACACCACGGTGAAAACCACCTACATCGCGGGCTGATCCAGGCGGGGGCAGGGCACGCCCCCGTACTCCATCAGGGACTACCGGTACAACAACAAGCACAGGTAGGAATTGGTCGTGAAGATCAAACGAGTCAGAGTCACCCCCATCGCCTTTCGCGATGCGCCGCTGCTCAATGCCAGCGGTATCCACGAGCCCTTCGCGCTGCGCTCGATCATCGAAGTGGAGAGCGACAACGGTTACATTGGCCTCGGCGAGAGCTATGGCGATGCCCCGGTCCTGGCAGTGCTGCAGGCCATGCAGGACAGCCTGGTCGGCCTGGACGCCTTCGACCTCAACGGCCTGCGCGCCCGCGTCAAGCAGACCGTGGCCCGCCTCGGACCGGCCAAGGCGGGCGCCGAGCTGGCCCCCGGCTCCCACCCCAGCAAGCAGGTGGCCAACGCCTATTCCGCCTTCGAAGTGGCCTTCCTCGACCTGCAGGCGCGTTCGCTGAACATGCCGCTGGTGGATCTGCTGGGCGGTGCCGTGCGCACCGAGGTGCCCTTCAGCGCCTACCTCTTCTTCAAGTACGCCAAACACATCGACGCACCTTACGCGCCGGACTCCTGGGGCGAGGCCCTTTCCGAGGAGCAGATCGTCGCCCAGGCCGCGCGGATGATCGAGGCCCACGGTTTCCAGAGCATCAAACTGAAGGCCGGCGCGCTGGCGCCGGAACATGAAGTGGCCTGCATCAAGGCGCTGAAGAAGGCTTTCCCGAACCACCCGCTGCGCATTGACCCCAATGGCAACTGGTCGCTGGAAACCGCCCTGCGCATGGCCGAGCTGCTCGGCGATGACCTGCAGTACTACGAAGACCCCACCCCGGGCCTGGAAGGCATGGCCGAGCTGCACGAGCGTACCGGCCTGTCCCTGGCCACCAACATGGTGGTCACCGACTTCGACGAATTCCGCCGCAGCGTGGCCCTGAACAGCGTGCAGATCGTCCTCGCCGACCACCACTACTGGGGCGGCCTGCGCGACACCCAGGTACTGGCGCGGATGTGCGACACCTTCGGCCTCGGCCTGTCGATGCACTCCAACTCACACCTGGGCATCAGCCTGATGGCCATGGCCCACGTGGCCGCCTCCGTGCCCAACCTCACCTACGCCTGCGACACCCACTATCCCTGGCAGGAAGAGGACGAGGAAGTCATCAAGGGCGGCAAGCTGCCGATCCAGGGCGGCTGCGTCAGCATCACCCGTGCGCCGGGCCTGGGCGTGGAACTGGACCAGGACCAACTGGCCAAACTTCATGAGCAGTTCCTGTCCATCGAAATCCGCAGTCGCGACGACGCCCGGCAGATGCGCAAGTACGACCCGGACTGGAAAATCACCAAGCCGAGGTTCTGAAACCCGTCCGCTGCCTGCGGAATGCACCACGACACTCGCGCGGTCACCCGCGCGGGCTCTTCGACAAGAACAATTCAGAGAGAAGAACCATGGGCGAAGTACTGAAGCAAACCCGTGTGCGTTACCTGATCCTGCTCATGCTGTTCCTGGTGACCACGATCAACTACGCCGATCGCGCCACCATTTCCATCGCCGGCTCCGCCATCCAGAAGGAGCTCGGCATCGACGCCGTCATGCTCGGCTACATCTTCTCCGCCTTCGGCTGGGCCTACGTGCTCGGCCAGATTCCGGGCGGCTGGCTGCTGGACCGCTTCGGCTCCAAGCGGGTCTACGCCTTCAGCATCTTCACCTGGTCGGTGTTCACCCTCCTTCAGGGCTTCGTCGATATGGTGCCGATCGCCTGGTCGGTGGCGACCCTGTTCCTGCTGCGTTTCCTGGTGGGCTTCGCCGAGGCGCCGTCCTTCCCCGGCAACGCGCGCGTAGTCGCCGCCTGGTTCCCCACCGCCGAGCGTGGCACGGCTTCCGCCATCTTCAACTCCGCGCAGTATTTCGCCACGGTGATCTTCGCGCCACTGATGGGCTGGATCGTCCACAGCCTGGGCTGGGAGCACGTGTTCATCGTCATGGGCACCATCGGCATCCTGTTCTCCGGGGTCTGGCTGAAGTTCATCTACAACCCCAAGGAACACCCGCTGATCAACCAGGCCGAGCTCGACCATCTGGCCAGCAACGGCGCCCTGGTGGACATGGACCAGAACCGTCGTCTGCCGGGCAACGGGCCGAAGTGGGAGCACATCAGACAACTGGTGAGCAATCGCATGATGGCCGGCATCTACCTGGGCCAGTTCTGCATCAATGCGCTCACCTACTTCTTCCTCACCTGGTTCCCGGTGTACCTGGTGCAGGAGCGCGGCATGACCATCCTCAAGGCCGGCATCATCGCCTCCCTGCCAGCCATTTGCGGCTTCGTCGGCGGCGTGCTCGGCGGTGTGCTCTCCGACTGGCTGCTGCGTCGCGGCCATTCCCTCAGCGTGGCGCGCAAGACCCCGATCGTCAGCGGCATGCTGCTGTCCATGACCATGATCCTGTGCAACTACGTGGATGCCGACTGGATGGTGGTGGGCTTCATGGCCCTGGCCTTCTTCGGCAAGGGCATCGGTGCCCTCGGCTGGGCGGTGATGTCGGATACCGCGCCCAAGCAGATCGCGGGTCTCGCCGGTGGCATCTTCAACACCTGCGGCAACCTGTCGTCCATCACCACCCCGATCGTCATTGGCTACATCATCGCCGCCACCGGCTCCTTCAAGTGGGCCCTGGTGTTCGTCGGCATCAATGCCTTCCTCGCCGCCTTCAGCTACCTGTTCATCGTCGGCGAGATCAAGCGCGTGGAACTCAAGGGCGTAAAGCCTGAAACCGGCGCCGCGGCGGCCACTTCCGAAGCACCCGCCGCCAGCCCGGTCCGTTAACCCGAGAAGGACAGCAAGATGACCCAGCACCCACTGCCCAGCAGCACTCCGCGCCTCACCGAGCTCACCGTCGTGCCGGTGGCCGGCCAGGACAGCATGCTGCTCAACTTGAGCGGCGCCCACGGCCCGTACTTCACCCGCAACGTGGTGATCCTGAAGGACAACGCCGGCCACGTCGGCGTCGGCGAAGTGCCCGGTGGCGAAGCCATTCGCCAGACCCTGGAAGACGCCCGCAGCCTGCTGGTGGGCCAGTCCATCGGCAACTACCAGCGCCTGCTCAACCAGGTGCGCCAGGCCTTCGCCGACCGCGACGCCGGTGGCCGCGGCCTGCAGACCTTCGACCTGCGCATCGCCATCCACGCCGTCACCGCCCTGGAGGCGGCCCTGCTCGACCTGCTCGGCCAGCACCTGGAAGTGCCGGTGGCGGCCCTGCTGGGCGAAGGCCAGCAGCGCGACGAGGTGGAGATGCTCGGCTACCTGTTCTACGTCGGTGACCGCAACAGGACCGATCTCGGCTACCGCAGCGAGGCCGGGGCCGACGATGCCTGGTTCCGCCTGCGCAATGAAGAGGCGCTGACCCCCGAGGCAGTGGTGCGCCTGGCCGAGGCCGCCCATGCCCGCTACGGATTCAACGACTTCAAGCTCAAGGGCGGCGTGCTGCAGGGCGAAGCGGAAATCGAGGCGGTGACTGCCCTGGCCGAACGCTTCCCCGAGGCGCGCATCACCCTCGACCCCAACGGCGCCTGGTCCCTGAAAGAGGCCATCGCCCTGTGCCGCGACCAGCACCAGGTGCTGGCCTACGCCGAGGACCCTTGCGGCGCCGAGAACGGCTATTCCGGCCGCGAGGTGATGGCCGAGTTCCGCCGCGCCACCGGCCTGCCCACTGCCACCAACATGATCGCCACCGACTGGCGGCAGATGGGCCACGCCATCTCCCTGCAGTCGGTGGACATTCCCCTGGCCGACCCGCACTTCTGGACCATGCAGGGCTCGGTGCGGGTGGCGCAGATGTGCAACGACTGGGGTCTGACCTGGGGCTCGCACTCCAACAACCACTTCGACATCTCCCTGGCGATGTTCACCCATGTGGCCGCGGCAGCGCCGGGCAAGATCACCGCCATCGACACCCACTGGATCTGGCAGGACGGCCAGCGCCTGACCAAGGAGCCGCTGCGCATCGTCGGTGGCAAGGTCGCGGTGCCACAAAAGCCGGGCCTCGGTGTCGAACTGGACATGGACGAACTGGCCCGCGCCCACGCGCTGTACAAGGCCAAGGGCCTGGGCGCCCGCGACGATGCGGTGGCCATGCAGTACCTGGTGCCGAACTGGACCTTCAACAACAAGCGGCCGTGCCTGGTGCGCTAAAGCAAGGAGCCAGTGTCCCTGTAGGGTGGACATCGCTCTTCATGTCCGCCATCGGAGCCGATCCCGCCCCCGATGGTGGATCGGTGAAGCGTGATCCACCCTACGGACGTCCACGGCCAAACCCCGAAAACAAAATGAAGTCAGTGCCGTAGGGTGGGCTTCAGCCCACCGCCGATGCCACAACCCAGAACAACAACGGAGTCAGCCATGCAGTTGATCCAACACCAGGACTCCCCGCGCCATGTACGGCTGCATCCCGACGACAACGTCGCCATCGTCGTCAACGAGCAGGGCGTGGCCGAAGGCGGCCGATTCCCCGATGGACTGGTCACCCGTGAAGCCATTCCCCAGAGCCACAAGGTCACCCTCGTCGACATCCCCGCTGGCGGCGCCGTGCTGCGCTATGGCACCGTCATCGGCCATGCCTTGCGGGACATTCCCCGTGGCAGCTGGGTGCGCGAGGAGCTGCTGAGCATCCCCGAGGCGCCAGGGCTGGACCACCTGCCCATGGCCACCGCCGTGCCGCCGCCGATGGCGGAGCTTCCGGGTTACACCTTCCAGGGATTCCGCAACCCGGACGGCAGCGTCGGCACCCGCAACATCCTCGGCGTCACCACCACCGTGCAGTGCGTCACCGGTGTGCTGGACCATTGCGTCGAGCGGGTGCGCAAGGAGATCCTGCCGAAGTACCCGAACGTCGATGACGTGATCGCCCTGACCCACAGCTACGGCTGCGGCGTGGCCATCAACGCGCCGGACGCGGTGATCCCCATCCGCACCCTGCACAACATCGCGCGCAACCCCAACCTGGGCGGTCAGGCGCTGGTGATCGGCCTCGGCTGCGAGAAGTTGCAGGCCGAGCAACTGATGCCCGGCGACGAACTCACCGCCGGCCAGAACGAGGAAGCCTGGCTGTTCCGCCTGCAGGATTCAGCCAATGGTTTCGCCGGCATGGTGGAGCGGATCATGGGCATGATCGAAGACCGCCTGAAGGTGCTGGATGCGCGCCGCCGGGAAACCTGCCCGGCCTCGGAGCTGGTGCTGGGCATGCAGTGCGGCGGCAGCGATGCCTTCTCCGGCGTCACCGCCAACCCGGCTCTGGGCGTGGCGGCCGACCTGCTGGTACGCGCCGGCGCTACCGTGATGTTCTCGGAGAACACCGAAGTGCGTGACGGTATCCACCTGCTCACCCCGCGCGCGGCGACGCCCGAAGTGGCCCAGGCGCTGGTGCGGGAAATGGACTGGTACGACCGCTACCTCGCCCGGGGCATGGCCGATCGCAGCGCCAACACCACCCCCGGCAACAAGAAGGGCGGGCTGAACAACATCGTCGAGAAGGCCATGGGCTCCATCGCCAAGTCCGGGAACAGCGCCATCGCCGGCGTGGTCGCTCCCGGCGAGCGCGTGCGTGGCAAGGGCCTGCAGTACTGCGCCACCCCGGCCAGCGACTTCATCTGCGGCACCCTGCAACTGGCGGCGGGGATGAACCTGCACGTCTTCACCACCGGTCGCGGCACGCCCTACGGCCTGGCCATGGTGCCGGTGATCAAGGTCTCCACCCGCACCCAGCTCGCCGAGCGCTGGCCCGACCTGATCGACGTCGACGCCGGGCGCATAACCTCCGGGCGCATCACCCTGGAGGAAATGGGCTGGGAGCTGTTCCGCTACTACCTCGACGTGGCCAGCGGGTGCGAGCGCACCTGGGCCGAGAAGCACCGGCTGCATAACGACCTGACCCTGTTCAACCCGGCTCCGGTAACCTGAGGCATCGACAACGAAGGGAGACATCGGATGCAACCCAGGACACTCCAGATCGGCCCGCTGACGTCGCGCTTCAACCAGCGCATGGCCGGCGAGCACGGCGCTGTCGCCCTCTGGCAGCAGGACGATGCCGTACGCTTCCTTGAAGCGCACGGCGCTGACTTCGACATCCTGGTCACTTCGGCGCGCTTCGGTTGCACCCGGGCGCAGCTCGATTTGCTGCCCAACCTGCGGGCCATCTGCAGCTTCGGCGTCGGCTACGACGCCATCGCGGTGGATGAGGCGCGCCGGCGCGGCATCCAGGTCAGCTACACCCCCGACGTGCTCAACGACTGTGTCGCCGACCTGGCCATGGGCCTGGTGATCGATTGCGCACGGCGTATCAGCGCGGCGGACCGCTTCGTCCGCGCAGGGCTCTGGCCGGCTGGCAACTATCCGCTGGCGCGCAAGGTCAGCGGCAAGCGTCTGGGGATTGTCGGCCTCGGCCGCATCGGCAAGGACGTGGCGCGCCGCGCCGGCGGCTTCGACATGCAGGTGCGCTACCACAACCGCCGTCCGGATGCCGCCATCCCCGACGGCTTCGAGCCGGACCTGCTGGCGCTGGCACGCTGGGCCGACTTCCTGGTGCTCTCCTGCCCCGGTGGCGCGGCCACCCATCACCTGATCTCGGCGCCGGTGCTCGACGCCCTGGGGCCGGAGGGCATCCTGATCAACGTCGCCCGTGGCTCGGTGGTGGATGAAGAGGCGCTGGTGGCGGCGTTGCTGGAGGGCCGCCTGGGCGGTGCCGGTCTCGACGTGTTCGAGGCCGAGCCGCGCGTGCCGGAGGCGCTGTTCGCGCTGGACAACGTGGTGCTGGCGCCGCATATCGGCAGTGGCACCGAGGAAACCCGCCTGCAGATGGAGGAACTGGTGTTCGCCAACCTGCGGGCCTTCCTCGACAAGGGCGAGGTGCTGACCCCGGTGGTCTGACCCGCCCCTTCGATAGCGGTGGCCGCCTCGCGCGGTCCCCTATGCGGAGCCTCGCCACAAGCGGGGTGCCGCTTCCCCCCACGAAATTGCATTGCAGTCTCGCAGTGACGGCGTACCACGAGTGCGCAGGATTTTTTATGAGGGCCCGTAGGTTGGGCTGAAGAATGAAGCCCAACGTCACGGTGTCCCGAGAGACCCGGATCGTTGGGCTTCGCTGCGCTCAGCGCCAACCTACGGTAGAGCCAGAGCGCTAGCGATACCAGCGCGGTGTGTAGACCCAATCCTCGCCGTTCCCCTTGGGCACCCGGCGGGTCAGCGACGAGCCGATGATCACCAGGGTGCGCATATCCACTTGCTCCGGGGTCAGCTCGCCCAGGGTGGTGAGGGTCAGCTTTTCCGCCGGGCGGCCGATGTCGCGGCCCAGCACCACCACGGTTTCCGGCTTGCGATGGCGGGCGACTATCTCCAGGGCGCGGCCCAGTTGCCAGGGGCGAGCCCTGGAAATGGGGTTGTAGAAGGCCATGGCCAGGTCGGCGGCAGCGGCGTGGTCGAGGCGGTTCTCGATCACCTCCCAGGGCTTGAGGTTGTCCGACAGCGACAGCAGGCAGAAGTCATGGCCCAGCGGTGCGCCGGCCTTGGCTGCGGTGGCCAGGGCGGCGGAGACACCGGGGAATACCTGCAACTCCACCTGCAGCCAGTGCGGATCGCGGGATTCGTCCAATGCTTCGAGCACGGCGGCGGCCATGGCGAACACCCCCGGGTCGCCGGAGGACACCACCACCACGCGGCGGCCGCTGGCCGCCAGTTCGAAGGCGTGGCGGGCCCGTTGCAGTTCCTCGCGGTTGTCGGTGCAGTGCGCCACCTGGTCGGGGCGCAGCGGGCCGGCCATGCGGATGTAGGTCTCATAGCCCAGCAGATCCTCGGCCTCGTCCAGTGCCTGGCGGCCGGCCGGCACCATGAACTCGGCGGCACCGGGGCCGAGGCCGACCACGGTGAGGCGCCCGCGCGGCTGGCCGACCCGGGCCGGGTCCAAGGGGGCATCAGCCCGATAGAGGCGGATGCCTTCCGCCTGCTGGTGCAGGGGGGGCAGGGCGCCTTCATCGGTGACGAAACGCAGTGGCACAGCGAGTTCGGCGGCGATGGCAGCCAGCTCGACATCAACCATGCGCTCGCGATCGGCCAGCAGGCAGGCCAGGGAAAGGGGCGCCAGGCCTGCGGCGGAGAGTGCCCGGCGTACCGCCTCGGCGTCGGCCTCGCCGTCGATTCGCGCCACCGCCACGCGCGGGTGGATCAGCAGCTCATGGCGCTCGGCCGGACGCGCCTCGGCGGTGATGTGGATTACCCGCTGTGCCTCATCCGCCAACGGCAGGCGGGCGTCATCCAGCCAGGGCGCGGCGCCCTCGACACGCACGGCCTCGCCCCCCAGCAGATCGGAAACAAAGCGTTTGCCCTGCTCGATATCGGCCAGGGCATAGCCCGCCGGCGGGTCCAGCAGGCAGGTGCCGAAGCGCAGTTCGCCGCTGGTGGTGATGGCTGGCGTCACCGCAAGCAGGGCGGCGATCTCCCGCGCCATGCGGTTCACACCTCCCAGGCCGCCGAGCAGCGGCACCACGGCGCTGCCGTCCTCGGCTAGGGCCAGCACCGGCGGCTCGGCGCCCTTGCTCGCCAGCACCGGCGCCAGGGTGCGGAAAACGATGCCAGCGGCGCACAGGGCGATGATCGGAGTGTCGCTGCGGTACAGCTCGCGCAGGGTTTCGCCGAACTCGGCGTAGCTCTGGTCGGCGCCATCCACCCGATGTTCCAGGCCGAGGATGCGTGCCTGTGGATAAAGCCCCTGGAGGCGTCTGGCGACCGGCAGGCCGGTATTGCCGAGCAGGACGATGGCCGGGGCGTTATGCATGGTCGGATTCCCCAAGTAGGGTGCGCGGTGCGCACCGGGAGTCATTGGTGCGCACGGCGCACCCTACAGGTGGAAGCTCATCGAGGAACATCAGCCTCTCCACTTCTGGCCGGGGACGACGATCATCGAGAAATAGGGCGAGGCCATCGGGTCCACTTCGTCCAGCGGCACGATGCGCTGGTTGGCCATGGTGGCGCGCTCCACGTAATGGGCGCGGCCGGCGATGCCGAGGTCCTGGAGCACCCGGCGCACCTTGTCGAAGTTGCGCCCGAGCTTCATCACCACCGCAGCCTCGGCGTCTGCCAGGCGGGCCTTCAGCTCGTCCTCCGGCAGCACGCCGGAAAGCACCGACAGGCTCTGGTTGCGGTACACCAGCGGCACGCCGAGCACCGCCGCGCTGCCCAGCATGGAGCAGACGCCGGGCACCACCTCTACCTCGTAGCGGCCGGCCAGGCGGTCGTGCAGGTACATGTAGGAGCCGTAGAAGAAGGGGTCGCCCTCACAGATCACCGCCACGTCGCGGCCGGCGTCCAGGTGCCGGGCGACCTGCTCGGCGGCAGTGTCGTAGAAGTCGCTGATGACAGTCTCGTAGGACAGCGGCGGCTCCAGTTTCTCGGTGGTCACCGGATAGACCAGCGGCATGCGCTGCTGGGTTTCGCTGAGGTGCTGCTCGATGATGCCGAAGGCATTGCCGCCCTGGCCCTGGTTGGCCTTTGCCTTGGCCACGAAGTAGCCCACCACCGGTGCCGATTGCAGCAGGCGCAGGGCTTTCACCGTGATCAGTTCGGGGTCGCCGGGGCCTACGCCCAGGCCGATCAGCCGTCCTTTGCGCTCCATCATTCCACCTCCGTGGCCAGGGCGTTGACCGCCGCCGCCGCCATGGCGCTGCCGCCGCGACGGCCGCGCACGATTACATAGGGCACGCCACGGCTATCGGCGGCGAGCATGTCCTTGGATTCCGCCGCACCGACGAAACCCACCGGGAAACCGAGGATAAGCGCCGGTTTCGGGGCGCCGGCATCGAGCATTTCCAGCAGGTAGAAGAGCGCCGTGGGCGCATTGCCGATCACCACCACGCTGCCTTCCAGGTGCTCGCGCCAGTGCTCCAGGGCCACCGCCGAGCGGGTGTTGCCCAGTTCGCGGGCCAGTTCCGGCACGCCCGGATCATTGAGGGTGCAGACGACCTTGTTGTCCGCCGGCAGGCGCGCGCGGGTGATGCCCTCGGCCACCATCCGCGCATCGCAGAGGATCGGCGCGCCATTGGCGATGGCGGCGCGGCCGGCGGCACCGGCGCCGGGGGAGAAGCGCAGGTCCTCCACCACGTCGACCATGCCGCAGGCGTGGATCACCCGCACAGCGAGCTTTTCCAGGTCGGCGGGAATGCCGGCGAGATTCGCTTCGGCGCGGATGATGGAAAAGGAGTTGCGATAGATCTCCTGACCATCGCGGATGTACTCGATCATGGGGTGTAACTCCAGGTGTCAGGAGAGGCGGCCAGGCGTCCGCCGGCCTCTTGGATGCTGAGGTCACGCGCCAGCAAACGGCCGAAGCCGGTGCCGCCGCGCTGGTAAAGGTCGTAGCGGCCGGGGCCGGTGGCGAGCAGGGTGAAGGGCAGCGCATGGGCGGCGGCGCAGGACCGCGGACAGCCGCTGAGGTGGACCACGGCGTCCGCCGGCAGCCGCGGGGCCAGGGCCAGTGCGTCGGCCTTGGTGTCGGCCAGGCCCTTGGCGCAGCCCGTGGAGCCGGTGCAGGCGATCAGCCGGGCCAGGGGCTCGCGGGGGTGAGTAACCAGGCCCAGGGCCTGCAGGGCGTGCAGCACCGCTTCGCCGTCGCGGACGTTGGGCAGCAGCACCGATTGCCAGGGCGTCAGGCGCAGGCTGCCATCGCCCAGGCTATCGGCAAGGTCGGCAAGGTCGGCAAGCAGCGTGGCATCCAGCCGGCCCAGGGCGGGCGCGCCACCTGCATGGCGGCCATCGCGAATGCCCAGGTGGGCGAAGGGCTGCGGGGCTGGGCGGCGCCAGTCGCCGGCGGGCAGCAGCGGCACCTCCAGTCGTTGCTGCAGGCGCAGCAGCAGGTCGCCTACCGGGTGATCGGCGAGCAGGTGGCGCATGCGTGTCTGCTCGGGTGTCGCCAGTTCGAGGAAGAGCTCCAGCAGGGTCTCCACCAGCGCTGGCACCTGGCTGCGGGGGACTGCGGCCAGGGCGGGCGCGTCGTCAGGCGATTGCGGCGGGCAGCCGGCCAGGCCGAAGGCGAACAGCGCGTCCTCGCCACGGGACATGGCGGCCAGCCAGATATCGTGGGGATGCTCCAGCATCGCCAAGGCCTCGCCGCCGTCCAGCAGCAGAGCGAACTTGGGCGACAGGGCGTGGAACTGCGGCGTGTCCTGCAGCAGGGCGAGCAGTTGGTCGGCCAGGGGCGAGATATCCACAAGGGCGCGGGTGTCGAGGCCGGCGAGCGGGCTGACCATCAGGTTGCGCACATCGTCGGCACCGGGGGAGCTGGCGCCCAGCCCGGCGGCCAGCAGCGCGTCGGTCAATGCCCGTTCGGCGCCGGCCTTCACGCCGCGTACCTGCAGGTTGGCGCGGTTGGTGGCCTCGACCACGCCGCCGGCGAATTCGCGGGCGGCCCGCGCCACGGCGCGGGCCTGTGCCGAGCTCAGGCGGCCGCAGGGCAGCTTGATCCGGCAGATGCCACCGTCCTTCGCCTGGACGATGCGCAACAGGCCAGGGCAGGCCGAGGGGCGGACGGATAGCGATGTGGGCTGGGCGTGCTTCACTCAGGTCACCATGGTTGGCGTCGCGGCGACCCGGTTCCCTAAGCTAGGGACAACGTTGCACCGATACACCCCGCTCGATGCGTACACACGCGACTGGTCCCATCGGCAGGTCTCCTGGCTGGCAGGTCATCATCCATTGCGGCCTTCCCGAAACTCAGTGGCCTGGAATGCATGGACTCGCTGCTTACAGTTGCGGGGGCAGCCACGGCTCGACCGTGTTCCCTCTTAGGCTGGGGCTCGTCAGGTGAGCGCCAGCGACCGATGAAGGGCGCTATTATGCCCGCTTTGCCCGGACCGATGAAAAGGCTGCCTGTCGGGAGCCGAATGGCCCTGGCGTTTTCAGAATTGAGGACGGCAAATGCAGCCCTGGCTGACAGTGGTGGGAATAGGCGAAGACGGCTATGCGGGCCTGGGTAAGGCCGCGCGCCATGCCCTGCTGGGCGCCGCCGAAGTGGTGGGCGGGCCGCGCCAGCTCGACCTGCTGCCCCGCTGCATCCGCGCCCGCCGCACACCATGGCCGAGCCCGTTCTCGCTGGTGCCGGTGCTGGAAAAGCGCGGCACGCCCATCTGCGTACTGGCCAGCGGCGACCCCATGCTGTTCGGCGTCGGTGCCAGCCTGGCCCGGCAGGTCACGGTGGACGAAATGCGCGTGATCCCCGCGCCGTCTTCCTATTCGCTGGCCGCGGCTCGTCTGGGCTGGGCGCTGCAGGAGGTCACCCTGCTTTCGGTGGTGGCCCGGCCCCTGGCCGCCCTCAATGCCCATCTTCACGATGGCGCCCGCCTATTGGTACTGAGCAACGACGGTTCCAGCCCCGCTGCCATCGCCGCGCTGCTGGCCGAACGCGGCTTCGGCCCCAGCCGTCTCACCGTGCTGGAACACCTGGGCGGTGAGCGCGAACGGCGCATCGACGGCAGCGCCGGTGCCTGGTCCCTGGTCGATGCCGCCGCCCTCAATCTGGTGGCCATCGAGTGCCGCGCCGGCGAAGGCGCCCGGCCATTGCCGCTGACCACCGGCCTGCCCGACGACGCCTACCGCCATGACGGCCAACTGACCAAGCGCGACGTCCGCGCCATCACCCTGGCGCGGTTGGCGCCGCGTCCCGGCGAACTGCTCTGGGATGTGGGCGCCGGCTGCGGCTCCATCGGCATCGAATGGATGCGCGCACACCCGAACTGCCGCGCCATCGCTATCGAAGCCAACGAAGGCCGCCAGGCGCACATCCGCCATAACCGCGATGCCCTCGGCGTGCCCGGCCTGCAACTGGTGGCCGGCCAGGCCCCGGCGGCGCTGGAGGGGCTGCCCGCCCCGGATGCCATCTTCATCGGCGGCGGCGTCACCGAGCCTGGCGTGCTGGAAACCTGCTGGCGCCAGCTCAAGCCCGGCGGCCGCCTGATCGCCAACGCCGTGACCCTGCAGAGCGAAGCCACCCTGGTGGCCTTCCGCGAACGCCAGGGCGGCGAACTCACCCGCATCGCCATCGCCCAGGCCCAGCCGCTGGGCGGCTTCGATACCTGGCGCTCGGCATTGCCGATTACCCTGCTGGAAGTGGTGAAGCCATGACTTCGACGCTGCTTTTCCTCCCTATCCCCCAAGGGGGAGAGGGGACTGAACCGAGCGCGCCTGAACATGCGTGACGAAACCCCCGAACAGCCCGCGCCATTGCGCAGCGGCTACACCACCGGTAGCTGCGCCACCGCCACCAGCCTGGCGGCGGCGCGCCTGCTGCTGGGTGGGCCAGAGCTGGATGCGGTGGAGATCATCCTGCCCAAGGGGCGGGAGGTGCTGATGCGCCTGGAGTTCTGCCGGTTGATCGAGGGCGGCGCCGAAGCCGGCACCTTGAAAGATGCCGGCGACGACCCGGACGTGACCCACGGAGCCTTGATCTATGCCCAGGTACGTCTCGCTGCTGAGCCCGGTGTGCGCTTCCGCGCCGGCCCCGGCGTCGGCACTGTCACCAAACCAGGCCTGACCCTGGCGGTCGGTGAGCCCGCCATCAACCCGGTGCCGCGGCAGATGATGACGGGGCACCTGACCCAGCTCGCGGCAGAGCAGGGCTATACCGGCGGCTTCGAGGTGACCATTTGCGTGCAGGGCGGCGAGGAGCTGGCGCTGAAGACCATGAATCCGCGCCTGGGCATTCTCGGCGGGCTGTCCATCCTCGGCACCACCGGCATCGTCCGACCCTTCTCCTGCTCGGCCTACATCGCCTCCATCCAGCAAGGCATAGACGTGGCCCGCGCCAATGGCTTCACCCACCTGGCCGCCTGCACCGGCAATGCCAGCGAGGACGCCATGCGCCGCCGCTACCACCTGGATGACACCGCCCTGATCGAGATGGGCGATTTCGTCGGTGCTGCGCTCAAGCATCTGCGCAAGGCCCCGGTGGAAAAGTTCAGCCTGTGCGGCGGCTTCGGCAAGATCAGCAAGCTCGCCGCCGGTCATCTGGACCTGCACAGCCGCAGCTCCAGCATCGACCTGCCGCTGCTGGCGCAATGGGCCGCCGACCTGGGCGCCAGTACCGAGCTGCAGGACGCCATGCGCGGCGCCAATACCAGCCAGCTGGCGCTGGTCATGGCCCATGACGCCGGCATTCCCCTGGGCAACGCGGTCTGTGCCCACGCGCTGGCCTTCGCCCGCAAGACGGTGCCGTCCAGCGTGTCGCTGGAGGTCTTCGCCATCGACCGCCAGGGCAACATCGTCGGCGAGGCCGTGGAACAACGATGAGACGCATCCTCCTGCTGGGCGGCGTCAGCGAGGCCCTGGCCATCGCCCGTCGTTTGGGTGCCGAGCACATCTACAGCCTCGCCGGCCTCGGCAAGGTGCCCGATGACCTGGCCTGCCAGGTGCGTGTCGGTGGCTACGGCGGTGCCGAGGGGCTGGCCCGCTTCATCGCCGAAGAAGCCATCGGCCTGCTGCTGGACGCCACCCATCCCTATGCCGCGCAGATCAGCCGCAATGCCGCGACCGCCGCCGAGCTGGCCGGCATTCCCTGCTGGGCGCTGCGCCGTCCCGGCTGGCAGGCCGGCCCCGGGGATGACTGGCGCGAGGTGGCTGATTGGGCCGAGCTGATCGAGGCGCTGACGGGCTTCCGCCGACCCTTCTTCACGCTGGGGCGTGAGCCCCTGGATCACCTCCACGAAATCCCTTCGCAGCAGCACTGGACGGTGCGCTGCCTGCAATCTCAACCCGCAGGCCAGGCTTACGAAGTCATCGGCGCTCGCGGTCCCTTCAACCTTGACGACGAGCGCGAGCTGTTCTCCCGATTGCAGAGCGATGTGCTGATCAGCAAGAACAGCGGCAGCCAGTCCACCGAGCCCAAGCTGCAGGTGGCCCGCGAATTGGGGTTGCCGGTATTGATCCTCAAGCGTCCGGACTTGCCCGCCGTGGCCCGCGAATTCGATTCAGTCGAAGGCCTCTGGCAGGCCCTCACGACCTACCTGGAAACCCCATGACTGCAACCCCCTACGCTCGCGTGCTGTTCGCCGGGCCAGACCTTGGCGAAGGCTCCTTTGCCGAACTCTTCCGCCGCCAACTCACGGCCCTGCTCGGCGAGGCGGCCCTGGCCGATATCGTCGATACGTCCTCCGACCACGACGCCCTCTGGGCCGTTGTGCAGTCCAGCCCGCGCCCGTTGCTGGTGATCGACCTCGATCCGCAATCCTCCCCCCAGCACCTGGACTGGTTGCGCAGCGAACTGGGCAGGCTGGACACCCCCGACCAGCTCTTCGCCGCCAGCCTGCTGGGCCAGTACGACGCCGACCCGGCAGGCGCCGCTTGTGCCCTGGCCGACCGCCGCGAACTGCACCTTCCCTGCGTGGATGTGCCGGCCTTGCCTGAGCGCCATTCCTGGTCCTGCATCCCGCCCCACGCCCGCCGATTGCTGCTGTGCAACGGCCCGCGCTGCACCCGCCGCGGTGCCCTGCCGTTGTGGAAGAAAATGCGGGAAACCCTGAAGGCCGCCGGCAAGCTGGAGTGCGCAGGCGGCGTGCACATCACCCGCAGCCAATGCCAGTTCCCCTGCGACGAAGGCCCCACCGCGAGCCTCTATCCGGAAGGGGAGTGGTACCGCATTCGTGACGAGGAAGAGGTGCTGCGCTGGGTGCAGGAGCGGATCGTGGAAGACCGGCCGGTGCCGGAGATGTTGATGAAGACGTGACCGGGGCGGCGTCATTGATGGGTTTCGCGGAACGCCGCCCGACCCATCCTGCGTGGTGACTCCGTAGCTTCGTAGGATGGGTGGAGTGCAACGATACCCATCGATTCACAGCTCCGAGATGACCCGGTATTCCGCCTCCAACTCCTCCGCCAGCTTCTTCGCACGCCCCAGGCGAATCGGCCCGCCCTCGATATCCACCAGCAGCGTCGGGCAACCCAGCGGGTCCAGCGCCGGCCATTCCTTCAAACGCCCATCGGTGAGGATCAGCATCCGCTGCTCCTCGGCCGGTTTCTGCCGTTGCCGACGTGCCAGCCAGTGGGCTGATTGCTGCAGCGCATCGATCAATGGAGTGCCGCCGCCAGCGCCAAGTTCGGCGAGCCAGTGGTGCAGGGCTGGGGAGGCTTTCTGGCCTTGCCAGAGCCACTGCGGCTGGCGCCCTGTGGCGTGGAGCACGGCGAGGCGGGCGCGCTGGCGATAGGCGGCGTCGAACAGGCCGGCCAGCAGCCCCTTGGCCTGGGCCAGAGCGCCATGGCGGCGGGTGGAGGCGGAGGCATCGACGACCACCAGCCAGAGCTGGTCAGGGCGCTGGCTGCGCGGCGCACGCACCAGATCAGCGGCCTTGCGCGGGCGGCCGCGCAACAGGGTGGGCAGCCACTGAATGGCGCCAGCGGTCCCCGCGCGGCGAGCGCCGCTGCGGCCGTGGCCGAGCTGGCCGGGTCTGGGCCGGGCATCCGCGCCTTTGACCGTGCGCGGGCGGATGCTCAGGGCTTTTTTGGCCAGCGCGGCAGGTCGCGCCGTTCACCCATGGGCACGGCCTGTGCTGGCAATTCGCCCCATTGGCCTTCGCCACCGGATGCCTGCGATTGCGAGCCGGCGGGTGGGAACTGCGGCGGCTGGGAGGCGGGCGGCGGCGTGTGGGTACGGCGGTGGGCCAGGGCGAAGTGTTCGACAGCGTCGATATCCTCCGCCTCGATCCGCTCGGCTCCTCGCCAGGCGGCATGGGCGCGGGCGGCACGCAGCCAGACCAGATCGGCGCGCAGGCCGTCTACTCCGGCGGCGAAGCAGCGCCGGGCGATGTCATCCAGTGCGGCATCGTCCAGCGGAATGTTCGCAAGACGTGCGCGGGCATCCTGGCAACGGCGGGCGAGGGCCTGTTGCTCGTCGCTCCAGCGGGCGATGAAACCCTGCGGGTCGGCGTCGAACGCCAGGCGACGGCGGACGATCTCGGCGCGCTCGGTCGGTTGTGGCTGGCCGCCCTGCAGTACCTTGAGACCGAAGCGGTCCAGCAGCTGCGGGCGCAGTTCGCCTTCCTCGGGGTTCATCGTGCCGATCAGCACGAAGCGCGCCGGGTGGCGGTGGGAGATGCCGTCGCGCTCCACCTGGTTCATGCCACTGGCAGCCACGTCCAGCAGCAGGTCCACCAGGTGGTCGGGCAGCAGGTTCACTTCGTCCACATAGAGCACGCCGCCATGGGACTTGGCCAGCACGCCGGGGGAGAAGCGCGCGCGGCCTTCGCCCAGCGCCGCGTCCAGGTCCAGGGTGCCGACGATGCGTTCCTCGCTGGCACCGAGCGGCAGGGTGACGAAGATGCCGTCCGGCAGCAGGTCGGCGATGCCACGGGCCAGGGTGGACTTGGCCATGCCGCGCGGACCCTCGATCAGCACACCACCAATGCCCGGGTCGATGGCGGCGAGGTAGAGCGCCAGCTTCAGCTCGTCTGCGCCGACGACGGCGCTCAGGGGGAAGTGGGGGAGGTCGGACATGACGGGTTCCTGGGAGGGCATGCCGCGCATGGTAGCTAAAGGCGGAGGTAGCCGATAGAAATCAGTGATTGAACGGCGCGCGGCGATGCAGTAGGTTAGCCAGCATTCGCTTTGGAGATTGTCATGCCGCACCTCGCTTCCACGTCGCTCATCGCTCGCCCGGCCAAGGCCCCGGCGCGCGTGCGCGTGGCCGCTGCGGCCAGCTATTTCTATGGGTATTGGTTTAGCCACGGGCTGGCCTGATACCCAATCAGGCGGCCCACTCCAGCAGGGTCGCCGCCAAAGCTCCACGAAACCCCCGGTCGGCAACCCGACCGGGGGTTTTTGTTTTCCGGCCCACAAGGCCAAACGCACGACATTCGAGGATCGCACCATGATCAGCTATCGCACCTACCAGACCTATTACCGCAACTCCGACTGGCGATTTAGCCGCTCCAGCACCGCTCAGACACCATTGAATCGAACACCCAGATAGCGCCGCGCGCGGATCGAGCCGCGCCGGCTGAGGATGCCAGTCATGAACTCTTCCGTTTCCGTTCTGCCCACCGCTGTACAGCCGCTCCACGCCATGGCGCTGGAGGCTGCCCTTCCCCCATCGCGCAGCACCCAACCGCTGCCCACCCCCGCCGAACTGCGCCAGCGCCTGCCGCTGTCCCATGAGCTAGCCCACCAGATCCGCGCCCAGCGCGAGGCCGTGCGTGCCGTGCTGGATGGCGAGGATTCGCGCCTGCTGGTGGTGGTCGGCCCCTGTTCGATCCACGATGCGGAATCCGCCCTCGACTACGCCCGCCGCCTCGCCGCGCTGGCGCCGCAGGTCAGCGACCAGCTGCTGCTGGTGATGCGCGCCTACGTCGAAAAGCCGCGCACCACCGTGGGTTGGAAGGGCCTGGTCTACGACCCGCACCTGGATGGCAGTGGCGACATGGCCGAGGGCCTGGCCCTGAGCCGCCGGCTGATGCTGGAAATGGCCGAGTTGGGCCTGCCGATCGCCACCGAGCTGCTGCAGCCACTGGTGGCCGGCTACCTGGATGACCTGCTGAGCTGGGCCGCCATCGGCGCGCGCACCAGCGAGTCGCAGATCCATCGGGAAATGGTCAGCGGCCTGGACCTGCCGGTGGGCTTCAAGAACGGAACCGATGGCAGCCTCGGCATCGCCACCGACGCCATGCGCTCGGCGGCCCATGCACACCAGCACTTCGGCATCGATGCGCTGGGTCGTCCGGCTCTGGTGCTGACTGCCGGCAACGCCGATACCCACCTGGTACTGCGCGGTGGCCACAAGGGCCCGAACCATGACGCGGCGAGTGTGCAGGCGGCCCGTGCAGGGTTGGAGAAGCTGGGCATCGCACCGCGCATCCTGGTCGATTGCAGCCATGCTAACAGCGGCAAGGACCCGCTGCGTCAGCCGGCGGTGCTGGAAGACGTGGTCAATCAGCGCCTGGCCGGCCAGGACGCGCTGCGCGGGGTGATGATCGAGAGCCATCTGTTCGATGGTGCGCAGGCGCTGTCCTGCGACCTGCGCTACGGAGTGTCCGTCACCGATGGTTGCCTGGGCTGGGAAGGCACCGAGCGCATCCTGCGGGAGGCGGCAAAGCGGTTGCGTGGGTGAGTTGCCGAGTTCCGAGCGGTGCCGGGCTTCCCTCTCCCCCGGCGCCTCTCCCTGAAGAGGAGAGGGGTGACTCACGAGCTTGGCTCCGCGCGGACTGCCCCCTCTCCCTCTGGGAGAGGGCTGGGGTGAGGGCACTACCAGGCCACTCGGTGCTGTAGGGACAACTTCGTTGCCCTTGGCGAATGAATTCGCCCCTACAGCTCCTCACTATCCATCAACAGATTCTCGATCGCCTCGCGGTACTCGCCGGGGTTCTCCCAGAGCCCACGTTGCTGCGCTTCCACCAGCCGCTCGGCGATGTCGCGCAGGGCTTCAGGGTTGTGCTGGCGAATGAACTCGCGGGTGTCCTCGTCCAGCAGGTAGGCGTCGGCCAGCAGTTGGTACTGGTGGTCGTCCACCAGTTCGCTGGTGGCGTCGAAGGCGAAGAGGTAGTCCACCGTCGCCGCCAGCTCGAAGGCGCCCTTGTAGCCGTGGCGCTTCATGCCGGCGATCCACTTGGGATTGGCGGCACGGGCGCGGACCACGCGGGCCAGTTCTTCCTTGAGGCTGCGGATGCGCGGCAGGTCCGGCTGGCTGTGATCGCCGTGGTAGCTGGCGACCTTCTCACCGCGCAGGGTTTCGGCAGCGGCGAGCATGCCGCCCTGGAACTGGTAGTAGTCGTTGGAATCGAGGATGTCGTGCTCGCGGTTGTCCTGGTTCTGCAGCACGGCCTGCAGGCGCTGCAAGCGCTGGGCGAAGCGCTCCCGCGCCGGGGTGCCAGCGTCCTGGGCGCCGTAGGCGTAGCCGCCCCAGTTGAGGTAGACCTCGGCCAGTTCGGCGCGGTTCTGCCACTGACGCTCCTCGATCGCCCCCTGCACGCCGGCGCCATAAGCGCCGGGCTGGGCACCGAATACGCGCCAGCCGGCCTGCAGGCGGGCGTCTTCGGCGCCCAGGCCGTCGGCGGCGAGGCGCGCGCTTTCCTGTTTCACCCGTGCGGCCAGCGGGTTCATGTCTTCCGGCTCGTCCAGCTCGGCCACGGCCTGCACGGCGGCATCGAACAGGCGGATAAGGTTGGCGAAGGCATCGCGGAAGAAGCCCGACACCCGCAGGGTGACGTCCACTCGTGGGCGATCCAGCAGGGACAGCGGCAGGATCTCGAAGTCCTCCACCCGCTGGCTGCCGGCCTGCCATACCGGGCGCACGCCCATCAGCGCCAGGGCCTGGGCAATGTCGTCACCGCCGGTGCGCATGGTGGCGGTGCCCCAGACGGAGATACCGAGCTGGCGCAGGTGGTCGCCGTGGTCCTGCAGGTGGCGCTCCAGCAGCAGGCTGGCGGACTGGAAGCCGAGGCGCCAGGCCGTGGGGGTGGGCAGATTGCGCACATCCACGGTGAAGAAGTTGCGTCCGGTGGGCAGCACGTCGAGGCGCCCACGGCTGGGGGCGCCGCTGGGGCCGGGCGGGACGAAGCGGCCATCGAGCGCCGCAAGCACGCCGCCGATTTCGGCGCTGCCGCAGGCGTCCAGGGTGGGGGCGATCACCGTGCGGAGCTTGTGGATAACCCCAGCGCTGGCCGCTCCGACGGATTCGCAATCCGCTGATTCAATCATCCGCAGCGCCAGCAGTTCCAGGCGTTCGCGGGTATCGCCATTGCTGCGCCAGGGATCGCAGCTGACTGCTTGCAGTACCGGAGGGCGCGGTCCTTGCCAGTCCTCGGCCCAGTTGCAATCGAGCGGATCACGGCCCAGTTCCAGGTCAGATGCGAGGGCGCGCAGCAAACTGGCATTGGCACCCTTGCCGTCGCCGCGCGGGATGCGCACCAGGGACAGCAGGGTGTCATCGCGCAGGCGCCCGGCGGGGGACTCGCCGAATACATGGAGACCGTCGCGGATCTGCGATTCCTTGAGGTCGCAGAGGTAGGCGTCCAGTTGCGGCAGCCAGCTTTCCGGGTCGTCGTTGATGACGAGATTCAGCTCGCGGTCGAGAGCGGTGGCTTTCACCAGTTCGAGGATTTCCCCGCGCAGCTGCACGGCGCGGCGCGGGTCCAGCAGGGAGGCGTCGTAGTACTCGTCGGCCAGGCGTTCCAGGTCGCGCAGCGGGCCGTAGTTCTCGGCGCGGGTCAAGGGCGGCATCAGGTGGTCGATGATCACCGCCTGGGCGCGGCGCTTGGCTTGGGCGCCTTCGCCGGGGTCGTTGACGATGAAGGGGTAGATATTCGGCAGCGGGCCCATCACCGTGTCCGGCCAGCACTCGGCGGAGAGGCCGACGCCCTTGCCCGGCAGCCATTCGAGGTTGCCGTGCTTGCCGACATGGATCAGTGCGTCGGCGGCGAAGACTTCCCGCAGCCAGAAGTAGAAGGCGAGGTAGCCGTGGGGCGGCACCAGGTCGGCGTCGTGGTAGATGGCCGCCGGGTCCAGTTGGTAGCCACGAGCCGGCTGGATACCGACGAAGGCGAGACCCAAGCGCAGGCCGGCCACCATCATGCGGCCCGAGCGGAACATCGGGTCCTGTTGCGGCTCGCCCCAGCGTTCGCGCACCGCGCGTTGGTTGGCCTCGGGCAGGCGGGCGAAGCAGGCGAGGTAATCATCGAGCGCCAGGCTCTGGGCGCAGGGGCGCAGGTCGAGGCTGTCCAGGTCGTTGCTGACGCCGCCCAGCAGGTTGTGGATAAGCGCCGTGCCGCTGTCAGGCAGGCCGGCGAGCGGATAGCCCCCGGCCTCCAGCGCGCGGAGGATGTTCAGCGCGGCGGCCGGGGTGTCCAGGCCTACGCCATTGCCGATGCGGCCGTCGCGGGTGGGATAGTTGGCGAGGATCAGGGCGACGCGCTTGTCGGCATTACGCTTGTTCGCCAAGTCGCACCAGCGCCGCCCCAGTTCGGCGACGAAGTCCATGCGCTCCAGCTGCGGCAGGTAGCAGACGACGTCACTCTGGCTGCGTTCGCTGCGCCAGGCCAGGCCCTTGAAGCTGACGGGGCGGGTGATGATGCGGCCGTCCAGTTCCGGCAGGGCGATGTGCATGGCCAGGTCGCGCGGGCCCAGGCCTTGGGGGTTGTCGCGCCAGAGCGGTTCGTTGTCCAGGGAGCAGATGGCCTGCAGCACCGGGATGTCGCGGCGGAAGGGCCGCAGGCTGGGGGCGTCCGGGTTGGACTGGGCGAAGCCCGTGGTGTTGATGATCAGCCCGGCGTCGGCTTCGTCCAGCCAGTTTTCCACTGCCGCCAGGCACTCGGCTTCCTTGAGGCTGGCCACGGCGATGGGCAGGGGATTCAGGCCCTGGGCGGCCAGGCGTTTGCAGAAAGCGTCGATGAAGGCGGTGTTCGCTGCCTGCAGGTGGGTGCGGTAGAAGAGCAGGGCGGCCACCGGCTGGCCGGGGCACCAGTCGGCTTGCCAGTCTTCCAGGCGAGCTGGGTGAAGGCGCGGGTGATAGAGCGCGACGCGGGGCAGGGCCTGGGGCTCGCGCCAGGGGTAGTCGCGCCCCAGCCACTGGTTGGCGATGCAGGCGAGGAACTGGCGGGCATTGTCCAGGCCGCCCTGGCGCAGGTACTGCCAGAGGCGTTCGGCGTCTTCGGCCGGCACGTTGCAGAGGCTTGCCAGCTCGGGGTCGGGACGGTCGTCGCCGGGCACCAGGATCAGCTTCACGCCGCGTTCGGCCAGGGCCGCCAGCTGTTCGATGCCATAGCGCCAGTAGCCCACGCCGCCATGCACGGAAATGAGGATGACCCTGGCGTGTTGCAGGACCTCGTCGACGTAGAGGTCCACCGAGGCATGGTTCTGCAGCTGCATGGGGTTGGCCAGGCGCAGGCTCGGGTAGTCCTCCGGCAGCTCGCGGGCGGCCTCGGCCAGCAGTGCAAGGTGCGAATCGCCGCTGCAGAGGATCACCAGTTCGGCGGGCGTCTGGGCCAGGTGGGCGATGCCGTCGTCGGGGACGAAGCCACCGGGTTGGGTGCGCAGGAGGTGCATGGCGTGCCTTTACGTCCTCGGAGTGAGGGTGGGGGAGAGTCCCAGTGGGCGGAGGCTTCCCTCACCCCCGGCCCCTCTCCCGGGGGGAGAGGGGAGAAGAGCGGAACTCACGCCAGCGCCGTACGCAGCTCGTTGGCGATGGCCACCTGGTCCAGTTCCTGGCCGATGACCACCAGGCGGGTACCACGGGCCTCGTCTGCAAGCCACTTGCGGTCGAAGTGCTTGTCGAAGCGCTTGCCGACGCCCTGGATCAACAGGCGCATGGGTTTGCCGGGGATGGCGGCGAAGCCCTTGATGCGCAGGATGTCGTGGCGCTCCACCAGTTGCGCCAGAGCTGCCAGCAGGGGCGCTTCCTCCACTTCCGGCAGGTCGACGTGGAAGGAGTCGAACTCGTCGTGGTCGTGGTCCTCATGGCCTTCGTGGTCATGGTGGGTGGGGCGACTGTCGATGTGCAGCTCGGCCTCGGCGTTCAGGCCCAGCAGTACGGAGAGCGGCAGCTTGCCGGCACTGGCCTCGACTATCTTCACCGCCGGCGGCAGTTCTTCGGCCACTTCCGCGCGCACGGCGGCCAGGGCTTCGGCGTCGAGCAGGTCGGCCTTGTTGAGGATCACCAGGTCGGCACTGGCGAGCTGGTCTTCGAACAGCTCGTGCAGGGGCGATTCGTGGTCCAGGTTCGGGTCCTGGCGGCGCTGTTCGTCCACCTGCTCGGGGTGGGCGGCGAAGGTGCCGGCGGCCACGGCCGGGCTGTCGACCACGGTGATCACCGCATCCACGGTGCAGGCATTGCGGATTTCCGGCCACTGGAAGGCCTGCACCAGCGGCTTGGGCAGGGCCAGGCCGGAGGTTTCGATAAGGATCTGGTCGAGGTCGCCACGACGCGCCACCAGCTCGCGCATCACCGGGAAGAACTCTTCCTGCACTGTGCAGCAGAGGCAGCCGTTGGCCAGTTCGAAGACGCGGCCCACGGCTTCTTCCTCGGTGCAGCCGATGGAGCATTGCTTGAGGATTTCGCCGTCGATACCCAGTTCGCCGAACTCGTTGACGATCACCGCGATGCGGCGGCCTTCGGAGTTGTCCAGCATGTGGCGGAGCAGGGTGGTTTTACCGGCGCCGAGGAAACCGGTGACGATGGTGACGGGGAGTTTTGCCAGGTTCTTCATGGGCTGCCCTTTTTCGGTTCGGTGATTGGGCAGGCATGACGAGCGCAGCGGGCCGGGCCCGCGCAACGGATTCGCCACCGGAACACCCCGCCCGGGTCGTAAAGCATTGCGAGGCAGGTCTCCTGGCTTACGTCCCCGCCTTGGCGCGGCACCTTCGCCTTCCCGCTGTCGCAGTGGCATACCGAAGGGCCTTGGGGGCGTTCACAGTTGCGGGGGCAGCCGTGGCCTCGACCACGTTCCCTCTTAGCTCCGGCACGGGGCCGGAGAACCTCGAAAGGGCGAAGGCTACGCAGCGTCCGAGCGACGGTCAATCGCGCCAGTTGACGCTTTGTCGGACTCGTGATGTCCTAGCACGGTTTTTTTCAGGTGCCCTGCGTCGTCGTGCGTGGGGTGAAACGGGAAGTCGGTGCGTCCATTCTCGGACTAGTCCGACGCTGCCCCCGCAACGGTAAGCGACCGTAGGGTTAAGTACGCCACTGTGCCGACACGGCATGGGAAGGCATGCCCATCCTGCCCCTGGCAGGCGTCGCAAGCCCGGAGACCGGCCTGAATCAGCTTTTTGGCAACCCGCGGTGGGCGGGCGCAAGCCGGAAATCGGGGTGCATCCGTGCCCGCTTCCCTCGCGCGCGTTCCTCTGCCGGTATCACTCGCAACGCAGAGGGAATTTCCATGACCAGCCGCACCCTGTCCCATTCCGCCGCCTCTTCCTCGACCCTGGCCCAGCGCCTGGTACTGGCCATCGGCGCCGGCCTGATCGGCCTGTCCCTGGTGTATTTCGCCGGTTTCTCCCATATCGAAGCCGTGCACAACGCCGCCCACGATACCCGCCACAGCGCCGCGTTCCCCTGCCACTGAGTGATGCCCCGATGATCAAGCGTATCGTCCAGACTGCGGGTTTCGCGGGTCTGATCGCCGCCCTGGTGCTGACCTTGCTGCAGAGCCTGTGGGTCACCCCGCTGATTCTCCAGGCGGAAACCTATGAGAACGCCGAGCCGGCTGTGTCGGTGGCGCACGAAGAGGACCATGAGCACGGTGGCGCGGCCGTGGCCCATACCCATGAACACAGCGACGAGGCCTGGGCGCCGGAAGACGGCTGGCAGCGCACCCTGTCCACCGGCGGCAGCAACCTGGTGGTGGCGGTGGGCTTCGCCCTGATCCTCGCCGGGCTGTTCAGCCTGCGCGGTCCGACCCGCGCCTGGCAGGGCGCGCTCTGGGGCCTGGGCGGTTTCGCCACCTTCGCCCTGGCGCCGTCCCTGGGCCTGCCGCCGGAGCTGCCGGGCACCGCCGCTGCCGACCTGGCCCAGCGCCAGGCCTGGTGGATCGGCACCGCCTCCGCCACCGCCGTGGGCCTGGCGCTGGTCGCATTCGGCCGCCACTGGGCGCTGCGTGTCGTCGGCCTGGCGCTGCTGGTGATCCCCCATGTGGTGGGTGCGCCGCAGCCGGAGGTGCATTCCAGCCTGGCGCCTGAAGCCCTGGCCCGTGAGTTCATCGCCGCGTCGCTGATCACCAACGCGGCGTTCTGGGCCGTGCTGGGCTGGGCCGCCGCCTGGCTCTACCAGCGTCACCCCGCGCCTTCCGCTTGAGGCTGGTCGCCGGGCTGGGCTGCCGCCGCGATTGCCCGGCGGACGAGTTGCAAGGCCTGCTGTTGCAGTGCCTGGCCGAGGCCGGCGCCTCCCTCCACGAGCTGGTCGCCCTGGCCAGCAGTGAAGCGAAGTCTGCAGAGCCGGGGCTGAAGGCCCTGGCCGAGCGACTGGGCCTGTCGCTGCAACTCCTGCCTGTGGATATCCTCAGGACCTACGAAGAACGCCTGAACCGGCCGTCCGAGAAGGTTCGGGACGTCACCGGCAGTCCGGGTGTCGCCGAAGCCGCCGCCCTGGCCCGGGCCGAAGCCCTGTTCGGCGGCCGGGCCGTCCTGCTCATCGACAAACGCCGCAGCGCCAGCGCCACTTGCGCCCTGGCCTGCATCCACCACGAGGCTGAACGGCCATGACGGTCTATTTCATTGGCGCCGGACCTGGCGATCCGGAGCTCATTACGGTCAAGGGCCAGCGGTTGATCCGTTCCTGCCCGGTGATCCTCTATGCCGGCTCGCTGGTGCCCGAAGCCGTGCTGGCCGGGCATGGCGCGGAACAGGTGGTGAACACCGCCGAATTGGACCTGGAGCAAATCGTCGCCCTGCTGGCCGGAGCCCATGGTCGGGGGCAGGACGTGGCGCGGGTGCATTCCGGCGATCCGTCCCTCTATGGCGCCATTGGCGAGCAGATTCGTCACCTGCGTCGACTGGGGATTCCCTACGAAGTGGTGCCGGGGGTGACCGCCACCGCCGCCTGCGCCGCACTGCTGGGCTGCGAGCTGACCCTGCCGGAGGTGTCGCAGACGCTGATCCTCACCCGCTACGCCAGCAAGACCCGGATGCCGGAGGGCGAGGCCCTGGGCGATCTGGCGCGCCATCGCGCAACCATGGCCATTCACCTGGGGGTGAGCCAGTTGGCGAAGATAGTCGAGGAACTGCTGCCGCACTACGGCGCCGATTGCCCTATCGCCGTGATCCACCGTGCCAGCTGGCCGGACCAGGAGCAGGTCACCGGCACCCTGGGCGATATCCTGCCCAAGGTGGCGGCGCGGGATTTCCGCCGCACGGCGCTGATCCTGGTGGGCGAGGTGCTGGCGGCCGAAGGTTTCGCCGACTCATCCCTCTATCGCACGGATCACGCGCACCTCTACCGCCCGGGGAAGGCACAGCCGCCACGCGGCTAGTGACGTACGGCGGTGAAACCCGCAGAATGCGGCTCTTATGCGGCGGGCACAGGGCCCGCCCACTCCCTCTAACCGGCTTTAAGCGACCTCTTTCTCTATGCGAATGCGCTTGATGCTGTTGGGCGGCGGCAATTCACTCGGACAGGCGCTGATCCGCCTCGGCGCCGAGGAAGACATAGGTTTTCTCGCTCCGCGTCCGCCCGAACAGGGCTGGGACGCCGCCAGCCTGACCCAGTTGCTCGATGACACCCGGCCCGACGCCGTGGTCAACCTCGCCTATTACTTCGACTGGTTCCAGGCCGACGAAGTCAGCGACACCCGCCTGACGGCCCAGGAGCGCGGGGTGGAACGCCTCGCCGAGCTTTGCCAGCACCACGGTATCGTCCTGCTGCAACCCTCCAGCTACCGGGTCTTCGACGGCTCCCGCGCCACCGCCTACAGCGAGAAGGACGAGACCGTGCCGCTCAGCACGCGCGGCCAGGCCATCTGGCGCATGGAACAGAGCGTCCGCGCGACCTGTCCCAAGCATGTGCTGCTGCGCTTCGGCTGGTTGCTGGACGATAGCCGCGAGGGTTCCCTGGGGCGTTTCCTCAGCCGCGCCGAGCAGGCCGACGAGATCTGCCTGGCCGATGATCGCCGCGGCAACCCGACGCCGGTGGACGACGCCGCGCGGGTGTTGCTGGCAGTGCTCAAGCAGCTGGACTGCCAGGCACCGCTGTGGGGCACCTATCACTATGGCGGCCACGAGGCGACCACGCCCCTGGCCCTGGGCCAGGCCCTGCTCAGCGAGGCGCGCAGCCTGCACCCGCTGAAGGTGCAGGACGTCACGCCCCAGGCCCACGCCGCCCGCCCGGACGCTGCGGAAGAACCGCAGAACGCCGTGCTGGCCTGCAAGAAGATTCTCCATACCTTCGGTATCAAACCGCGTGCCTGGCGCGCGGCTCTGCCGAACTTGCTGGACCGATACTACCGCCATGGCTGATTCGCCAATCCTCATCACCGGCGGCGCCGGCTTCATCGGCTCGCACCTGGCCGACGCCCTGCTCGCCAGGGGGCATGCCGTACGGGTGCTGGACAATCTGTCCACCGGCAAGCGCGCCAACCTGGCGCTGGACAACCCGCAGCTGGAGCTGATCGAAGGCGATGTGGCCGATGCTGCACTGGTGGCGCGGTCCATGGCCGGCTGCAAGGCGGTGGCGCACCTGGCCGCCGTGGCCTCGGTGCAGGCTTCGGTGGACGATCCGGTGAGCACCCACCAGAGCAACTTCATCGGCACCCTGAACGTCTGCGAAGCCATGCGCGAGCACGGCGTAAAGCGCGTGCTGTTCGCGTCCAGCGCGGCGGTCTACGGCCAGAACGGCGAAGGGCAGGCCATCGATGAGGACACTCCCAAGGCTCCGCTGACGCCCTACGCGGTGGACAAGCTGGCCAGCGAGCAGTACCTGGATTTCTACCGCCGCCAGCACGGCCTGGAGCCGGCGGTGTTCCGTTTCTTCAATATCTTCGGCCCGCGCCAGGACCCGTCCTCGCCCTATTCCGGGGTGATCAGCATCTTCACCGAGCGGGCCCTGGCGGGCCGGCCGATCACGGTGTTCGGCGACGGCGAGCAGACCCGCGACTTCGTCTATGTCGGTGACCTGGTGCAGGTGCTGGTGCAGGCGCTGGAGGCGGAGTGGCTGGAAGCCGGCCCGGTGAACATCGGCCTCAATCAGGCCACCAGCCTCAAGCAACTGCTCGCTGCCATCGGCGACGTGCTGGGCGGCCTGCCACCGGTGACCCATGCCGAAGCGCGCGCCGGCGATATCCGCCACTCCCGGGCGAACAATGCGCGACTGCTGCTGCGTTATGACTTCCCACCGGCGACGCCGCTGCGCGAGGGTGTGGCGCGGCTGCTGGGGCGCTGAGCCGCGGGCTCATAAGGGACTGTCCTTGTAGGGGCGAATTCATTCGCCAAGCAGACCGCAGGTTTGCCTTTCGAGCTTGCAAGGGGCTGCTGCGCAGCCCTTGGCGAATGAATTCGCCCCTACAGTGATTGCGCTTCCCCCCGCCCACAGAAAAGGCGCCCGAAGGCGCCTTTTTGATGGGGAGTGTCCTGACTCAGAACTTGTAGCCGACGCCAACCATGTAGACCCACGGGTCCACATCCACGTCGACCTTCACCTTGCCCACGCCAGCCAGATCGGTGGTGGCGGTGGTGTCGATGTCGATGTACCAGACCGCGGCGTTGAGCAGGATGTTGTCGGTCAGCATGTAGTCCATGCCCACCTGCGCGGCCAGGCCCACGGAGTCGTCCAGATCCAGGTTGCTGAAGCCTTGGGCTTTGCGTTCGCTGGTCAGGTCTTCGTCGAAGAACAGGGTGTAGTTGATGCCTGCGCCGACGTAGGGCTGGAAGGCCGAGTTCGAGTCCATCGGGTAGTACTGCAGGCTCAGGGTCGGCGGCAGGTGCTTGATGTCGGCCAGCTTGCCGTCGAGGGCGCCCAGGCCTTTCACGCCGACTTCATGCTTGAAGGGGGTGGCGGCCAGCAGCTCCAGGCCGATGTGGTCGGTGAGCATGTAGGTGCCGGTCAGGCCCAGTTGGGTGTCGCTGTCCAGGGTGGCCTTGGTGCCGCCCACCTTGGCGCCGGCGATGGACAGGTTGGAGCTGTCTTCATTCGGGGCGACGGTGGCGGCGCCTGCGCGGACGATCACGTCGCCGGCCTTGTGGGCCTGGGCCAGGGGCGAGGCTATGGCGAGGGCGAGCAGGGAGGCGGTGAGAATATGCGTGCGCATGGATGGCTCCAATGAGTTCTAAATTTACTGTGCTGGAGCCAGTTTCTTTAATTAGGAAGCTTCGTATCTTGATCTAGAGCAATGTCGCCGTGGGTGGACACGAAAAGGCCCGGGAAGACCGGGCCTTGGTGCATCCAGGGTCAGCTGGACGGCGATTCGTAGGGGTAGATCTTGCTCGCCTCCATCTGGTAGCCGGCTTCGGCCAGCTCGCTGCTGCTGGCCTTCACCTCGAGCGGTCCCTCGATCCAGAAGGGCTCGTAGAGGGCATCCATCAGCACGCCCAGTTCACTCTTCACATGGACGATCTGGTTCGACGGCGGCGGCGGCACGTGGATGCAGGCGCCGAAGTAGGGCACCAGGAGGAACTCGGTGACGCGGCCTTCCTCGGTCACGTCCAGCGGCACTATGTAGCCGGGCAGCTTCACCTCCTGGCCATCCAGTTCCTTGACCACCGGTGCAGCCGGCGATTGCTGGCTGGCGGCCGGGCCGGCTTCGGCGCTGAGGGCGTCGGACAGTTGCGAGAGGTCGTGGATCGGTGCCGGCGGAGCAGGTGGCGGGGCGCCTTCGGGAATCATCTCGGCCCAGGTGAGTTCGCGTACCTCGCCGGCCCAGAGTGGGGTGCAAAGGGTCAGCAACAGGGCCAGCAGGATGCGCTTCATGGGAGTCTCACAGGCGAATGGACAGACCGTCGGCCAGCGATTGCCGGTAGGCGCGCCAGGCTGGCACCACACCCATCAGCAGGGCGGCGGCCAGAATAGCGCCGAGCAGCGCCCACTCATAGGGGCTCGGCACGGCCAGCGGCAGGTAGAGTCCGTAGGTTGCCTGCACATAGCCTTGGCTGAGGCCGATGCCGAGATACAGCAGGCCCACACCCAGCACCGCGCCGGCCAGCGCCAGGGCGAAGGCTTCCAGCACCAGCAGGCTGCCGATATGCCAGGGCCGCGCGCCCACCGAGCGGAGGATGGCCATCTCCCGGCGGCGCTCGTTGAGACTGGTGAGAATGGCGGTGAGCATGCCGATCAGCCCGGTGAGCACCACGAACAGGGAGACCACGAAGAGCGCCCTCTCCGCCGTGCCCATCAGGCTCCACAGCTCCTGCAGGGCCACGCCGGGGAGGATCGCCAGCAGCGGTTCACCACGGTATTCATTGATCTGCCGTTGCAGCGCGAAGGTGGCGATCTTGCTGTTCAGGCCGAGCATGAAGGCGGTGATGGCCCTGGGCTGCAAGTCCATGGCCCGGGCCTGGTCGGCGTTTACCTTGCCGGCCCCGCGCGCGGGTACGCCGTTCTGCCAGTCCACGTGCAGCGCTTCCATGCCGGCCAGGGAAATGTGCAGGGTGCGGTCCACCGGGGTGCCGGTGCGGGCGAGGATGCCGACCACGGTGAAGGGCTTGTCGTCATGTTGCACCAGGCTGACGGTGCTGACGCCGTGGGCCAGCACCAGCTTGTCCCCCAGCTTGTAGTGCAGGGCCTCGGCCACCTCGGCGCCCAGCACCAACTCGAACATGTCGGTGAAGGGCTTGCCTTCGGCCAGTTGCAGCGGCCGGCCGCGGCCATAGCGGTAGTGCTGGAAGTAGGCGGCGCTGGTGCCCAATACCCGGTAACCGCGATGGGAGTCGCCGAGGGAGATGGGGATGGCCCATTTCACCCGCTTGTCCTGGCTGATGGTTTCGAAGCTGTCCCAGCGGATGTTGTTGGTGGCATTGCCGATGCGGAATACCGAGTAGAGCAGCAGGTTCACCGAGCCGGAGCGCGCGCCGACGATCAGGTCGGTACCGCTGATGGTGTTGGCGAAGCTGGCGCGGGCCTCGGTGCGCACGCGTTCGACCGCCAGCAGCAGGCATACCGAAAGGGCAATGGCGAAGACGGTCAGCCACGCGGTGAAACGGCGGTTGGCGAGGCTGGCCAGGGCCAGGCGCAGCAGATACATCTCAATCCTCCTCGAGGCGCGCGGCGCGATTCAGCTCGGCCAGGGACAGGCTGCGGTCGAACAGCGGGGCCAGGCTCTGGTCGTGGCTGACGAACAGCAGGCTGGCGCCGGCCTCGCGGCATTCGGCGAAGAGCAGCTGGAGGAAGGCCTCGCGGGCATCGAAGTCCAGGGCCGAGGTGGGCTCGTCGGCGATCACCAGTTCTGGCTGGCCGATCAGCGCGCGGGCGGCGGCCACCCGCTGCTGCTGGCCGATGGACAGGGCGTCGGCCCGGCGTTGCAGCAGCTCTTCCTTCAGGCCTAGGTGGCGCAACAATGTGGCGGCGGCCGCATCGATGCTGCCGTGGCGCTGGCGCGCACGTTCGGCACGCAAGCGCGAGAAGCGGCAGGGCAGCTCGACGTTCTCGCGCACCGAGAGGAAGGGCAGCAGGTTGAACTGCTGGAAGATGTAGCCGGTGTGGTCGACGCGAAAGTGGTCGCGGGCGCTGGCCGAGAGGCTGGCCAGGTCCCGGCCGAGCAGGCGGATGCTGCCCCGGCCGGGCTTCTGCACGCCGCCGAGCAGGCCGAGCAGGGTGGTCTTGCCGCTGCCGCTGGGGCCCTTGAGGAACAGGCTTTCGCCCCGTTGCAGGCGGAATTCGGGAATGTCCAGCAGTTCCGGGTGACCGGGCCAGGCGAAGCCCAGCCCCTGGAGTTCGATCAGTGTCTGGCTCATGGGACTACGACCGGGTTGCCCCGGGCGGTTCTGGGGAAATTAGAAGCTCAGGCTGGCGTTGGTGGAGGTGAGTTCCGCGCCTTGCTGGCCCTGCGGGCCGATCAGTTGTACCTGAATTCTTTCGGTGGCGGGGAAGGTCTTGAACAGCTGGGTGAGGTCCAGGGCCTTCAGTGCTTCGGGGCTGGTGCACTCCAACTGGTAATGGGCATGCACCTCGCTGTGCTCGGGGTCATGGTCCTTGGCGCGCTGGTCATGCTGTTCGCTGCCGAACAGCGGGCTTTCTATCTCCTGGGAGGCCAGCGTGCAGCCGGCCGTGGCGGGAAGGGCGAAGAGTGCCAGGGGCTGTTCCAGCCGGGCGCGGGCGGCGGCGACCATGGCCCTGTCGGCGTCGCTCGTGGCTGCATGTTCGAAGCCCACCAGGTTCATCGCCGGGCTTTCCAGTTCCAGCTCCAGGGTCTTGCCATCCAGCGCGGCGTTCAGGCGCGCCACCCCATGCTCATGGGCGCCGAGGCTGCCGTGTTCCTCGTGCTCGTGGTCATGGGCGTGTTCCCCCGCCTCTGCGGCGGCCAGGGGCAGCAGGGCGAGCGGTAGGGCGAGCAGCAGGCGGCGCATGGGGATCTCCGGCATGGGTGAAAACTTTCGTTACGTTATAACAAATGTAGGCAGCCTGCCAGCGCCGTGGGAGCATTGCCCATTCGTTTCTGGAGGAGTTGGACATGTTGCGCATACGCGGACGGATCGGCGACTGGCCGGTAGACCTGACGGTGGAGATGGATGCCGAGGACTGGGACCGGTTGGCCAGCCGACTGACGCCCGAAGTGTCGGCCAAGGCCCCGGCCGCGGTATCGGCGCCGGCCGCGCCGCGCAGCGACGGGCTTTGGGAGACCGCCCAGCAGCTCCTGCGCGAGGCCGGGCAAATGGACGGGCCGCGCCTACTGGCCGAACTGGAAGCCCTGGCCGGCAGCATGGCGGCGGGCAAGCGCCTGCTGGTGCGCCTGCGCCACAGCGAGCAGGTGCATGTCGAGGTGCGGGAGGATGCACCGCTTTACATCTGGAAGGGCTGAGGAGCGATGCCTGAAGGCCGTATGCGTTGGGCTTCGTGCCTCAGCCCAACCTACATGTAGGTTGGTGCCGAGCCTGCGAGGCCCAACGGCCGGAGCGATCAATAGATCGCGTTGTACAGCTTGCGGCGGTAGGTGGCGACCAGCGGGTGGTCGTTGCCCAGCAGGTCGAACACCTGCAGCAGCGTCTTGTGGGGCAGGCCGTTTTCATAGCCGCGATTGCGCACGAACAGCTTGAGCAGGGCGTCCAGCGCCGGCTCGTACTGCTGGCGGGAGAGTTGCTGGATGGCCAGCTGGTAGACCGCTTCGTCGTCGCCGGCATCCTGCGCCAGGCGCGATTTCAGGTCGGCCACTTCCGGCAGGTCGGCGGCCTGGCGGAGGAAGGTCAGCTGGGCGCGGGCACCGGCCAGCGCCTGCTTGTGCTCGTCGCTCTTCACCGCATTGAGCACGGCTTCCGCCTCGCCCAACTCGCCGCGCTCGGCCAGGCAGCGGGCGTAGAGGATCAGCCCGGCGGCGTTGGTGTTGTCTTCGGTCAGCAGTTGCTTGAGCAGGGTCTCCGCCTCACTGATGCGGCCTTCGCTGAAGGCGGTCTGGGCGGCGTCCAGCAGGTTGCCCTGGGGCGTGGCGGGCATCTGCACATGGGGCTCGAGCATGGCGCGGATGGCCGATTCCGGCTGGGCACCGGCAAAGCCGTCCACCGGCTGGCCGTCCTTGAACAGCACCACGGTGGGCAGGCTACGGATGCCGAAGCGCATGACGATGTCCTGCTCGATGTCGCAGTTGACCTTGGCCAGCAGCAATTCGCCCTGATAGGACTCGGTGATTTGCGCCAGCAGCGGCATCAGCGCCTTGCAGGGGGCACACCAGTCGGCCCAGAAGTCCACCAGCACGGGCTTGTGGAAGGAGTTCTGAATCACCGCCTGTTCGAAATCGGCGCCGGTGGTATCGAAAATGTAGGGACTGTCGCTCATCTGGGCTCTCGAAAGCGCAAAAGGATGGGCGAATCATACGGCTGCCGGCGGCGGCCGCCTACCGGGGAACACGACATCTGCGCGAGCATCGGGCCTTCCCGCTACTCGGTCTGCTTTAGCTGTAGGGGCGAATTTATTCGCCAAGCGCCCCGCAGGGGCGCCCCGACTCCGAGCTGATCAGAGCGAATTCATTCGCCAACCGGGCCGAAGGTCCGGCCTCGGGAAACCATTCGGGAGCGCTGCGCGCTCCTTGGCGAATGAATTCGCCCCTACAAGGGAGGTTGCCCCGCAGCGGGATTCTCACCGAATCGCGTGATACAGGCTCACATTGCGGAATTCCGCCGGCTCGGCCAGGTCCGGCCAGGTGCAGGCGTCCAGCACCGCCAGGCGGGTGTAGAGCGGATGCTGGAAGTCGCGGACCCGCGAATCCGCCACCAGGGCCTGGCGGCCGCGGGTCAGGAAGTGGTCCAGCAACGGAAGGTTGGCGCGGTCGTAGAGTACGTCGGCGACGATGATCAGGTCGAAGCGGTCCTCTTCCTGGAAGAAGTCCGCCGAATAGCTCAGCTGCACGCCGTTCAACTCCGCGTTGGCGCGGCAGGCCTCCAGGGCCAGCGGGTCAAGGTCGCAGGCCACCACCTCGGCGGCGCCCGCCTTGGCCGCAGCGATGGCGGCAACACCCGAGCCGGCACCGAAGTCCAGCACGCGCTTGCCGGCCACCCACTCGGGTTTCTCGGCCAGCCAGCGTGCCAGGGCCAGGCCGCTGGCCCAGCAGAAGCACCAGTAGGGCGGCTCTTCGAGGATGCGCCGGGTTTCTTCCGGGCTGAAGGCGCGGTCCATGTTGTCGGCGTCGATCAGCCAGAGCTTGAGGTCGGTGCCGGGCAGGGTTGCCACCGTGAGGCTGGCGTCGCCCAGCAACTGGCTCAGGGCCTGCTGCAATTTATCCGGGGCCTTCATGGCGCGGGCACCATTTGCAGCGGGCCCAGGGATTGGCTTTCCGGCTGCAGGATGAGGCGCGGTTGCAGCTTGAGGATCAAGCGCCCGGAGAGACTGGCGCGGCCGCGCAACTCGACCCGTTCCCCACGGGGAAAGGCTTCCGGGTTGAACAGCAGGCGAAAGGGCAGGGGACCACCGTTGCCGTTCAGCACCAGGCTGGCGAGAAGGCGCTGAGGGCGATCGCGGGAGTCGATGGCGAGCAGGGCCAGCTCCACTTCGCTGCCGGCGGGGGGTGCCTGCAGCACGCCACTGATTTCGCGCAGATGGGCGGGCGTGGCCTCCACCTTGGGCTGTGGCGCCGGAGCGGACAGTTCCGGGGCGGGCTCTTCGCTGGCGCATGCCGCGAGCAGGGCGGCCAGGAGCAGGGGGAGAAGTGGGCGCATCTGGGCTTCCTGATCTCTATGCGCGGGCCTTATAGCGCAAAGCCGTCGGCTTGTCTTGCCCCGGGGATGCGCTACCATGGTCCACCTTTTCCATGGATGCCCCTCGAACGCCATGCACTGTCCCTTTTGCGGCGCCCACGACACCAAGGTCATTGATTCGCGGCTGGTCGCCGAGGGCGACCAGGTGCGCCGCCGTCGCGAGTGCCTGGCCTGCGAAGAGCGTTTCACCACCTTCGAGACCGCTGAACTGGTGATGCCCCGGCTGATCAAGCAGGATGGCAGCCGCCAGCCCTTCGACGAGGACAAGCTGCGCGCCGGCATGCAACGTGCGCTGGAGAAGCGCCCGGTGAGCATCGAGCGGCTGGAAGCGGCCATCGCCCATATCAAGCACAAGCTGCGCGCCACAGGCGAGCGCGAAGTGAAATCGCGGGTGCTGGGCGAGCTGGTGATGGCCGAGCTGCAGAAGCTCGACGAAGTCGCCTACATCCGCTTCGCTTCGGTCTACCGCCGCTTCCAGGACCTCAACGAATTCCGCGAGGAAATCGAACGCCTGGCCCGCGAGCCGTCGAAAGACTGATGGCCGGCAACGATCAGGCCCATATGGCCCGCGCCCTGGAGCTGGCGCGCAAAGGCATCTACTCCACCCATCCCAATCCGCGCGTCGGCTGCGTCATCGTCCGCGATGGCCAGGTCGTCGGCGAAGGCTGGCACGTCCGCGCCGGCGAGCCCCATGCCGAGGTCCATGCGTTGCGCCAGGCCGGCGAGCTGGCCCGTGGCGCCACCGCCTACGTCACCCTCGAGCCCTGCAGCCACCACGGCCGCACGCCGCCCTGCGCCGATGCGCTGGTGGCCGCAGGCGTGGGGCGCGTGGTGGCGGCCATGCAGGACCCCAACCCCCAGGTTGCCGGCCGGGGCCTGAAGCGCCTGGCGGATGCCGGTATCGCCGTGCAGAGCGGTGTGCTGGAGGCCGAGGCGCGGGCGCTCAATGAAGGCTTCATCAAGCGCATGGAGCAGGGCCTGCCGTTCGTGCGGGTCAAGCTGGCCATGAGCCTGGACGGTCGCACCGCCATGGCCAGCGGCGAGAGCCAGTGGATCACTGGCCCGGCAGCCCGCTCGGCGGTGCAGCGCCTGCGCGCGCGCGCCAGCGTGGTGCTGACCGGCGCCGACACCGTGCTCACCGATGCCGCCCGCCTCACCGTACGCGCGGACGAGCTGGGCCTGGACCCTGAACTCACCGCCCTGGCGGTCAGCCGCCCGCCGCTGCGCGTGTTGGTGGACGGCCGTCTGCGGGTGCCGCCGTCCGCGCCTTTCTTCCAGGCCGGCCCGGCGCTGGTGGCGACCGCCACGGCAAGCGCTCCGTACCCGGGCCACGAATCGCTGGCGCTGCCCGGCGCCGATGGCCATGTCGACCTGCGCCTGCTGTTGCAGGAGCTGGCCGCCCGGGGTGCCAACGAAGTGCTGGTGGAGGCCGGACCGCGTCTGGCCGGGGCCTTTGCCCGCGCCGGGCTGGTGGACGAATACCGCATCTTCATCGCCGCCAAGTTCCTCGGCTCCAGCGCCCGCCCGCTGCTGGACTGGCCGCTGGCGCGGATGGCCGAGGCCCCGGAATTGAAGATCGTCGACATGCGCGCCGTGGGCGACGACTGGCTGGTTACCGCCATTCCCCGTCCGACTGCCTGAAACCTCGCGCGCCGACCTGACGCGAACAGCCGATGCAAGTTCGCCATGACTGTGATAAAACGCCTGCCAGCCAGTTTCATTGACTGGCTGAAACGTTCTCAGGGCGGGGTGCAAGTCCCCACCGGCGGTGATTGCGTAGAACACGCATAGCCCGCGAGCGCCCGCCAGCGATGGCGGGGTCAGCAGACCCGGTGCGATCCCGGGGCCGACGGTAACAGTCCGGATGAAGAGAGAACGGGATTGCCTGCCTGGGCCGGGGTGCGTCCGCGCCTGCGCCCGCCAGATCCCTTTCGATCCGATACGCCCTGTTTTTCACGAAACAGGAGTTCCATCGATGTCACATGCAACAGTCCACTTCCTTCCGGCGCCGGCGGCTCGTCCGCGCGCGGGTGAAGGGAGGGCGCCTATAATGCGTCTTTCGCCGGTTCCGGCCGGTTCGCTGCAAGCTCTGGAGGTCCCATGTTCACCGGCATAATCGAAGCCATCGGCACCATCCGCGCGATCACGCCCAAGGGCGGCGACGTCCGCGTGCTGGTGGAAACCGGCAAGCTGGACCTCGCCGACGTCAAGCTGGGCGACAGCATTGCGGTCAACGGTGTCTGCCTCACCGCCGTGGAACTGCCGGGCAACGGCTTCTGGGCCGACGTCAGCCGCGAAACCCTGGCCCGCACCGCCTTCGATGACCTGAAGCCCGGCAGCCCGGTCAACCTGGAAAAGGCCCTGACCCCCACCAGCCGCCTGGGCGGCCACCTGGTCAGCGGCCATGTCGACGGCATCGGCGAGGTGGTAATGCGCGAGGACAACGCCCGCGCCGTGCAATTTCGCATCCGCGCGCCCCGCGACCTGGCGAAGTACATCGCCCTCAAGGGCTCGATCACGGTCGATGGCACCAGCCTGACGGTGAACGCGGTGAATGGCGCCGAATTCGAGCTGACCATCGTCCCGCACACCCTGGCCGAGACCATCATGGTCGACTACCGCCCCGGACGCCGGGTCAACCTGGAGGTCGACCTGCTGGCCCGTTACCTGGAGCGCCTGCTGCTCGGTGACAAGGCCGCCGAGCCCCAGTCCTCCGGCCTGACCGAAAGCTTCCTCGCCGAACACGGCTACCTCAAACACTGAATTCATAAGGAGGGCCCATGGCTCTCAACAGCATCGACGAACTGATCGAAGACATCCGCCAGGGCAAGATGGTCATCCTCATGGATGACGAGGACCGCGAGAACGAAGGCGACCTGATCATGGCCTCCGAGTGCGTGCAGGCCGAGCACATCAACTTCATGGCCAGGTTCGCCCGTGGCCTGATCTGCATGCCCATGACCCGCGAGCGCTGCGAGCTGCTCAAGCTGCCGCTGATGGCGCCGCGCAACGGTTCCGGCTTCGGCACCAAGTTCACCGTCTCCATCGAGGCGGCCGAAGGCGTGACCACCGGCATCTCCGCCGCCGACCGCGCGCGTACCGTGCAGGTGGCCGCCGCCAAGGGCGCCAAGGCCGAGGACATCGTCAGCCCCGGCCACATCTTCCCGCTGATGGCCCAGCCGGGCGGCGTGCTGGCCCGTGCCGGCCACACCGAGGCGGCCTGCGACCTGGCGCGCATGGCCGGCTTCGAGCCTTCCGGCGTGATCTGCGAAATCATGAACGACGACGGCACCATGTCCCGTCGCCCGGAGCTGGAGGCCTTCGCCGCCGAGCACGGGATCAAGATCGGCACCATCGCCGACCTCATCCACTACCGCCTGATCCACGAGCGCACCGTTGAGCGCATCGCCGAGCAGCCGCTGGACAGCGAACTGGGTCATTTCAACCTGGTGACCTACCGCGACGCCGTGGAAGGTGACGTGCACATGGCCCTGACCCTGGGCAAGATCTGCCCGGAAGAAGCGACCCTGGTGCGGGTGCACAACATGGACCCGCTGCGCGACCTGTTCATGGTCAACCAGGCCGGTCGCTGGAGCCTGCGCGCCGCCATGAAGGAAGTGGCCGCCGCCGGCAGCGGCGTGGTGCTGCTGCTGGGCAACCCGCTCACCGGCCCGCAGCTGCTGGCCCACCTGGAGCGCCAGCTCGGCCATGACACCAAGGTGACCAACCCGACCACCTACAGCACCGTCGGTGCCGGATCGCAGATTCTCCGCGACCTCGGGGTGCGCAAGATGCGCCTGATGAGCTCGCCGATGAAGTTCAACGCGATATCCGGTTTCGACCTGGAAGTTGTAGAATACCTGCCCGCTGAATGACCCGCAGGGCTCCGACCGTCAAGGCCGGGGCCCTCGCTCTTTAATTGACGAGAACTCGCCCATGTCCCTGAAGACCATCGAAGGTACCTTCATCGCCCCCAAAGGCAGCTATGCCCTGGTGGTCGGCCGTTTCAACAGCTTCGTCGTGGAAAGCCTGGTGAGCGGCGCCGTAGACGCCCTGGTCCGCCACGGTGTCAGCGAAAGCGACATCACCATCATCCGCGCTCCGGGCGCCTTTGAAATCCCGCTGGTGGCCCAGAAGGTCGCCCAGCAAGGCGAGTACTCCGCCATCATCGCCCTCGGCGCGGTCATTCGTGGCGGCACCCCGCACTTCGAATACGTTGCCGGCGAGTGCACCAAGGGCCTGGCCCAGGTCTCCATGGAATTCGGCGTACCGGTCGCCTTCGGCGTGCTGACCGTCGACTCCATCGAGCAGGCCATCGAGCGCTCCGGCACCAAGGCCGGCAACAAAGGCGCCGAAGCTGCCCTGTCCGCCCTGGAGATGGTCAGCCTGCTGGCTGCCCTGGAGGCCAAGTGAGCAACACAGAAGGTTCGGCGCCCAAGGCGCCGAAAGGCAAGATCGCAGCCCGTCGCCAGGCCCGCAGCCTGGCGATGCAGGCGCTCTACTCCTGGCACATCGCCGGTCAGCCGCTCAACGAAATCGAGGCGCAGTTCCGCGTCGACAACGATTTCAGCAGCGTCGACGGCGCCTACTTCCACGAGATCCTCCACGGCGTGCCGCGCCTGAAGACCGAGATCGACGAGGCCTTCCTGCCCTGCCTGGATCGCGCCCTCGAGGAAGTGGACCCGGTCGAGCTGGCGATCCTGCGCCTGTCCACCTACGAGCTGATGCAGCGGGTGGACGTGCCGTATCGCGTGGTGATCAACGAAGGCATCGAGCTGGCCAAGGTGTTCGGCGCCACCGACGGGCACAAGTTCGTCAACGGCGTACTGGACAAGCTGGCGCCGCGCCTGCGTGCCGCCGAAGTGCGCGGCGGCAAGCGCTGAGCGCAGCCCGCGTCCCTCAGTGAATGGGTGAGTTCGAGCTGATCCGCCGTTTCTTCGCCTCGGCCGCCTGCGCGGCCGGAGGCGAAGGCATTGCCCTTGGCATCGGCGATGACTGTGCCCTGCTGCAACTGCCGCCCGGCGAGCAGTTGGCGATCTCCACCGATACCCTGGTGGCCGGTGTGCATTTCCCGCAGGATGCCGACGCCTTTCTTCTCGGCCAGCGTGCCCTGGCGGTCTCCGCCAGCGACCTGGCCGCCATGGGCGCCGCGCCCGTCGCCTTCACGCTCGCCCTGACCCTGCCCGATGCCCGTGCCGACTGGCTGGAAGGCTTCGCCCGTGGTCTCTGCAACATGGCGCGGGGCTGTGGAATAGGCCTGGTGGGCGGCGATACCACCCGTGGTCCGCTGAGCCTGACCCTCACCGTCTTCGGCCGCCTGCCCGCGGGCCAGGCCCTGACCCGCGCCGGGGCGCGCCCTGGCGACCTGCTCTGCGTCGGCGGCAGCCTGGGCGATGGCGCCGGGGCGCTGCCGCTGGTGCTCGGCGAACGGCAGGACAGCAGCCCGGAGGCGCAATACCTGCTGCAGCGCTATTGGGCGCCAGAGCCGCAACTGGCGCTGGGCCAGGCCCTGCGCGGCCGCGCCACGGCGGCGCTGGATATTTCCGACGGTCTGCTGGCCGACTGCGGTCATATCGCCGCGGCCTCCGGTGCGGCGTTGCTGGTGGAAGCGGCGCGCTTGCCACTGTCGCCGGCCCTTTCGGGTCTCTATCCCAGGGAATTCGCGCTCAATTGTGCGCTGGCCGGTGGCGACGACTACCGCCTGGCCTTTACCCTGCCCGCCAGCGAGCTGGCCGCCGTCCAGGCCGCCTGGCCCGAGGTGGTGGTGATCGGCCGGGTCGAGGCGGGGCAGGGCGTGCACCTGCAGGACGCGGCCGGCGTCGAACAGCAGATGCCGACACAGGGTTATCAACATTTCGGGAGTCAAGGTGACTGATCACGAATCGGCCACGCCGCAGCCAATCCCCCATTCGGTGTGGAGCAACCCCTGGCATTTCATTGCCTTCGGCTTCGGCTCGGGCACGCTGCCCAAGGCGCCGGGCACCTGGGGTTCCCTGGTGGCGCTGCCCTTCATTCCGCTCTGGCAGATGCTGCCGGACTGGGGCTACTGGCTGATGCTGGGCCTGACCATGCTGTTCGGCTTCTGGCTGTGCGGCAAGGTCGCCGACGACCTGCGGGTCCACGATCACGAAGGCATCGTCTGGGACGAGATGGTCGGCATGTGGATCACCCTCTGGCTGGTGCCTGAGGGCTGGCAGTGGCTGCTGCTGGGCTTCCTCGTCTTCCGGGTGATGGACATCGCGAAGCCCTGGCCGATCCGCTGGATCGACCGTCATGTCCACGGCGGCGTGGGCATCATGCTGGATGACGTGCTGGCCGGGGTCTTCGCCTGGCTGGCGATGCAGCTCATCGTCTGGGGGCTGGCCTAGGCTATCGCCGGCGGCGGCCGCGCCGAAGCGGCCCCAAGCTTTCGACAAGGACCTGGAGAATCCCATGCTGCGCCCTGAACTGCGTACCGTCGCCTTCCTGCTGGCTCTCTGCCCGGCATTCGCGAGCGCGACCCAGGTGCAGGTGGTCGGCCTCTTCCCCGGTGCCGCGGTGCTCTATGTCGACGGCCAACGCAAGCTGGTGAAGGTGGGCCAGACCGGCCCTGGCGGTGTCCAGGTGATCAGCGCCGACAGCCGGGGCGCCACGCTGCGCGTGGATGGCGTGGAGCGCCGCTACGAGCTCTCGCGCGAATACAATCAGGCGGCCAGCCCGGGCGCGCCGCAGAAGGAGCGGTTGAGCATCGCCCGTGGCAACAACGGGCACTTCCAGGTAGCCGGTTCCATCGAGGGCCACCCGGTGCAGTTCCTGGTGGACACGGGTGCCACCAGCGTCGCGATGAACGAGCATCAGGCGCGCCGGCTGGGCATCGATTACCGGGTCAAGGGCTTGCCGATGAAGGCCAGCACCGCTGCCGGGACGGTCAATGCCTGGCGGGTGACCTTCGACCGGGTCAAGGTCGGTGGCATTGAGGTGCTCGGCGTGGAGGGAGCGGTGATCGAGGGCGAGGCGCCGGTGGAGGTGCTGCTGGGCATGAGCTTCCTCAACCGGGTGCGCTGGCGCGAGGAGCAGGGCGTTCTCTTGCTGGAGTCCAAGTTCTGAGCGGGCTCCCTTCGAGGCTTTCGATACTTATCCCCAACTATTCAATCTGACCTGCCGGTTAGCGCTACTGCTACAATGCCGGCCTTGCCAATATCCAGGAGCTCTACGGTGTCTGTCGTTTTCGTCGCCGCCTCCCAGCTGCCCACGCCATTCGGGGTGTTCACCATGCACGGCTTCCTCGATGAGGCCAGCGGCAAGGAGCACGTTGCCCTGACCCTGGGTGATGTCGCCAGCGGCGAACCCGTCCTGGGCCGCCTGCACTCCGAATGCCTCACCGGCGATGCCCTGTTCAGCCTGCGTTGCGACTGCGGCTTCCAGCTGGAAGCGGCCCTGCGCGCCATCGCCGAAGACGGTCGCGGCGTGCTGCTGTACCTGCGCCAGGAAGGACGCGGCATCGGCCTCTTGAACAAGATCCGCGCCTACGAGCTGCAGGACGCCGGCGCCGATACCGTCGAGGCCAACGAGCGCCTGGGCTTCGGTGCCGACCAGCGCGACTACGCCATGTGCCAGCCGATGCTGGAGCACTTGGGCATCCGCGCCGTGAAGCTGATGACCAACAATCCGCGCAAGGTCAATGCGCTGGAAAGCTACGGCCTCAATGTGGCCGAGCGCGTGCCGCTGCAGACCGGCCTGAACAAGCACAACCGCAAGTACCTGGCGACCAAGGCCGGCAAGCTCGGCCACATGCTCGGCAACCTGCACCAGGCGGAAGCCGAGTCGTGACCCGCAAGGAAGTCCGCCGCCGGCTGGCCATCGCCTGGTGGCGCCAGGTGGGTTACACCCTGGCGCCGCTCCTCGTGCTCGGCTACCTGTTCGGTGGCGGCGAGCCGGTGCTACCGGTATTGCAGATGCCGCTGTTCATCGTCGGCCTGACTTCCCTGTTCCTCACCTTGCCGCTGTTCTCCGCCTACAAGCGCGCCCTGGTGGCCACCGAGGCTGCCCTGGGCCGGGCCGAGGAGCCCGGTGCCTGGCAGGAGCTGGCGCGGCGCCGCGCCAGGGCCTTTCTCGCCGCCGGCCTGCCAGCCTGGATCGCCGCCCTGGCGGTGCCGTTCGGGCTGAACACGGTGGCCTTGATCCTCCTCGCCCTGAGCAGCCTGGTGCTGCTCTACCTCTACCGAATTCCCCGCCAGCTCGGCTGATGCGCCGGCTGCTCGCCTTTCTGCTGCTGTGCCTGGCGCTGCCCGCTGTGGCGCAGCTGCGGGTGGTCAGTCTGGCACCGTCCCTCAGTGAAACCATGCTCGACCTCGGCGCCGGCGACCTGCTGGTGGGGGTGCTCGACGGCGGCGAGCGGCCGGCAGCCCTGGCTGGGCTGCCGTCGGTGGGCCGCTACGGCCAGTTGCAGGCGGAAAGCCTGCTCAGCCTCAAGCCTGATCTGGTGCTGCTCTGGCCCGACAGCGTCGGCGCCGCCGGGCGCGAGCAGCTGAAGAAACTCTCGGTGCCCCAATTGGTGGTGGAGCCGCGGGACCTGGCGCAATTGGCGCAGTCCTTCATCGAGATCGGCGAGCGTGTGGGCCGCGCCGAACAGGGCCGGCAATTGGCCGCGCGCTTCGAGGCCGGGCTAGCGGAGCTGCGCCAGCGCCACCGGCGGGCGGTGCCGCTGAAGGTCTTCTACCAGGTGTGGGACGCGCCGCTTTATACCCTGGGTGGAAAGCAGATCGTCAGCGATGCCTTGCGCGTATGCGGTGCTGAAAATGTCTTTGCCGACCTTGCCCTGCCCGCGCCCCAGGTGGGCATCGAGGCCGTGCTGCAGCGCAATCCTGCGGTGATCCTGGTGAGCGAACCGGCCCAGGCGAACGCCTGGAAGGCCTGGCCGCAGCTCGAGGCGGTGAGCAAGGGCCAGGTCTGGCCGGTGCCGGACCGGGGGCTTGAGCGACCGAGCTTCCAGATGCTCGGCGCGACCGAAAAACTCTGCCGGCTGCTGGAAACCGCAAGGTAGCAATGACCTCCGCTTTCTTGAGTTGGCGTTGAGCGAGGCGATACCCATCGATGGGTTTCGTACCTCTACCCATCCTACGGTTTGGCTTCTGGTATGGGCCTGCCTTTGTAGGATGGGTCGGGCGGCGTTCCGCGAGCGGAGCGAAACCCATGCTGTGGGAGCGAAGATCAGCTTCGTAGGTTGGGCTGAGGCACGAAGCCCAACGGCGCGCCGCCGGGCGCTGCGATGACGTTGGGCCTCGCAGGCTCGGCGCCAACCTACGGGGTCATTTTTCCAGCAATGCCAACCGTGCGCGCACCGCCGCTTCGATGCCCTTGGCGTCCAGACCGCACTCGGCGAGCATTTCCGCCGGTTTGGCGTGCTCGACGTAGTAGTCCGGCAGGCCCAGGTGCAGCACCGGCTTGACCAGGTTCTCGCGGGCGAGGAACTCGCTGACGGCCGCACCGGCGCCGCCCATCACGCTGTTTTCCTCGATGGTCACCAGCAGTTCGTGGCTGTCGGCCAGTTCGCGCACCAGTGCTTCGTCCAGGGGTTTGACGAAGCGCATGTCGACCACCGTGGCATCCAGGCCTTCGGCCACTGGCAGGGCCTCGGCCAGCTGCACGCCGAACACCAGCATCGCCACTTTGCTGCCCTTGCGGCGTACCACGCCCTTGCCGATTTCCACCGGCGCCAGGCTCGGGTCGATGGGCGCGTTGGGGCCGCTGCCGCGGGGGTAGCGCACTGCCGCCGGTCCTTCGAACTGGTAGCCGGTGGTCAGCAGCAGGCGCAGCTCGTTCTCGTCGCTGGGGGTCATCACCAGCATGCCGGGGATGCAGCGCAGGTAGGACAGGTCGAAGCTGCCGGCGTGGGTCGGGCCGTCCTCGCCCACCAGGCCGGCGCGGTCGATGGCGAACAGCACATCGAGGTTCTGCACCGCCACGTCATGGATCAACTGGTCATAGCCGCGCTGGAGGAAGGTGGAGTAGATGGCCACCACCGGCTTGGCGCCGTCGCAGGCCATGCCGGCCGCCAGGGTCACGGCGTGCTGCTCGGCGATGGCCACATCGAAGTAGCGATCCGGGAAACGCTCGGCGAAGGCCACCAGATCGGAACCTTCCTTCATCGCCGGGGTGATACCCACCAGGCGCGGGTCCTGCCCGGCCATGTCGCACAGCCATTTGCCGAAGACGTTGGAGTACCTGGGGCCGGATGGCTTCTTCGGGGTGGCCGGGGCGTTGATCGGCTCCAGCTTGGTGATGGCGTGGTAGCCGATGGGGTCCGCCTCGGCCGGGGCGAAGCCCTTGCCTTTCTTGGTCACCACGTGGAGGAACTGCGGGCCCTTGAGGTCGCGCATGTTGCGCAGGGTGGCGACCAGCGTGGGCAGGTCGTGGCCGTCGATGGGGCCGATGTAGTTCCAGCCCAGTTCCTCGAACAGGGTGCCGGGTACCAGCATGCCCTTGGCATACTCCTCGGTGCGGCGGGCGATCTCCCAGGCCCCGGGCAGGCGCGACAGCACTTTCTTGCTGCCTTCGCGCATGCTCGCGTAGGTGCGGCTGGAGAGGATCTTCGCCAGGTAGTTGGACAGGCCACCGACATTGTGCGAGATCGACATGTCGTTGTCGTTGAGGATCACCAGCATGTCGGCCTGGACGTCCGAGGCGTGGTTGAGCGCTTCGAAGGCCATGCCGGCGGTCAGCGCGCCGTCACCGATCACGGCGATGGACTTGCGGCCGGAGCCCTGCATGCGGGCGGCGATGGCCATCCCCAGGGCCGCACTGATGGAGGTGCTGGAGTGGCCGACGCCGAAGGTGTCGTACTCGCTCTCCACGCGGCGCGGGAAGGCGGCGATGCCGTCCTTCTGGCGCAGGCTGCCCATCTGCTCGCGGCGTCCGGTGAGGATCTTGTGCGGGTAGGCCTGGTGGCCGACGTCCCAGACCAGCCGGTCGTCCGGCGTGTCGTAGACGTAGTGCAGGGCGATGGTCAGTTCCACCACGCCGAGGCCGGCGCCGAAGTGCCCGCCGGTCTTGCCGACGGTGTAGAGCAGGTACTGGCGCAGTTCGTCGGCCAGGGTTTCCAGCTCCGCGTCGCCGAGCCGGCGCAGCTCAGCCGGCGTTGTCGCGCGGTCGAGCAGGGGCGTGACGGGGCGTTCGCGGGGAATCTCGTGGAACGTCGTGGGCATCAGGCTAGTCGTTATGGGCAAAAAAAGATGGGGCAGTTTACCTGATGCGCCTTTCACTGCCCAAGATGTGGTGTCGGATGCTTCCTACATACCGGGCTGAGGGCCTACCAGGTATCCACGAAGCCTCGTCTCTTCCCTTCCCGCCTTACCGGCCTCGGCGCGGCGTTCAGCCCCCGCAGCAACCATGACCGCGTGTCCATCGGGTCGATAACCGCGTCGATCTCCAGGAAACTGGCCATATTGATCGCCTTGCCGTTCTGGTAGGCCTTGGCGACCATCTTCTGGAATAGCTTCTCGCGCTCCGTGGGGTCTTCCACGGCTGCCAGCTCCTTGGCGTAACCCAGGCGCACCGCGCCCTCCAGCCCCATGGCGCCGAATTCGCCGCTGGGCCAGGCGACGGTGAACAGCGGCGAATGGAAGCTGCCCGCCGCCATGGCCTGGGCGCCCAGGCCGTAACCCTTGCGCAGCACCACCGTGAAGAAGGGCACCGAGAGCCCGGCGGCGGCGACGAACATCCGCGAAACGTGGCGCACCGTGGCCTGCTTCTCCGACTCCGGCCCAACCATGAAGCCGGGGGTATCGCAGAGGGAAACCATGGGAATGTCGAAGGCATCGCACAGCTGCATGAAGCGCGCGGCCTTGTCGCCGGCCTGGGCGTCGATGGCGCCGCCCAGGTGCATGGGATTGTTGGCGATCAGGCCGAAGGCCTTGCCCTCGATACGGATGAAGGCGGTGATCAGGCCCGGCGCGAACTGCCGCCGCAACTCCAGCACCGAGCCCAGGTCGGCGAGGTTTTCGATCAGCGCGCGGATGTCGTAGACCCGCAGGCGGTTCTCCGGAATGGCGTGGCGCAGCAGGCGCTGGTCGGCGCACTGCCAATCCGCCAGGTCGCCCTGGAAGTAGGACAGGTACTGGCGCGCCACTCGCACCGCCTCGGCTTCGTCCTCCACCAGCACATCGATCACCCCATTGGGCGCCTGGACGCTGGTGGGGCCCACTTCCTCCGGGGCGAAGCGGCCCAGGCCGCCACCTTCGATCATCGCCGGGCCGGCCATGCCGATGCTGGCGTTGCCGGTGGCGATGATCACATCGCAGCAGCCGAGCAAAGCCGCATTGCCGGCGAAGCAGCGGCCGGACACCACCCCCACCAGCGGAACCAGGCCGGACAGCCGGGCCATGCCGACGAAGGTGTGGCAGTCCAGCCCGGCCACGCCGACGAAATCCGAATCCCCCGGCCGGCCGCCACCGCCCTCGGCGAACAGCACCAGGGGCAGGCGCCACTGTTCGGCGAGGCCCAGCATGCGGTCGGTCTTCTTGTGGTTCATCATCCCCTGGGTTCCGGCGAACACGGTGTAGTCATAGGCGATGGTCATGCAGCGGGCGGCTTCGCTGCCGAATCCTGCGGCGTTCACCGTGCCGATGCCGGCCACCAGGCCGTCGGCCGGGCTCTGTTCGATCAGCTCCTCCAGGGAGCGGCGACGGCGCTGGGCGGCCAGGGCCAGGGCGCCGTATTCGATGAAGCTGCCCTCATCCAGCAGGTCGTCGAGATTCTCGCGGGTGGTGCGCTGGCCGCTCCTGCGCCGCTTGGCGACCGCCTGCGGGCGCCGCTCATCCGTGGTGATGGCATGGCGCTCCAGCACTTCGGCGAGATCAAGGCGGATATGCGCGAGATCGAGGCTTTCCTCGCTCTGCTCGGCTCCGCCAACCACCTCGGCGGGCTCCAGGAACAGCAGCGGCGCGCCTTCGAACAGGCTGCCGCCGGGGGCCACCGCCAGGGCGCGGACGATGCCGCCCTGGCTGGCCTTGACCACGAACTCCATCTTCATCGCCTCCAGTACCGCCACCGGCTGGCCGGCGGCGACGGCATCGCCCACCTGCACATCGAGGCTCACCAGCACGCCCTGGCTGGGGGCGTTCAGCGGCACGCAGCCGGCCGGTGCGTCCACCTGACCGGTTCGGGCATTGGCGACGGTGTTCGCGCCGCTGACGAACAGATGCGGATGGGCCGCCTGCTGCGCCGCCAGCAGTTCGCCGATCTCTCGTTCGATGAAGCGGGTGTCCACGCCAGAGGCGAGTTCCGGCCGGCGCAGCAGGTTCTGCAGGAAATGGATATTGCTCGCCACCCCTTCCAGGCGGAATTCGCAGAGGGCGCGGTAGGCGCGGCGCAGGGCGGCGGGCAGGTCGTCACCCTGGACGATCAGCTTGGCCAGCAGCGAGTCGTAGCTGGGGCTGGTGGCATAACCGGCATAGCCATAGCTGTCGACGCGGATGCCCGGTCCGCTGGGGGGGTCGTAGGCGCTGATCAGGCCGCCGGAAGGACGGGCGTCGCCGTCGGCCTGCATGCTTTCCAGGTTGATCCGCAGCTGCACGGCGAAACCGCGCGGGGCGACGGGCTCCAGCAGGCCCAGTTCGGCCAGGCGGGCGCCTTCGGCCAGGCGCAGCTGCGCCTGTACCAGGTCGATGCCGGTCACGGCTTCGGTGATGCAGTGCTCCACCTGGATGCGTGGGTTGGCTTCCATGAACACGAAGTCGCCGCGCACGGCATCCACCAGGAACTCGAAGGTGCCGATGCCGCGGTAGCGGACTGCGGCCGCCAGGGTCAGCGCGGCGTCGAGGATGCGCCGGCGCAGGTCGGCGTCCAGCTCGGGCGCCGGGGCGATCTCGATCACCTTCTGGTGGCGGCGCTGCAGGCTGCAGTCCCGCTCCCAGAGGTGGGTGACCCGCTCCCCGTCGCCCAGCACCTGGACCTCGATATGCCGGGCGTTGTCGATCAATCGCTCGACATAGAGCTCGCCATTGCCGAACGCCGTGCGGGCCTCGGACTGGCAGCGTTCGAAGGCCGGCTCCAGTTCAGCCGCCTCGCGCACCGCGCGCATGCCGCGTCCGCCGCCGCCGGCCAGGGCCTTGAGCATGATCGGGCCGCTCTCCAGCAAGGTGCGCGCCTCCTCCAGGCTGGTGGCGCGGTTGCTGCCGGCGGCCAGGGGCAACCCGCAGCGAGCCGCCAGCTCGCGGGCGCGGGCCTTGTCGCCGAACAGCTCCAGGGCCTCGGCGCAAGGACCGACGAAATGGAGGCCGGCCGCCTCGCATTGCCGCGCGAAATCGGCGTTCTCGCTGAGGAAGCCATAGCCGGGGTGGACCGCGTCGCAGCCATGCTGGCGGGCGACTTCCACCAATTGCGCGGCATCCAGGTAGGCCGCCGCGCCACGGCCTTTCAATGGCACCGCAAGATCGGCCTTGCGCAGGTGCAGGGACTGGCCATCGTCCTCGGCATAGACCGCGACGCTCACGATGCCCAGTTCGGCGGCGGCACGGGCGATACGAATGGCGATCTCACCACGGTTGGCGATCAGCAGGGTCTTGATGGCTCTGTTCACGACGAGGGTCCTTGGCGTGGGGTCCAGAGATCTTAGGCAGTGCCGGCCAACCGCCGCAGCCAACTGTGCCGCGACGAATACCCGGCTCTCATGGCGGTTGATGATCCGGTGACATGCTTTGTCCGAATCGGCCCTTGTCGCCCCCGGTGCACTGCAGTATCTGTGGCGGCATTGCCGACACGCACAAGGACCTCCATGAACGAACTGCTGCACAGCCTGGACTGGGTGCTGCCCCTGCGCAGCGACGGGCTGACTCCGCTGATGCGCTTCTTCACCCTGCTGGGCTACGAGAAGTTCATCCTGTTCTTCCTGCCGCTCGGCTACTGGGCCTGGGACCGTGGCGTCTTCCTGCGCCTGCTGGTGCTGGTGGCCCTCACCGCGCTGCTCAACGCCTGGCTCAAGGACTACTGGCAGGACCCACGGCCGGACATCGCCCTGCGCATGGACCATGAAGTGGGCGACAGCTTCGGCCTGCCCAGCGGCCATGCACAGATCGCCGTGGTCATCTGGTTCTGGCTGGCGTGGGAGCTGCGTCGCGCCTGGGCCTGGCTGGTCAGCGGCGTGGTGGTGACGGGGATCATCTTCAGCCGCCTTTACCTTGGCGCCCACGACGTGGAAGACGTATTGGGTGGGTCACTGCTGGGTATCGCCACGCTGCTGCTGTTCGCCCAGGTGCGTCACTGGCACTGGTGGCGCGAGGCGCACGGCCTCTGGCACCTGGCGCTGATCCTGCTGGCGTTCAGCGCCGCCTGGTTGAGCTGGCCGGGTGTGGCGCCGAGTTACGTGCCGTTGCTGGCGGGGCTGATGTTCGGTGTGCTCTATGGCTATCGCCAGCTGGCCTTTTCCACGGAGGTCGCCACCTGGCGCCGCTTGCTGGCAGCAGCCATCGGTGCGGCGGCCTTTATCCTGCTGCAGAAGCTGCTCAAGCTGGCTGGCGCCGCGCTGCCCCTGGACCCGCAGCTTTGGCAGGGCCTGCGCGGTCTGGTGATGGGGCTTTTCGTGGCGGTGGCGATGCCCTGGCTGCTGATGCGGCTGGGGCTGCTGTCAGCCGTGCGCAAGCCTGCCACCGCGCCGCTGGCCGAAACGGCCACCTGAGGGGCGGCTGTGCCGAATTCGGTATCGTCGGTCAGGGCGCGCGCCTGCCGTCCCAGCGCCGCTACGAGGCGCGAGCGCGCAGTGAGGTGGCGGGGGTGACGATTCCGCGTGTGCTGTATGAGGAAATTCGCGCGCTGCAGGGGAAATGAGGGGCGGGGCGCCGCTACCGTGGCCGACAGAAAAGGTCGGCCAGGCTTGTCTAATTCGCACGGAATATCTGCGCCTGACTTGACCCGGCAAGGGCCTCAGAAACACTACGCGCCGACTGCCGCAGGGGATGGTGCGCATGGCGCACCCTACACGGAGGACGTGCCGGTCGGGTGCGCCGTGCGCACCGATTTCGTCGTCGCCGGCGAGCACAGAAGGCTCCCGGTCATCCGCGAAGAACCCAAAAAAAGCCCCGGCACGGCCGGGGCTAATCGGGAGTCCCTGCAACCTCGGCCGACACAACTCAGCCCAGGGCCTCCCGCGTGGTCACACCGTCCACCAGGCGGGCGATGCCCAGTGGGTTGGCGTTCTTCAGTGCATCAGGCAACAGCGCGTCGGGATAGTTCTGGTAGCACACCGGCCGCAGGAAGCGGGCGATGGCCAGGCTGCCGACGGAGGTGCCGCGCGCGTCCGAGGTGGCCGGGTAGGGGCCGCCGTGAACCATGGCGTCGCACACCTCCACGCCGGTCGGGTAGCCGTTGAGCAGCAGGCGCCCGGCATTGCGCTCCAACAGCGGAACCAGTTGCGCGGCCACTGCCAGATCCTCCGGCTCGGCGATCAGCGTCGCGGTGAGCTGGCCCTGCAGGCTGGCCAGGGCTTGTTGCAGCTGCGCCAGGTCGGCCACTTCCACCAGCACCGTGGCCGGTCCGAAGACTTCCTCCTGCAGCAACTCATCCCCTTCCAGCAGCAGGCGCGCATCGGCCTGGAACAGCTGCGGCCTGGCCTGGTTGCCCTGCTGCGACTGGCCGGCCAGGTGGCGGATGCCGGGATGGGCGTGCAGTCGCGCCAGGCCGTGTGCGTAGCTCGCCAGGGTGCCGGCATTGAGCATGGTCTGGGCCGCCTGATCGGCCATGCGCGCGGCGAAGCGCTCGACAAAGGTGCTGAACGCCGCTGAGCGGATGCCGATGACCAGGCCTGGATTGGTGCAGAACTGCCCACAACCCAGGGTCACCGAAGCGGCCAGTTCGCCGGCCAGCTGCTCGCCCCGTGCGGCGAGGGCCGCGGGCAGCAGGATCACCGGATTGATACTGCTCATCTCGGCGAACACCGGGATCGGCTGCTTGCGCGCGGCGGCCAGGTCGCAGAGGGCGCGGCCGCCCTTGAGCGAGCCGGTGAAGCCCACCGCCTGGATCGCCGGATGCCTGACCAGCCCCTCGCCCACGCCGCTGCCAAAGATCAGGTTGAACACGCCCGCCGGCATGCCGGTCTGCGTTGCCGCGCGGAGGATGGCGTCGGCCACCCATTCGGAGGTGGCCATGTGGCCGCTGTGGGCCTTGAACACCACCGGGCAGCCAGCGGCCAGGGCGGCGGCGGTATCGCCACCGGCGGTGGAGAAGGCCAGGGGGAAGTTGCTGGCGCCGAATACCGCCACCGGGCCGATACCCAGCTGGCACTGGCGCAGGTCCGGGCGCGGCAGCGGCTGGCGCTGGGGCAGGGCGCGGTCGATACGCGCGCCGTGGAAGTCGCCGCGGCGCAGCACGCCGGCGAACAGGCGCAGTTGGCCGCTGGTGCGGGCGCGTTCGCCCTGGATGCGGGCCGGCGGCAAGGCGGTTTCGCGGCAGACGGTGGCGATGAAGGCTTCGCCCAGGGCGTCCAGTTCGGTGGCGATGGCGTCGAGGAACTCGGCGCGACGCTCTGCCGACAGCGCGCGGAAGGCCGGGTAGGCCGCTTCAGCGGCGCGGGCGGCGGCGTCCACCTCGGCCGCGGTGGCCTGGTGGAAAACGCCGGGCAGCGGCTCGCCCGTCATGGCGTCGAGGCTGTGCAGAAGGGTATCGCCCGCGCCGCTGCGGGCGCCGCCTATGTAGTGGTGGCCAAGGGGTTGGTTCATGGGTTTCGGGTTCCTTGCAGGCCGGTCTTCGCGGCCGCTTCGGCGTCTACGGCATGCAGCGACTTGCCACGGGTTTCCCGGGCGAGGCCGACAGCAAGCACCGAGAGCGCGGAGGCGGCCACCAGGTACCAGGCGATGGGGGTGGAGGACTGGTATTGCTTGAGCAGGCTGACGGCGATCAGCGGCGCCAGGGAGCCGGCGAAGATCGGCGCCACCTGGTAGCAGAGCGAGAGTGCGGTGTAGCGCACATGGGTGGGGAACATCTCCGCCATCAGCGCCGAGTAGGGCGCGTAGGTCATGGACTGGATGGCCAGACCCAGGGTGATGGCGGCCATGATCAGCCAGTCGTTGCCGGTATCCATCATGGGGAAGCCGACGAAGCCCCAGAAACCGGTGAGCACCGCGCCGGTCAGGTACACCGGTTTGCGTCCGACCTTGTCGGAGAGGTGGCCCATCAGGGGAATGAGGAAGAAGTGCAGGAAATGCGCGCCGAACATCAGCAGCAGGATCTGCGAGGTGTCCTTGTGCACCACCAGGCCCAGGTAGGTGATGGAGAAGGTCACCACCGTGTAGTAGAGGATGTTCTCGGCGAAGCGTGCGCCCAGGCCTACCAGCACCGCGCGCCGGTGGTGCTTCAGCACCTCGACCACGCCCAGTTGCCGAGCTGCACGTGCCTGGTGGCGCGCCTGGGCCTGCTTGAAGATCGGCGCGTCGTCCACCCGGGTGCGCACCCAGTAGCCGATGGCGACCACCACCACCGAGAGCCAGAAGGCCACGCGCCAGCCCCAGGCGAGGAACTCCTCTTCGCTCAAGGTGGCCGAGAGCGCCAGCAGGGCCAGGGTCGCCAGCAGGTTGCCCAGCGGCACCCCGGCCTGGGGCCAACTGGCCCAGAAGCCACGGCGGTCGTCCGGGCTGTGCTCGGACACCAGCAGGATGGCGCCGCCCCATTCGCCGCCGAAGGCGAAGCCCTGGATCAGCCGCAGCAGTACCAGCAGGATGGGCGCGGCGTAGCCGATGCTGGCGAAGCCGGGCAGGCAGCCCATGAGGAAGGTGGTGATGCCCACTATCACCAGGCTGATCTGCAGCAGGTGCTTGCGCCCCAGCTTGTCGCCGAAGTGGCCGAACACCAGTCCGCCCAGGGGCCGGGCGAGGAAACCCACGGCGTAGAGGGCGAAGGCGGCGATGATGCCGTCGATGGCATTGCCGGTCTGCTGGAAGAACAGCTTGCCGAACACCAGCGCGGAAGCGGTGCCGTAGAGGAAGAATTCGTACCACTCGGCCACGGTGCCGGCCATGGCGGCGGCGACCACGCGCTTGAGGCCGGCGGTAGCGGTGCGGGTTTCGTGGGACGGTAGATCCTGGGCGGACGCATTAGTTGTTGTGGTCATGGCGGATTCCGGTGGTCCAGGGGGAAGGGCGAGCGCGGTGATGCCGTTGCTCGCCGGTGAGACCGATCCCCTCACCCCAGCCCTCTCCCCAGAGGGGCGAGGGGGCTGTCAGTGCCGGCTGAGGGCGATGCGTCAGCCGGCACGAACGCTTGGGTGAGGGAAGTCAGCCGTTACAGACCCACATCCGGCAGCTGCGGACGGTTGGCCAGGGCCTTGGCCATGATGCGTTCGACGTGTTCGCGGTCGGCACCCTGCAGGGCCAGGCGCGGCGGGCGGGTGAGGGCGCTGCCGCGGCCGGCGATCTCTTCACAGAGCTTGATGCACTGCACCAGGTCCGGGCGGGCGTCGAGGTGGAGGATCGGCATCAGCCATTCGTAGATCGGCATGGCTTCGGCGAAGCGACCGGCCTTGGCCAGGCGGAAGATGGTCTCGCCTTCCTTGGGGAACACGTTGGACATGCCGGAGATCCAGCCCTGGGCGCCGACGGCGATGCTTTCCAGGACCACGTCGTCGAGGCCGGCGAAGAGGATGAAGCGGTCGCCCACTTCGTTACGCACGTCGATGAAGCGGCGGGTGTCGCCGGAGCTGTCCTTGAAGCAGACGATGTTCTCGCAGTCGGCCAGGGAGATGAGGATCTCCGGGGTGACGTCGTTCTTGTAGATGGGCGGGTTGTTGTAAACCATCACCGGCAGGTCGGTGCCGCGCGCCACGCTGCGGAAATGCTCGGCGGTTTCATGGGGCTTGGAGGAGTAGACCAGCGCCGGCATCACCATGATGCCGTCGACGCCGACCTGCTCCACGGCCCTGGCGACCTTGGCGGCGCCGGCGCTGGTGAACTCGGCGATGCCGCAGATCACCGGCACGCGGCCGCCGGAAGCGTCCTTGGCGACTTCGGTGACGGCCATCTTCTCCTCGATGGTCAGCGAGGTGTTCTCGCCGACGCTGCCGCACACCACCAGGCCGGACACGCCGTCGCGCACCAGGTTGGAGATGACCTTGTGGGTCTCGTCCAGGTTCACCGAGAAATCGCTGTTGAATTGGGTGGTGACTGCGGGGAATACACCGCTCCAGTTGACCTTCTTGCTCATGGGTAACTCCGTTTTTTTACGTGGGGTTCGGCCCGCCAGCGCAAGAGGCGGCGAGCCGAATCCGTTCGCGCCCGCCGAGGCGGGCGCTGTGGTGGAGCAGGGGTTCGTTGTGCCGCGTGGGGCGCGCTATTTCCTGTCGCTGCTCACCCGGTCGCGCGGCCAGGTATCGGAGAGCCGATAGCCGCCTGGCCAGGGGTCGCTGGGGTCGAGCAGGTGCTGGTGAGTGCCGGTGATCCAGGCGCGCCCGCTGATGCTGGGGATGATCGCCGGGCGCCCGGCGACCTCGGTCAGCGCTTCAATCCGGCAGTGGAACTGCGAGCCGATGATGGAGCGGCCGATGAAGGCTTCACCCAGCTCCAGCTGGCCCTTGGCGTGCAGCACCGCCATGCGCGCCGAGCAGCCGGTGCCGCAGGGCGAGCGGTCGATCTTGCCGGGGCGGATGACCACGGCGTTGGCCGCACCGGCGACGCCCTGTTCGCGCTTGACGGGGGCGGCGATCTGGCAGAAGGAAATGTGGTCCCAATCCGGGTTGAGCGGGTGGACGAAGCCCAGCTGCTCGTTCGCCGCGTGGGTGATCTTCAGGCCGGTGGCCACCAGGTCGGCGGCCTCGTCGGCGGTCAGGGCGAAGCCCAGTTTCCTGGCATCGGCGATGACAAAGCTGTCGCCGCCATAGGCGGTATCCACCCGCAGCGAGCCGATGCCTTCCACTTCGATCCAGGCGTCGAGCTTGTCGGCGAAGGAGGGCACATTGCGCACGGTCACCCGCTCGGCCTTGCCGTCGCGGCAGTCTGCGGTGACTTCGATCAGCCCGCCCGGCGCCTCCAGCACCAGGTGGGTCTGCGGCTCGGTCATCGGCAGGATGCCGCTGTCCAGCAACACGGTGGAGACGCACAACGAGTTGGACCCGGACATGGGCGGGGTGTCCGCCGGCTCCATGATGATCCAGGCCATCTGCGCCCTCGGGTCCTTGGCCGGCACCAGCAGGTTGACGTGGCGGAACACGCCGCCGCGCGGTTCGTTGAGGACGAAGTTGCGCAGGGTTTCATCCTGGGCGATCCAGCGCGATTGCTCCCAGAGGGTGGCGCCGGGGGGCGGCGCGACGCCGCCGACTATGACATCGCCCACTTCGCCTTCGGCGTGGCAACTGACCACGTGGATGATCTTCGAGCTGCGCATGTCAATTCACCGATTTCAGGAAGTCAGCGGTTTCGGGAAGCTGTGGCGCGCCGATCACCTGCTCCGGCGAGCCGATTTCATGAATGCGGCCATTGCGGAAGAACGCCACGCGGTCCGACACATCGCGGGCGAAGCGGATTTCGTGGGTCACCAGCACCATGGTCATGCCTTCGGCGGCGAGCATGCGCATGGTGTCCAGCACTTCGCCCACCAGTTGCGGGTCCAGTGCCGAGGTGGCCTCGTCGAACAGCATGTAGTCCGGCGACATGGCCAGCGCGCGGGCGATCGCCATGCGTTGCTGCTGGCCGCCGGAGAGTTTGTTGGGGAAGACCTTGAGCTTGTCGCCGAGGCCGACGTGGGTCAGCTGGCGCACGGCGACTTCCTCGGCCTCCTCGCGGCTCTTTCCGAGCACCTTGCGTGGGGCCAGCATCACGTTCTCCAGCACGGTCAGGTGCGGGAAGGCGTTCCACTGCTGAAAGACGATGCCGATCTTCTGCCGCAGCTTGTTCAGGTCGGTGCCCTTGGCGTGGACCTCCGTGCCGTCGACGCGGATCTGCCCGCCCTGGATCGGCTCCAGGCCATTGATGCACATCAGCAGGGTCGACTTGCCGGAACCGGAGCCACCGATGATCGAAACCACCTCGCCCTTGTTCACCGTCAGGCTGACGCCCTTGACCACGTCCAGCGCGCCAAAGGATTTGTGCACGTTGTCGATCTCAATCATTTTCCTGCCACCTTTTTTCCAGCTGGGCGCCCAGGCGGGCGATTACCAGGCTCATGACGAAGTAGATGAGGCCGGCGATGCCGAGCACGAACAGTGGCTCCTGCAGCCGGGTGACGATGGTTTGCGAGGCGCGCAACAACTCGACGATGCCGATCCAGAGCACCAGCGAGGTGTCCTTCATGACGGCCAGGGTCAGGTTGATCCAGCCGGGGAAGGCGACGCGCGTGGCCATGGGCAGGACGATGTGCAGCAGGTCCTGGGTATGGCTCATGCCCAGTGAGCGGGCGGCGCGGCGGGTCGACTGCGGCACCGCCAGCACGCCGCCACGGACGATCTCCGCGCAGTAGGCGGTGGCGTAGGTGCCGAGCACCACGCAGGCCACGGTGAAGGCGGACCAGTCCAGCTCGATGATGGTCTTGAAGGCATTGAGCAGGACGAACTGGATCAGCAGCGGCACGCTGCGGAACACGTCCAGCACCCAGGCCAGCGGCAGGCTGGCGCGCGGCAGCAGGGCGCGAACCAGGCCGCAGAGAATGCCCAGCAACGTGCCGATGAGCATCGCCCAGGCGGTCAGCGTGAGGGTGGTCCAGGCACCCTGGAGGAGGAACTGCATGTCGTTCCAGGTAAAGCTCGAGCTATACATGCCGGGCTCCTCAGTAGCGGAACAGGCGCCAGGCCATCAGCCGCGCCCCGAGGACGATCAGCTTGGCGAGGGCGAAGTAGAGGACGGCGGCCAGGGCGAAGTACTCGAAGGTGCGGAAGGTCTTCACGTTCAGCGCCTGGGTCACTCCGGTGAGGTCGCTGGTCATGCCCACCACCACGCCCAGTGAGGTCATCAGCAGCGCCCAGACCATCTGGTTGGTCAGCGGGTAGAACACCACCCGCAAAAGCTGCGGGATCACCACCAGGCGATAGGCCTGGAAGGCGCCCATGCCCAGGGAGCGGGCCGCACGCATCTGCGTATGGGGCACGGCATTGAGTCCGCCGCGGAAGGTTTCGGCCAGGTAGCCGGCGTTGTTGAAGGTGATGCCGGCCAGCAAGGCTGTCCACGACCCCATGTGCAAGCCGAAGGCGCCCAGGCCGAAGTACAGGATGTAGACCTGGAACAGCGCCGGGGTATTGCGCGCAATGGAGACCCAGGCCATGGCCACCGCCTTGACCGGGCGGCTGGCGGATTGCTGGCCGAGGGCGAGGCCGATGGCGATGGCCGTGCCGAGCAGCATCGACAGCACGGCGATCTCCAGGGTCACCAGTGCGCCACCAAGCATTTCCGGCAGGGCGAGGAAGGCTGAACGCCAGTGGAAGGTGTAATCGAACATCCGAAACTCCTCTCTGGAGCCGGGCCGGAGGCCCGGCTCCTCACGCTTAGCGGTAGACGCCGTTGGCGGTCAGCACCGGAGCGTCGCCGCCGACCCACTGGGTGAAGAGTTCCTGGTAGCGGCCGGAGCGCACTTGGTGATTGACGAACAGGTTGAGGTAGTTGAGCAGGCCGTACTCGCTGCGCTTGGCACCCAGGGAGACGTAATCGATGTCATACGGCGCGGTGCCGGCGATGGTCAGGCCCTTGTACTTGCCGGACTTGATCAGCGAGGACGCGACGGTGGAGGTCACGGTGGTGGCGTCGATCTGCCCCTGGCTCAGGGCAAGCACGGCGTCGGCCAGCGACTGGTAGGCGTGGAAGGCGCCCTTGTTGTCTCCCCACTGCTTGACGTCTTTCTCCAGGGCAATGGCTTCGTAGGTGCCGGCCGGCCCGCCAACGGAGCGGCCCTTGAGTTCGTCGTAGTTCTTGATGCCGGCGTTATCGCGGGTCAGCACGACCATCTGGAAGGCGAAGTAGGGAATGGTCAGGCCGACCGTCTTGGCGCGTTCCAGGGTGTCGGAAGTCGAGGCGACGATCACGTCGGCACGGCCGGAAACCAGCGCGGGAATGCGGTCGGGGAAGGGGGTTTCGACCACTTCGGCCTCCACGCCCAGGGTTTTAGCGAGGTCCTTGCAATAGTCGACATCGAAGCCTGCCGGGGCATTGTTCCCGTCGCGGAAGCCCATGGGCGGAAAGTCCAGGGTGACGGCGCAGCGCAGCTTTCCGGATTCGATGATGTCGTCGAGCTTGTCGGCCTGGGCGTTGATCGCCAGGGTGGAACTCAGTGCAGCGGAGAGTGCTATGGCAATGGCTTTCTTGTTGTTCATATGGGCCTCGATGCTGATTTGAGGGCCTGGCGACGGGGCCGGGCCAGGACGTTGCGTACCTGCGGAAATGGGATTTCGGCGCTGTTCCTGCTGTGGATTCGACAGGTGAAGATTCGCGCCGCAGGGCCCTGGGCGGCTTGATGGAATTCCGCCGGGGTCATGACGAAATCGGCATAGTCAGGTCGAAGGCAGCAGCGCGACGCGGGTCATCTAGCTGTGGCCAGGCGGCCCTTTCGCGAATGAGTTCGCTCCCACGGGGAGGCCCGCCGTAGGGTGCGCTGTGCGCACCGGGTACGGACTGCTGTCAGGCGAGAACGTCATCGGATACCGCAGTGCCAATGGCTTCGCCCCTCACCGGGAGGGCGGTCAGGCGCGGCAGCTGTCGCGGTACTGGCTGGGGGAGAGGCCGGTGAGGGCCTTGAACTGGCGACTGAAGGCGCTGTGGTCGGTGTAGCCGCAGGACAGCGCGATCTCGGTGATGGGCAGTTCGCCCGCGAGCAGTTGCGAAGCGGCACCCAGGCGCGCCTTGTGGATCATCTGCCGCGGGGTGAGCTGGAAGATGCGCTTGCAGTGACGCTCCAGCTGCGCCACCGAAAGCCCGGCGATGGCGGTCAGCTCGCCAAGGGTGATGGGCTGCGCATAGTGCTCGCGGATATGGGCGTCCACCGCTGCGAGCTTCTGGTAGGCCGGGTGGCTGGACTGCGGCGCCTGCAGGTCGTAGGAAATGCCGGCCATGCCGATCACCCGCTGCTGCTCGTCGCGCAGGGCGAGCTTGTGGGTCAGGCACCAGCCGGGCTGGCGGCCGGGGTAGAGGTGCAACTCCAGCTGATCGCTCAAGGGCTCGCCGCCTTCCAGCACCCGGCGGTCCTGCTCGGTGTAGTGCGGCCCGAAGCGGGTGGGGAAGACATCTTCGGCCGTGTGTCCCAGCAACTCGTCCTTGTTCTTCACACCGCAGCGCTGCGCCAGGGTCTGGTTCACCAGCACATAGCGCGCCTGTGGGTCCTTGATGAAGAACACCACGCCGGGCATGGCGTCGAGCAACGGGGCGATCTGCTCGAGGCTGTCGAGCAGCGTAGGCAGGTTGCGGGCGGTGGGAAGGTGTTCGAGCTTCATGGTGTCGTTCAGGCCACGCCCGCGAGGAGGCTGTCGTAAGGGATGTTCAGGCCATCGTGCAGCCGCTTGATCATGCGTAGGCTCAATGGGCGCTTGCGGTTGAGCACTTCCGAGACGCGCCCGCTGGGGCCGATGAAGGGCTCCAGGTCCTTTGCCGTCAGGCCTTGCTGGTCCATGCGGAACTTGATCGCCTCGATGGGATCGGCCGGCATGATCGGATAGTGGCGGTTCTCGTAGACCTCGATCAGGGTGGTCAGTACTTCCGCTTCGTCCGCCTCCGGGCTGCCCGCTGGGGCCTGGAAAATGGACTCCAGGCGCTTGAAGGCTTCGCGCAGGTCCTGATCGTTACGGATTGGCTTAATAGTCATTGACGGTCTCCACATCGATCCTGTCGTACTGCTCATGGGCGCCGACGAACTTCACCCAGGCGATCCCGGCCTGGTACTGCATTTCCACCACCAGGCGGTACTTGTTGCCGCCTATGTTGAAAACCACCCGGTTGTTACCGCAGAAACTGGCAGTGCGGTATTGCGCCTTGATGTCATGCGGCGAGCGCCAGTTGGCTCTCAAGGCCTCGTCGTGCCAGCTCTGTAGCGGTCCTTGCGCATCTGCATGGGCCGGGTGCTGCTCCCAGAATCGACGCAGGGTGCTTTTGGCGATGATCCTCATCCTAACAGCTCTCTCCCAAAACGGGAGGATGCTGAGGGTGGTACCCGCTCCGCACAAGGGAGAAACCTGTCGGAGTTTTCTGAATGACTTCGATTAATCTTCGCTTCGCTCCAGGCACAGCAACGTTTCGATTCGCGCCGGCGACAACGGCGGTCGTGGCGCCGGTGGCTCCCAGCCGAACAGGAACTGGCTGGCAGCGCCGCATACGCGACCCTGGCAGGCGCCCATGCCGCAGCGGCTGTGCAGCTTGGCGTCGGTCCAGCCGGTGCTGGTGTCGAGGGCGGCGTAGGGTACGTCCTCGCAGCGGCAGACCAGGGTGTCCGGGGTCGCCAGTTGGCGCAGGCGTGGATTCAGTTCGAAGCTCTGTGCCAGCAGCTTGGCGAAGGCTTGCCAGCGGCGCCGCCGGGGCCAGAGCTGGCGGGCCAGGTCGAGGCGGCCGGTCGCGGCATGGCCGGCGATGGCGCCTTCCACCAGGGCCAGTTCGCTGCCACCGAAACCGGTGCATTCGCCGGCGGCGAAATGGTCGGTCAGGCTGCAGGCCTGCCAGTCGTCCACGGCGATGGCCTGCTGCTCGATGCGGCAACCCAGGGCCTGGCCCAGCTGGGTATTGGGGATCAGGCCGAAGCCGCAGGCAAGACGGTCGCAAGGGATCTCCACCACTTCATCACCCTGTTGCAGCCGCACCCCTTCCAGGCGATCGCGGCCCAGCGCCGCCAGTACATGGCTGGAGGGGCGGTAGCCGTGATCGAACAGGCCGATGGCCTGCAGGGCCTTGCCCGGCCAGCGCGGCAGGCGGGCGGTGAAGCCGGCCAGGGTCGCCAGCGTGGCCTGCTCCGCGATGCGCAGGACACTGGCGCCGGCGCTTCGGGCGGTGGCGGCGCTGGCCAGCAGCAGCGGGCCGCTGCCGGCCACCACGACGCGCTCGCCCGCCACCGGCAGGCCGCCCTTGATCAAGGCCTGCAAGCCGCCGGCACCGGTGACGCCGGGAAGGGTCCAGCCGGGGAAAGGCAGTAGCAGTTCGCGGGCGCCGGTGCAGAGGATCAGCTTGTCGTACTCGATCACCCAGCCACGCTCGGCATCCTCCACCAGCAGCCGCTTGTGGCCGGCGACGGCCACCACGCGGGTGCCGTAGAAGACCTGGATGTTGTCCTGTTCCGCCAGGGACCGGCGCTGTTTCCGGGCGATCTCGGGCAGGTGCGCCTGCGGGCCGTCGCGCCAGATCTGCCCGCCGGGGGCGGGGTTATCGTCCAGCACGGCGATGCGGGCGCCGCTGGGAGCGGCCGCCAGGGCGGCGGCCATGCCGGCGGGGCCGGCGCCAATGATGAGCAGGTCTAGCGTCATGGCCGGGTCTCCACCTGCATGCCGTCGCGGCAGAGGGTCTGGCAGGCCAGGCGGCGCTGGCCGTCGATGCTGACCCGGCATTCCTGGCAGATGCCCATGCCGCACAGGGGCGCCCGCCGCTGGCCGCTGACCGAGGTGCGGCTGCAGCCGTCGCCACCCATTGCCAAGGCGGCTGCGACGGTGGTGCCTTCGGCCAGCCGCAGGCGGCGGCCATCGAGGGTGAGTTCGATCATCCTTGCGCTCCGACGGGGTGGGCGGTTCGACTGAAACGCTGCAGGGCGTAGCTCTCGCCGACCAGGGGCAAGCGCTCGTCAAGCAGTCCGGCCACCAGCAGGCGCGCGGTGGCCGGTGCGGTGGTGACGCCCAGGCCCTCGTGGCCGACGGCGAGCCAGAGGCCGGGTTGTTCCGGGTGTTCGCCGATGATGGGGAGGCCATCCGGGGTGGCGGCACGGAAGCCGGTCCAGCTGCGGATGGCGTTGAGTCCGGCCAGACCGGGCAGGTAGTCCAGGGCGCGGGCAAGCATACGGGCCAGCACCGGCCCTTCCACCTGTGGGTCGAGGCTGTCGAACTGCCGCGAGGAACCCAGCAGGATCTGTCCGGTGGGGCGTGGCTGGGCATTGAAGGCTACCGAGGTGCCTTCGCTGGCGTGGGCGCTGCTGACGTAGCCCAGCTCCACCAGTTGGTGGTGGAGGGTGCCGGGGTAACGATCGGTGATCAGCAGGTGGCCCTTCTTCGGACGGATCGGCAGGCCGGGGCAGAGACGGGTGGCCTGGATGCCGTTGGCCAGCACCACGGCGTCCGCGCTCAATCTGCGGCCGTCTTCCAGGCGGACGCGGTTGCCTTCCACCTCCACCACCTGGGCGTGTTCCAGGGTGATGGCGCTGCCGCCATCGTGCAGGAGCCAGCGCGCGGCGTTGGGGGCGTAGAGGATGGCGTCGCCCCCCACCTTGAGTGCCCCCAGCAGCCCGTGGTGCAAGGCCGGTTCCGCAGCCTTCAGCCGGGTGGCGTCGAGCATCTCGCAGGTGACACCCTGTTCCCGCAGGCGGGCGGCCTTGCGTTCGGCCTCGGCCATTTCCGCTTCGTTGGCGGCCAGCCAGAGGGTTCCGCAATTGCGGTAGGCGCAGCCGTCGTCCATCCGTGGCGTCAGCTCGCGCCAGAGCGCCAGGGACCAGGCACTCAGGGCCAGTTCCGCGGGGTTGTCGTCCATGGCCACCAGGTGGCCCATGCCGGCGCCGGTGGCACCGCCCAGTTGGCTGTCCAGCACCCGCACACGCAACCCGCGTCGAGCCAGTTCGTGGGCGCAGGCGGCGCCGACGATGCCGGCGCCGATGACGATGACCTCTGCCTTCACAGGCGGATGCCCCAGGCGAAGGGATCGTCGCTGTCCAGCAGCAGGGTGGCTTCCGCACTGATATGGGCGCGACCACGGATGGTGGGGATGATCCGGCCGCCGTCCTGCCACTGGAAGCTGCCTTCGAACTCGCTGCCGATCACGCTTGCCTGGCGCCAGGTCTGGCCTTCGCCCAGCTTGCCGTCGGCGGCCAGGCAGGCCAGTTTGGCGCTGGTGCCGGTCCCGCAGGGAGAGCGGTCGTAGGCCTTGCCGGGGCAGAGCACGAAGTTGCGGCTGTCGGCCCGTGGGTCGTCGGCGAAGAGCTCGATGTGGTCGATCTCGCCGCCGTCTTCGCCACGGATGCCCTGGTCTTCCAGGGCTTGCTTCACGGCGCAGGTGTAGGCGGTGAGGGTGTCGAGGTTATCGCTGGCGACGCGCTGGCCATGGTCGGCGATGAGGAAGAACCAGTTACCGCCCCAGGCGATGTCGCCGACCACCTGGCCGATGCCGGGCACCTCCAGGTGGACGTCCTTGCGGTAACGGTAGGCCGGGACATTGCGCACGCTGACCGAGCGATCCTCGTGCAGCGTCGCCTCCACCGTGCCGACCGGCGTTTCGATGCGGTGGACGCCTGGCTGGATGCGCCCCATGTGGGCCAGCGAGGCGACCAGGCCGATGGTCCCGTGGCCACACATGCCGAGGTATCCGGTGTTGTTGAAAAAGATGACTCCGGCACAGGCCTGTGGGTCCTGCGGTTCGCAGAGCAGGGCGCCCACCAGCACGTCGCTGCCGCGCGGCTCGAGTACGGCGGCGGCGCGCCAGGCGTCGAATCGTTCGGCGAGAAGCCGCCGGCGCTCCGCCATGCTCCCCTGGCCAAGGCTCGGGAAACCCTCGATTACCAGGCGGGTGGGTTCGCCGCCAGTGTGCGAATCGATGACGCGGATGCTCTTCATGGACGCCTGCCTCTGCTGTGGAAAATTCCAGGCAAGGGTGGCGCCGCGGGGGCGTTGGCGGCTTGAGGGATTTCTGCCGGGCCTGTGACGAAATCGGCACAGGCCCGGATGCCGTCAGTTGCGCCGTTCGACGATGTAGCGGGCCAGCGCGCGCAGCGGTTCGGCGGCATCGCCGAAGCCGGCGACGGCCTGCAGGGCCTGGTCGCGCAGTTGCAGGGCGTAGGCCTTGGCGTTGTCCAGGCCGAGCAGGGCGGGGTAGGTGGGTTTGTCGTGGGCCTGGTCCTTGCCCTGGGTCTTGCCCAGGGTGGCGGTATCGCTTTCCACGTCGAGAATGTCGTCCTGCACCTGGAAGGCCAGGCCGATGGCGCGGGCGTAGATCCGCAGCGCGGCCAGGGCGGCGGCGTCGGCATGGCCGCTGGCCAGGGCGCCGAGGCGTACGCTGGCTTCGATCAGGGCGCCGGTCTTGTGCCGGTGCATGGTTTCCAGGGCCTGCTGGTCGAGTTTGATGCCCACCGAGCCGAGGTCGATGGCCTGGCCACCGACCATGCCGGCGGGGCCGGCGGCCTGGCCGAGGCTGGCGACCATTGCCAGGCGCGTTTCGGCGTCGTGGGGGTTGCGCTCCCCATCGGCCAGCACTTCGAAGGCCAGCGCCTGCAGGCCGTCGCCGGCGAGGATGGCGGTGGCCTCGTCGAAGGCGATATGGGTGGTGGGCTGGCCGCGGCGCAGGTCGTCGTCGTCCATGGCCGGCAGGTCGTCATGGACCAGGGAATAGGCGTGGATCAACTCCACCGCGCAGGCCGCGCCATCGGCACGGGCCAGGTCACCGCCCAAGGCTTCGCAGGCGGCGTAGACCAGCAGCGGACGCACCCGTTTGCCACCGTTCACCACGCTGTAGCGCATGGCCTGGTAGAGGCGTTCCAGCGGTGCCAGCGGGGCGTCGAACAGCGCGGCGAGGGCGGCGTCCACCCGCTGCTGGCAGCGGGTCTGGTAGTCGGAAATCATGCTTGTTCGTCCGCGTCGAAGGGCGCTTCTTCCAATTGGCCGTCGCGCTCCAGCAGGATCTGCACCTTCTGCTCGGCCTGGTTCAGCGCGGCCTGGCATTCGCGGGTCAGGCGGATGCCCTGCTCGAAGGCGCTGAGGGAGTCCTCGAGCGACAGTTCGCCGCTTTCCAGGCGTTCCACCAGGGCCTGCAGATCGGCGAGGGACTGTTCGAAATCGGGGGTGGCTTTCTTGCGGGCCATGCTGCTGTCTCGCGGAGGTCGAATCGGGCGCGACACTAGCAGAGCCGCACCCTGTGGGCAAATGAAGGGGGCGGATGGTTGCAGCGGGCTGGGCGGGGGACCTGTAGGGGCGAATTCATTCGCCAAGCAGGCCGAAGGGCTGCCAAATGGGGCGTTGGGGAACGCTACGCGTTCCTTGGCGAATGAATTCGCCCCTACAAAAGACCGATCGGATTCAGGTGGTGAGGAAGTAATACGCCGTCATCCCCGCGCCCACCGCGATCACCAGCCAGCGCAACCAGCGGGTCGGCAGGCGCCGGGCCAGGGCGCCGCCGGCATAGCCACCGCAGCTGGCGGCGGCGAGCAGCACCGCCAGTTCGCTCCAGCTCACCCGCCCGGCCACCACGAAGGTGACCACCGCCACGCTGTAGATGGTGCTGGAGAGCAGGTTCTTCAGCGCGTTGGCGCGCAGCAACGGATGGCCCTCGATGGAGAAGGCCGCCAGTTGCAGGATGCCCATGCCGGCGCCGAAGTAGCCGCCGTAGATGGCCACCAGGCTATGGGAGAGGTGGCTGCCGAGGCCATGGGGCGGCAATTCGCCGGCGGTGCGCTGGCGGTTGATCAGCTTGCTCAGCCAGGGGCTGGCGGCGAACAGCAGGGTGGCGGCCAGCAGCAGCCAGGGAATCAGCCGGCGAAAGATCTCGTCGCCGCCGGCCAGCAGCAACAGGCCGCCGCCAAGGCCACCCAGCAGTGACATCACTATCAGCGGAATCACGTAGCGCCCCAGCGGCCGCAACTGCTCCCGCGCCGCCCAGCTCGCCGCCAGGCTGGCGGGCCACAGCGCCACCGCATTGGTGGCGTTGGCGGTCACCGGTGGCAAGCCACTGGCCAGCAAGGCGGGAAAGGAGAAGAAGGTGCCGCCGCCGGCGAGGGCGTTCATGCCGCCGGCGGCGAAGCCGGCGAGCAGCAGCAGGATGATGTCGTGAAGGCTCATGGTCGGGCGTGCAAAAGCCTGCAGGTTACCCTCGGGGGTGAGCGGTGGCAAAGGCGCGCCAGACGGTGGTCCGCCTGATCGCGCGCCGACCAGTGAGCCGAATCGCTGATGGGCGGGGAGGCCGCATCTCGGCGGCCGCAGTATGCTTTCGTCAACCGTATGGGGCGGGGGCAGTAAGTGCAGGGAAGCCCACACCACAGCCTTTCCAGGCAGTAACAGCGGAAGACTGAGCAAGGAGGGATTCACGCGTTAGCGTCAGGCCGGAACCGGGTTCAGCAGTCCCGCTTCCGGCCTCTTTCATTGCGTCTTCGTCACAGGTTGGGGGGGCCGTCGCGTTTACTCGGCCTTCGGCTCGTCGGCGAGCAGGGCGAAACCTTCGCGGTTGTCGCTGACGATGCGGAAGTGCTGGCTCCGGCCCGACTCCACGTGGGCCGCCTTCTCGCGGCGCAGGCTGCCCTTGGAACAGAGGGTGTCATCCAACTCGTCGATGCCGATCCCGACGATGCGATCCCCCGGTGGCACCTGGAAGCTGGCCTCTTCGCCGATGCCGATGCGCGCCGCCAGTTGCCGGTCCACATGCACGGCGATGTAGCAACCGCTGCCCATGCCGCCCATGTCGCGGCTCACCACGATCCGGCCGCCGCCTTCCACCGGCTCCTGGAAGGCCAGCAGGCGGTCGGCGGGTACCTGGGTGATGTGCTCCGGGGCGGAGCGGTAGGACGAGCAGCCGGCGAGCAGGAGCAGGGAGACAGCGGCACATGTCAGGCGCATGAAAGCCCTCCTTGGGCGAGTCGATCGAGGGGTGCTGCTGGAACTCTAGTGGATGGGGTGGGGATTGCCATGGGCGAGGGCCCCGCCCCCTGTCTTCAGGTGCGGTCGGCGGCATCCTCCGCCGGCAGCTTTTTCAGCCGGTAGGCGAGGGCGGGGCGCGTCATGCCGAGCAGGCGCGCGGCTTCGGAGACGTTGTTCTGGGCGCGCTTCATCGCCCTCTGCATCATCGCTTCCTCCACGGCATCGAGGCTCAGGCCGCTGTCGATCAGGCGCTCCACCCAGTCGGGGTCGGTGCTGGGCGCGGCTTCCACCAGGGCGCCGTCGCTGGACAGGCCGATGCTGCCCGCTTCATGGGACATATGCGGGAAGAGCGCATCGGCGCTGATGCTCTGGTTGGCGTCGGTGATGATCACGCCGCGCTCGATCAGGTTTTCCAGCTCACGGATATTGCCCGGCCAGTCGTAGCGCATGCAGGCCTCCAGGGCCCTGTCGGAGAGGCCCAGCGTGCTCTTGCCGTAGGCCGTGTGCAGGCGCGAGAGGAAGTGCTCCACCAGCAGCGGGATATCCTCCTTGCGTTCGCGCAGGGAGGGGATGAACACCGGGTAGACGTTCAGGCGGTAGTAGAGGTCGGCGCGGAAACGGCCGTCCTTCACCGCCTTGGCCAGGTCCTCGTGGGTGGCGGCCACCACGCGCACATCGACCTTGCGGGTCTGGGAATCACCCACCCGCTCCAGCTCCTCTTCCTGCAGCACGCGCAGCAGGCTGGCCTGGGCGCGGGGGGTGAGTTCCACCACTTCATCGAGGAACAGGGTGCCGCCGTTGGCGCGCTCGAAGCGTCCCATGCGCGACTGCTGGGCGCCGGTGTAGGCGCCGCGTTCGACGCCGAACAGCTCCGCCTCGATCAGGTCCGGCGGGATGGCCGCGCAGTTCAGCGCCACGAAGGGCTCGCCGGCGCGTTCGCTGCGCAGGTGCAGGCTGCGCGCGATGACTTCCTTGCCGACGCCGGTTTCCCCCAGCAGCAGTACCGACGCCTTGCCCGGCGCGGCCTTGTCGATCAGGGTGCAGGCCTTGCGGTAGAGCGGCGCCTTGCCGATGCCGTAGTACTGTCCGGCGTCCTGCTGCAGGCGCTGGCGCAGGTTCGCCACCTGCACCTGCAGGGCCTGGAGTTCTTCGATGATGGGGTCGCTCTGGAAGTAACGAAGGAATTCGTCGGCGTCCTCCCAGTCCTCCACCGGCTTGCCGATGATGCGGCAGCGCGCGTCGCCGCAGCCGCGGCAGCTGACTTCCTTGTAGAGCACCTGGCGGCCGAGGAAGAACGACGAATAGCTGATGGCATAGCCGAGCAGGGTCCAGCACACCGGCTGGTCCAGTTGCAGGCCTTCGGCCTGACAGTTTTCCACCTCGTAGGAGTTCTGCCACTCGAGGTCGGCGTAGAACTGGCCGTTCTCGATATCGATGTTCATCTCCAGCGGGTTGACCTTGACCATGCCCTTGAGCGAGTGCAGTTGCGGGCCGGTGAGGAACATCTCCACCGCGTCGGCATCCGGGCGCAGCTTGCGCGCGAGTTCGGCGTCCTTCAGGCCGGACTGGTAGCCCAGGCGCAGGAACAGGCCCTTGGCCCGCTCGACCCCGAGCATCTCGATCAGCTCGCGACGGAAGGAGCCCATGGCGGCGGACTGGAGCAGCAGCATGCGCTGCTCGTCGAGCCAGATCTTGCCCTCGTTGCCGAGGAAGCGGACCCGGTCGGTCAGGTCCTTGAGGGTCGGGTGATGCTCCGACGCCTTGTAATCCACTTTCATCGTGTTGCACCCCAGATTGTTCTTGTGCGGGGAGGCCGGCGAACCACCGCTCAGGCGGGCGGTCGGGAGGGGTTCGCCGGGCGGCCGAAACAGGCAAGGCGTGGCCGCGTTGTTTTTTCTAAGCGGCCTGAAAGCCGCTGAAAAGTCAATTGCTCCTCTCGCCGGGTCGGGACGATTGGCCATTTGCTCAATGCGTTTTTTGCAATTGATCAAATGGTTAAAAGGCGCTGGCTTCAGGGCATCGATGGAACCGCGCGGGAATTGCCGGGGGTGTAATAAAAATCCATTTAAAACAATAAGTTGATGTTTCTTTGAAGAGGTCATGAGGCTCCTGGCACAGCCGTTGCTCAAGCCTTGGCAACCCGCCCATGGAGTTGCCTTGCATGAGCCAGCCACAGTCCTTCGACCAACTGCCGCGCTACGTCCGGGTGCGCAGTGAACCCGACGCCGCCTTCGTCGAGTTCGACTTCGCCATCGGCTATCCGGACCTCTTCGTCGAACTGGTCCTGCCGCAGGCGGCCTTCGCCAGCTTCTGCGAGCAGAACCGGGTCCGGCACATGGATGCGCAGATGGCCGATGCCATCGACGCCGACATGGAGAAGTGGCGCTACGGCGAAAGCCGTGGCCAGGCCGACTGACCCCCGGCCACGCGCGTCGATCCCCTCACAACAACAAGTACAGGACGCCCTGCATGAGTATCGAGATCAAGACGGCGACGGCCGAGCCGATCCGCCAGACCTTCAGCCACACCCGCCGCCGTTTCGGCGACAAGCCAGCCAGCCGCTACCAGGAGGCCAGCTTCGACATCGAGGCCGCCACCAACTTCCACTACCGCCCGCTGTGGCAGCCGGACAAGCTGCTCAACGATGCCACCCGCACCGCCGTGCGCATGGCCGACTGGTACGCCGTCAGCGATCCGCGCCAGTTCTACTACGGCGCCTACGTGCAGACCCGCGCCAGGATGCAGGAGAACGCCGAGCACGATTACGCCTTCTGCGAGAAGCGCAACCTGCTGGCGGGCCTCGACGCCGCCAGCCGCGAGCGGATCGCCCGCCTGCTGCTGCCCCTGCGCCACGCCGAGCTCGGCGCCAACATGAACAACAGCGGCATCGCCGCCGACGGCTTCGGCACCAGCCTGACCCAGCTGCACATGTTCCAGGCCATGGACCGCTTAGGCATCGCCCAGTACCTGTCGCGCATCGGCCTGATGCTCGACGACGGCGGCACCGACCTGCTCGCCGAGGCCAAGCGCCAATGGCTGGAAGACCCGGCCTGGCAGGGCCTGCGCCGCTACGTGGAAGACACCTTGGTGGTGCGCGACTGGTTCGAGCTGACCCTGGCGCAGAACCTGGTCAGTGACGGCCTGCTCTACCCGCTGATGTTCCACAAGTTCGACGACCAGCTCTGCGCCCAGGGCGCCGGCCAGGTGGGGATGCTCACCGAGTTCATGCGCCTGTGGTTCGCCGAGACCCAGCGCTGGGTCGATGCCATGGTCAAGACCGTGGGGACCGAGAGCATTGATAACCGCCAGCTGGTGGAGGGCTGGGTCGCCCACTGGCAGGCCCGCGCCCTGGAGGCCCTGGTACCGCTCGCCGAGATCGGCGCAGGCCAAGATGCCCTCGACACCGTGGCCGGCGAGTTCGCCGCCCGCCTGAAGAAACTCGGCCTTGCAGGAGCCGCGCAATGACCTCTCTCGTCTACATCGCCTTCCAGGACAACGACAACGCCCGCTACATCGTCGACGCCATCACCCAGGACAATCCCCACGCCGAGATCCAGCACCAGCCGGCGATGATCCGCGTCCAGGCCGAAGGCCGGCTGGAAATCAACCGCGCCACGGTGGAGGAAAAGCTCGGCCGTGAATGGGATGTGCAGGAAATGCTGATCGACGTCATCACCCTCGGCGGCAACGTCGAGGAAGACGAAGACCGCTTCGCCCTGCACTGGAACTGAACCCGCCCATAACGACAAGAATCGGGAGAGCCGCCATGGCCGCCAAACGCCTGAACCAGAAAGACAAGTACCGCTGCCTGACCCGCGACCTGGCCTGGGAGCCGAGCTACCAGAGCAAGGACGACATCTACCCCTACGAGCGCTTCGAGGGCATCAAGATCACCGACTGGGACAAGTGGGAGGACCCCTTCCGCCTGACCATGGATGCCTACTGGAAGTACCAGGCCGAGAAGGAGAAGAAGCTCTACGCCATCTTCGACGCCTTCGCCCAGAACAACGGCCATACCAACCTGTCCGACGCGCGCTACGTCAACGCGCTGAAGCTGTTCCTCTGCGGCGTGACCCCGCTGGAGTACCAGGCCTACCAAGGGTTTGCCCGTGTCGGCCGGCACTTCGGCGGCGCCGGGGCGCGGGTCGCCTGCCAGATGCAGGCGATCGACGAGCTGCGCCACGTGCAGACCCAGGTCCACGCCATGAGCCACTACAACAAGCACTTCAACGGCCTGCATGACTTCGCCCACATGCACGACCGGGTGTGGTTCCTCTCGGTGCCCAAGTCCTTCTTCGAGGACGCACGCACCGCCGGCCCCTTCGAGTTCCTCACGGCGATTTCCTTCAGCTTCGAGTACGTGCTGACCAACCTGCTGTTCGTGCCCTTCATGTCCGGTGCCGCCTACAACGGCGACATGGCCACCGTCACCTTCGGCTTCTCGGCGCAGTCCGACGAGGCGCGGCACATGACCCTGGGCCTGGAAGTGATCAAGTTCCTGCTGGAGCAGCACGAGGACAACGTGCCGATCATCCAGCGCTGGATCGACAAGTGGTTCTGGCGCGGCTACCGCCTGCTGACCCTGGTGGGGATGATGATGGACTACATGCTGCCGAATAAGGTCATGTCCTGGGCCGAGGCCTGGGAGGTGTACTACGAACAGGCCGGCGGTGCGCTGTTCAAGGACCTGGAACGCTACGGCATCCGCCCGCCCAAGTACGTCGAGCAGACCACCATCGGCAAAGAGCACATCAGCCACCAGGCCTGGTCGATCTTCTACCAGTACAGCCAGGCCACCAACTTCCACACCTGGATGCCGACCGACGAGGAACTGGATTGGCTCTCGGCCAAGTACCCGGACACCTTCGACCGCATCTACCGCCCGCGCTACGAGCACTGGCGCGAGATGCAGGCCCGTGGCGAGCGCTTCTACAACAACGCGCTGCCGATGCTCTGTCAGGTCTGCCAGATCCCGCTGTCCTTCACCGAGCCGGACGCCGACACGACCCTCAGCCACCGCAGCGTGGTGCACGGCGGCGAGCGCTTCCATTTCTGCTCCGACGGCTGCTGCGACATCTTCCAGTACGAGCCGGAGAAATACGTCCAGGCCTGGCTGCCGGTGCACCAGATCCTTCAGGGCAACTGCGGTGGTGGCGACGTCGAGAGCGTGGTGCGCGACTACTACAACATCGCCTTCGGCCAGGACAACTTCGACTACCAGGACTCGCCCGAGCACCAGCGCTGGCGCCAGTGGCAGGGCGACAAGCCCGCCGATCTCGCCAAGGCCGGTTGATTCCTGCGGCGGGCGTCGCGCCCGCCTTCCACCCCCATTACAAGAAGGACAGCGTCATGCCCGTGACCGCCATCGGCGCCTACTCGGCGCAATCCCTGGACCGCCAGGAAAACTTCAACGGCCTGCAACTGGTGTACCTCTGCTGGGAACGCCACCTGATGTTCTGCGCGCCCTTCACCTTGCCGCTGCCGCCGGACATGCCCTTTGGCGACTTCATCGAGCAGGTGGTGAAACCCTCCATCGCCCCGCACCCGGACGCGGCGAAGGTGGACTTCGCCCAGGTCATCTGGCGCCTCGATGACGCCGACTTCACCCCTGACTGGCAGGCGGGTCTCGCCGCCAACGGCATCGGCCACAAGAGCCTGCTGCACCTGTCCACCCCCGGCCTGGATGGCCTCAACGGCAGCTTCAACTGAGGAGGTCGCCATGAGCTACCAGGTCACTATCGAACCCACCGGCGAGCAGATCGAAGTGGAGGAGGGCCAGACCATCCTCCAGGCCGCCTTGCGCCAGGGCGTCTGGCTGCCCTTCGCCTGCGGCCATGGCACTTGCGCCACCTGCAAGCTGCAGGTGCTGGAAGGGGAGGTGGACGTCGGCGCCGCCTCGCCCTTCGCCCTGATGGACATGGAGCGCGACGAGGGCAAGGTACTGGCCTGCTGCGCCATCCCGCAGAGCGACCTGGTGATCGAGGCCGATATCGACGTCGACCCGGACTTCGCCGGCCATGCGGTGCAGGACTATCGCGCCGAGGTGCTCGCCCTGGAGGACCTCTCGCCCACCATCAAGGGCCTGCGCCTGAAGCTGGACCGGCCCATGGACTTCCAGGCCGGGCAGTACATCAACCTGCAGATTCCCGGCATCGAGGGCACCCGCGCCTTCTCCCTGGCCAACCCGCCGAGCCGCCCGAATGAAGTCGAGCTGCATGTGCGCCTGGTGGAGGGCGGCCAGGCCACCGGGTTCATCCACAACGCGCTGAAGGTGGGCGATGCGCTGGAGCTGTCCGGCCCCTACGGCCAGTTCTTCGTGCGCGCTTCGCAGCCGGGTGACCTGATCTTCATCGCCGGCGGCTCGGGGCTGTCCAGCCCGCAGGCGATGATCCTCGACCTGCTGGAGCAGGGCGATACGCGGCGCATGACTTTGTTCCAGGGCGCGCGCACCCGCGCCGAACTCTACAACCGCGAGCTGTTCGAGCGCCTGGCCGCCGAGTACGAGAACTTCACCTATGTGCCGTCGCTCAGCCAGGCCGCCGAAGACACCGAGTGGAGCGGATTCCGCGGCTACGTGCACGACGCGGCGAAGCAGCATTTCGACGGCCGTTTCGCCGGGCACAAGGCTTACCTCTGCGGCCCGCCACCGATGATCGACGCCGCCATCACCGCCCTGATGCAGGGCCGGCTGTTCGAGCGCGACATCTTCATGGAGCGCTTCCTCACCGCCGCCGATGGCGCCGGCGAGAGCAATCGCTCAGCCCTGTTCAAACGCATCTGACCCGATTTGCCCGCCGCTCCGCGCCCTGCGCGCGGACGGCGGCTCACGCCCATAAAAACAACAAGGTAATGCCGATGAGCGCCAAACTGCGTGTCCTGTCCTGCTGCATCCTCGCCACCCTCGGCCCTGTCGCCCACGCCACCGAAGGCGGCGGCTCCACCTATCCCATGGGCGCCGAGAACTACATGTCCGGCGCCATGCCGCCGCCCGGCCTCTACGGCCAGGTGTTCTCCACCCACTACGAGGCCGACACCCTGCGCGGCAACGATGGCGACAGCCTGCCGGTGGATTTTCGCGTGCGCGCCAACGTCGTCGCACCCCGCCTGATCTGGGTCACCGAACAACAGGTGTTCGGCGGCAACCTGGCCTTCGCCGCCCTGGTGCCCTTCGTCGACCTGAAGGTGGAAGTGAACGGCCAGTCCCAGCACAAGAAGGGCCTGGGCGACATCATCTTCGGCCCGGCCCTGGGCTTTCACCACAGCGACAAGCTGCACAGCATCCTCGCCCTGGATTTCATCGCGCCCACCGGGGAGTACGACCGGGGTGACCTGGCCAATATCGGGCGCAACTACTGGACGGTGGAACCGGTGCTGGCCATCTCCCACGTCGACCCCGCCGGCCTCAATGCCAGCGTCAAGCTGATGTACGACTTCAACCTGGAAAACTCCGCCACCGACTACCGCTCCGGCCAGGAATTCCACTTCGACTACGCCGTGGGCTGGGGCCTGGGCAATGGCTGGGTGCTGGGCGTAGGCGGCTACTTCTACCGCCAGACCACCGACGACCGCCAGCACGGCGAGACCATCGACGACAACAAGGGCCGCGCCTTCTCCATCGGCCCGTCGATCATGTACAGCAACAAGGATGGCTGGTTCCTCACCGCCAAATGGGAACAGGAAACCGGCGTGCGCAATCGAGCGGAAGGGGATGCCTACTGGCTGAAACTGACGGTGCCGTTCTAGGCCGAACGCCATAAGGCAGGACTGCGTCCTGCTTGGCGAATGAATTCGCCCCCACAGGGTGCGTGCCCCGGGGCAGGATCGTGCCGGCGCGAGTCACCCCTCTCCCTCCGGGAGAGGGGCCGGGGGAGAGGGAGGTTGTGCCCCGTGCGGTCTCATTTGTACCCGGCGTACGTGAGGCAACGACGTAGGATGGGTGGAGCTTGCGATACCCATCAGCCCTGTCCGCATGGGTATCGCTCCGCTCCACCCATCCTACGAACTACCTGGCGTACGTGAGGCAGGCCTGCTTCGCAAATGAATTCGCCCCCACAGGGTGCGTGCCCGGGGCAGGGCCGTGCCGGCGCGAGTCACCCCTCTCCCTCCGGGAGAGGGGGCGGGGGAGAGGGAGGTTGTGCCCCGTGCGGTCTCATTGGTACCCGGCGTACGTGAGGCAGGCCTGCGGCCTGCTTCGCGAATGAATTCGCCCCCACAGGGTGCGTGCCCGGGGCAGGGCCGTGCCGGCGCGAGTCACCCCTCTCCCTCTGGGAGAGGGGCCGGGGGTGAGGGTGGTTGTGCCCCGCGCGGTCTTCGACTACCCCCGCCGAAACACCAAGGCCTTCAACCCCGCATCCGGATCGATATCGGCGAATTCCGGCGGATTCTCCAGCCGCTCCACGTAGCGCAGCTCCGGCGCTTCGGCGGTCATCCCCTGGATCAGGAAATCCGGCCCAATCCCTGGATCATTCACACAGGCCAGCACCACCCCATGTTCGCTCAGCAGCTCCGGCATGCGACGGAGGATCTTCTGGTAATCGCGGGTCAGGGCGAAGCTGCCTTTCTGGAACGACGGCGGATCGATGATCACCAGGTCATAGGGCCCGCCCTTCTTCACCTTGCCCCAGGACTTGAACAGTTCATGGCCGAGGAAACCCACGCGGCTGAGGTCATGGCCGTTGAGGCGGTGGTTGTCGCGCCCCCGGGAAAGGGCCGAGCTGGCCATGTCCAGGTTCACCACATGCTCGGCGCCGCCTTCGATGGCTGCCACCGAGAAGCCGCAGGTGTAGGCGAACAGATTGAGCACCCGCTTGCCTTGCGAGTTGGCACGGACCCAGTCGCGGCCGTAGCGCATATCGAGGAACAGGCCGTTGTTCTGCTTCTTGCCCAGGTCCAGCTTGAAACGCAGCCCGCCCTCGGTGACCACGCATTCGTCCACCGCTTCGCCCCAGAGCAGATCCATGGTGCTGTCCAGCAGATAGCGATGCTGCAGCAGCAGGCTCCGCGCGTCGCTGCGCTGCCACACGGGCGACTCCACCAAACGGGCGAGCATCGCCTTCAGCCCAGCGAGCTCGTCTTCGCCCGGCTCGCGAAACAGCGACACCAGCACCACTCCTTGCAGCCAGTCGGTCGTGACCTGCTCCAGCCCCGGCCAGCGCCGCCCACGGCCATGGAAGATGCGGCGGGTTTCATCCGGCAGGTTTTCCAGGGCGGCGGTCAGTTGCTGTTCCAGGGTGGCGATGGCATCGATATTCATGGCGGGTCGTTCGCGAGAAGCGGGGCGGCATTCTAACCCGAGCAATCGGTCGGGATACCGGAACACGGCGTTCGGCTGTTGGCCGGTATGTGCGCAAACGCAAGGGATGATGGATGTCTCATCCGTCCCCTCCAGTCAACGAATTATTCACAAGTGCCTGACGGTACTTTCACGGCCTCTCTCCTAGGCTGGCCCCCGTCTCTCGATATCCCGGAGCGGGCCGATTGCCTTGCGCCAGTCTACCTGGCCAGTCACGCAGGCCTTCAACGGCTCAATGCAGTGGCGACAGCGATCCATCTACCGACATCAAAAGCGGCGACGCTCTCGCAGAGGAGTTCCCGCAATAGTCGGGAGCGTACACAGGTGATTGGCGAGCCTCAGTAGCGCCGCACGACAAGGAGAATTCCATCCATGCAAACGGAAACGGAACTGGAGCGCTGGTTCTGGGGAGTGGTACTCATCACACTGCTGCTGCTCCTGTGCCTCTGGGGCAATGGCGACATTCAATTTCTCAGCGTCAACGAAGCCAGGCGTGCCGTTACCGTCCGCGAGATGTACGAGGCGGGTGACTGGATGATCCCGTACATGAACGGGGATCTGTACCTGGCAAAGCCGCCGCTCTTCTATTGGCTGGCCTTGCTGCCGGTAGAGCTTTCAGGAGGCGTATCCGAGTGGGCGATGCGCCTGCCCTCGGCGCTCTTTGCCCTGGCGGTACTTTGCGGCGTTTACCTGGCGGGCACCCGGATCGGTGGCCGGCGGCTTGGCATCTTCGCGTGCCTGTTCCTGGCCGCCAATGCGGGCTTCGGTATCTTCGCGCGCCGCGCCGAGATCGAAATGACCCTGACCGGTTTCTGCTTTCTCGCGTTGCTGGCGGCCTGGTTCTACCTGTTTCATGACGGACGGCGTCGCTGGATATTGCTCAGCTATGCGCTGCTGGGTTGCAGTCTGCTGACCAAGGGGCCGGTCAGTCTGCTGCTGGTGACAGCGCCGGTGCTGGCGTTCGCCATGCTCCAGCGTTCTGCGCGGGCAAAGGTCTTTCTCTGCGACGGTCTGGGTTGGCTGATCGCCCTGTCCATCGGTGCCTTCTGGTATTGCGCGGTGACCCTGCAGCAAGGTGTGGGCATCTGGGCATCCATCTTCCAGCAGGACATCGTCAACAAGGTCGGCGGCAGCAACGGGGAGCCCTGGTACGCCTATCTCGGCTTCCTGGCGGGGGATTTCTTCCCGTTCTGGCTGATCCTCTTCGTGCGTCCACGGCAACTGTGGGGGAGCATTCGCGAAAACAGCCAACTGACGCTGATGGCTTGTGCCGTGCTCATCCCGCTGGTGATCTTTTCGGCCTTCAATGACAAGCACGCCAAGTACCTGCTGCCGATCTACCCGGCGCTTGCATTGCTGCTGGCCTGGCACTGGGTGGCTGTGCTCGATGCCTGGCAGGGTTGGCGGCGTCGCGTGCTGGCCTGGTTGCCGCTGTTCATGCTGAGTGGGTTCGTCGCCTTCTTCACGATTCTTGAACCCAAGGTATTTGCCTACCGGGTCCAGGCGCTGTCAGAAATCAGCCAGGCGGTCCGGGAGCATCCGGCGCAAAACCTCTACAGCCTCGGTGAACCGGATATGCGCGTGGTGTATTACGCGGGGCGCCCGGTCAAGCCGGTAACGGTAGAGACCGTTCAATCGGCGGCCGCGACTGGGACGCAGCTCTTTGTCGCAGGGACGATTCCCGCACCGTTGGCCGCGCTGAAACCCTGCGTCACCGACCACTTCAAACCCTTCCTGAAGCATGGCAAGGAAGCCTGGCTGATTGGACTCGGCGACAAGTGCGATCCTGAGTGAATGCCAATGGCGAGGTCCGGCCGGGTTGCCGGACCATCCTTGTCAGCCTTCGCATTTTTGTAACGTCTTCATAACGTTTTTTTCAGGTCGCACCGCCCATCATCGAAGCACCTGCCTGTCTAATGGTGTCGAGAAACATGGTGCAGAGATCGGTGGTGAAAAGCCTGGTGCGGTGTGGGTTCGCTCGGCGTGCTTTGTCGCTGCAAGCGTGGGCTGCGGCATGATCAGGCTGAGTGTGCACTCCCTCTGGGACGGCTGCCGGAGCCTGTTATCGCTTGCGCTGCTGAAGAAGCGTGAGCTGTTCCTGTTAGTGGTTTCCATCTACACCACCGCAGTGGCCGCGCAGGGGTTTCTGTACGAGCGAAAGATCCCGGACCTGGCTCGGGCGGACCAGGACAAGCGTGGGGAACTGCTCAGGCACTGGCAACAGGGCGACCTGGTCGTACTGGTCCGTCACGTTGAGCGGTGTGACCATTCCGAGGCGCCTTGCCTGGATGTCGAAGATGGCATCACCAGCCGGGCTGTTGCGGTCGCTGCCGAGCTTGGCGGGGATTTCAAGGCGCTAGGGTTGGAGTTGACGGATGTCTACACCAGTCCGGTGACCAGGGCGATGCAGACCTCGGCCTACATGTTCAATTCGAAGGTGCCGCAGCAGGACTGGCTGTCGAACTGCAAAGAGGCGTTCCACGACGAGATCGTTCGGCACAAAAAACCCCACCGAAACCTGGTTCTGGTGACGCACAGCGAGTGCATGAACAATCTGCAAGACAGCTTGGCACTCCCTGCTTATCGAACGCCTCACTACGGGGAGTCTCTTTTCCTGACGCTTGCAGACTCAACTACCAACCTCAAGGTGATGGGCTCTCTGAGAGCCCCTGACTGGACGGCGTTCTCGTCCATTCCCGAGCCGGTTCGCCTGCCTTGAATGGCTAGCAAGGTTCAAGGCGGGTTCTGCGGGCGGGTTCTTAACCACTGGGCTTTTCGGCCCGGACAGTAACCCGAGCGCTTCGTCGGTACTTCGATATCTAGCGGCTGTCTCTCGCTCGCAGATGGGCCGCCTCGTACAGCACGCGGGCATCGGCAAGCAGTACGCCGAGCGCGGCGGCCAGTCGCGTGGCCTGGTGCTGGACGAAGTCCCGGCTGTCGCTGAACTCCACGATGTGCAACAGACTGAGCGCCGCAGCCATGCGCTGGTCGGCGGTATCGAACAGATCGCCGGCCGGCGCATCCGCGTTGAAGAAGAGCACGTCCTTGCAGGGTTGGGGAAGCGGGCGGAAGTCGGTCATGGTGCTGGTCCGGATAGTTCCATGGTCTATACCCGGCTCGCGCAGGTCAGCCAGAGTGCCAGAAGAATTTCTGGGTCCAGCTTGCCGCATTTCTTTCGGGGAATTGCTAAGAGTTCCTTAGGCAATAAAGAAGCCGGCTTGTGGGCCGCTGCGCTGAACTGCTCCAGTAGCAACCTGACGTTCGCTCCCTGCGCCTTTGGCTCATCTACTCTCAGTCTTCTATAAGCCCCCTCACAGAAGAGGATTCCTCCCATGACAAGCCGGTTTCCTCGGCCAATGCTTACCTGCCTGATTTTGCTGGGTGCGTTGATGGGAGCGCCGGCGGCACTGGCACATGCTCACCTGGTGAATGAGATTCCAGCGGCCAATAGCAGCGTCAGCGCACCAACAGAATTGCGCCTGACCTTCAGCGAGGGCGTCGAGGCAGCGTTTACCAAGGTCAGCATCCGGGCTGCCGATGGAACCGTAATCATGATCAGCGCGATCGCCGCTGACCCGAATGACCACAAGGTGCTGATCGTCACGTTGACTCAGCCGCTGCCAGTCGGTGAGTACGAAGTCGAATGGCGCGCGGTGTCGGTCGACACGCACCAAAGCAATGGCCACTACCGCTTCAAGGTCATTCCGTAGGGCCTATGGATGACGTCCTGGTGCTGTGCCGGTTCGTGCATTACTCGGCTGCCCTGGCATTATTCGGCAGCACACTGTTTCGGACCTTGTTGGGCCGTCTTGAGCCACAGACGCTGACAGCGCTGGATCGGCGGCTGTTGCTGGGCCAGCGGTTGGTGGCCGGCCTGGCGATCGTCAGTGCATTGGCCTGGCTGTTGCTGGTCGCAGCCAGCATGGGGGGCGCGAGCGTGAGCGAACTGACGCCCTCGATCCTGCTGGCCGTACTGGGTAAAACCTTCTTCGGCAAGGTTTGGTGCTGGCATCTGGTGAGCTGTTTCGGACTTCTGCTGGTGCTCGTTCGTTCCTGGCGCGGTGAGCACCTGCTACGGCCAGTGCTGGCCGGCCTGCTGCTCGCAAGCCTGGCACCGGTCGGCCATGGGGCGATGCTCGACGGCTGGGCCGGGCGCGGGTTGGTGCTGAACCAGGTCATCCATCTGCTGTGCGCCGGAGCCTGGTTTGGCGGCCTGCTGTTGCTTGCCGGGCTGCTCTACCAGTCCCCGGAGGGCACACACATGGCGGCGCTGCGGCGTTTCAGCGGTGTCGGCTATGGGCTGGTGGCCGGTGTCACGCTCAGTGGCCTGTTGAATGTCTGGGGATTGGTGGGCACCTGGCCCACGCCCTATGCGTCGACCTTCGGCCTGGTGCTGACGATCAAGCTTGCCCTGGTCGGCGTCATGCTTGCCCTGGCCCTCGTCAATCGCCTTGCACTGGCATTCCGGCAGCGCTACCTGTTGGCGTTGCGACGCAGCGTGATGCTGGAGTGGTGTTTCGGGTTGGCCGCTGTGGCCGCGGTTTCCTTGCTGGGCACGCTTTCCCCCGTCCCCGGCTGAGGCGATGCTCTGCCCACGCTTCTCACGCTGAAAACCCGGTGCTAGAGTCGCCGCCCATGAAAATCGCCCGCCAAGACCGCTCGCTGATTGCCTGGATGCTCTATGCCTGCGTCCTGCTCAATCTGTTCGCCTGCGGCCTCCATCACGGGCAGGCGATGGGTCTGCAACTGAGCGGTCTTGGTGGACAGTTCTGCGCCATCGGATCTGACGGCGGCCCAGCACTGGACGGCGACCTGGGTGGCGTCATGCCCGGTGGCTGGTCCGGCACCTTCAGTTGCCCCTTGTGCGCGTCCATCACCCTCAGCATTGCCGTTCTCTTCGGCCTGGCCTGGCTACTCCGGCCCGGCCAGTCGCCGCGATTCGTTCGCGAGGTTCGCGCCAAGGCGCCGCCTCGGCATAACTGGCCCCCCGCCAACCCCCGCGCTCCCTGATGGCGTTCCCTGGCTACCGCGCCCATTCGCGCGGTGCCTGCCTGTGCCTGCCTGATAGCCAGGCACACACCCATAACAACGCCAACTGAAGACCTTAGGAGTGCGCCATGCGCAAATATCCCATGCTGAGCCTGCTCGCCCTGAGCGTGAGCCTGGCCAATTTCGCCCATGCCGGGCAGGTGGAGCTCGACAAGACCCTGGTGACGGACGAATACCGCAGCGACCCCTCCGCCCCGACCCTTGCCGAGAAGAAGGCCGACTTCGCCCATATCCCCGGTGGCGCCGGCGTGGTGGACGCCGAAACCTACAAGACCGGCCGCAGCAGCACCCTGCAGGACGCCCTGGGCCTGGCCACCGGAGTGTTCATCCAGCCGCGCTTCGGCGCCGAGGAGGCGCGCCTGTCGATCCGTGGCTCCGGCCTGCAACGCACCTTCCACGGCCGCGGCCTGCTGCTGATGCAGGACGGCGCGCCGGTCAACCTGGCCGATGGCAGCTTCGACTTCCAGACCATCGAGCCCCTGGCGACCGACCATGTCGAAGTGCTGCGCGGCGCCAACGCCTGGCGCTATGGCGCGGCCAATCTGGGCGGGGCGATCAACTTCGTCAGCCCCACCGGCAAGACCGCGCCGCCGGTGACCCTGCGCGCCGAGGGCGGCAGCTTCGACTACCAGCGCCTGTACGGCGTCTTCGCCCAGGACTTCGGTGACTGGGACGGCTTCGTCAGCTTGAACCAGTACACCCAGGATGGTTTCCGCGATCACTCGAAGCAGGACAACCAGCGCTATTTCGCCAACCTCGGCGGGCGCATCAACGAGCGGCTGGCCACGCGTTTCTACCTGACCCACGTGGAAAGCGACTCCGACCTGCCCGGCAGCCTGACCAAGGCGCAGATGCGGCAAAACCCCGAGCAGGCCTCGCAAAGCAGCATCACCGGTGACCAGCAACGTGATTTCGACCTGAATCGCCTGGGCAATATCACCGCCCTCGACCTGGGCGGTGGGCATAGCCTGGAGTTGTCCAGCTACTACAGCGAGAAGTCGCTGTTCCACCCGATTTTCCAGGTGCTGGATGTCGACAGCGAAGACTACGGCCTGCGCCTCGCGCACAAGTGGGAGAACGCCCAGGGTTGGCGCTGGGCCGGCGGGGTCGAGGCCAGCCAGGGCCGCAACTGGGATTCGCGCTATGTGAACGTGGGCGGGGAGAAGGGCCGCAAGGTCAACGAACTGCACCAGACCGCGCGTAACCTCAATGCCTTCGGCGAGCTGGAGATCCCCCTGGCCGAGCGCTGGGCGCTGATCGGCGGCCTGGCCTGGCTGCACCAGGAGCGCGAGGTGGACGACCGCCTGCGTTGCAACGCCTTCGTCACCGGTTTCTGCCTGGCCCAGGACGAATCCTTCAACAAGACCTACGTCGGCCGTATAGCCCGCATCGGCTTGCGCCATGACCTGAGCGAGGAGCTGCAACTGTTCACCAACCTCAGCCAGAGCTTCGAGCCGCCGACCTTCAGCGAACTCACCGGCGGCCAGGTGGTGACCGCCAACGACGCGCAGAAGGCCAACACCCTGGAAGCCGGCCTGCGCTGGCAGCGGGATGACATTGACCTGGACCTGGCCGTTTACCGCAGCGAGATCCGCGACGAACTCCTGGCCCTGAACGATGCCAATGGCCAGCCGCTGGGCACGGTCAATGCCGACCGCACCATCCACCAGGGCATCGAACTGGGCGGCGCCTGGACCCTCGACCAGTTCGTGCTGCGCGGGCAGTACCTGTTCAACGACTTCCGCTTCGACAACGATGACCGCTACGGCGACAACCGCCTGGCCGGGCTGCCGCGCCAGTTCGTCAAGGGCGAGGCGCTGTGGCAGCGCGAAGGTTGGTACGCCGGCCCGACCTTCGAGTGGGTGCCGACCCACTACAACGTCGACCAGGCGGAAACGCTCTTCGCCGACGGCTACGCCATCTGGGGGCTGAAGGGCGGCTACCGGCCGAGCGAGGGCTTTGGCTTCTTCGTCGAGGGACGAAACCTTTCCGACAAGACCTACGTCGCCACTACCGGGGTGATTGCCGACGCCCGTGGCCGTGACAGTGCTCAGTTCCTGCCGGGCGATGGCCGCAGCCTCTATGTCGGGCTGGAGTGGCGGATGTGACGGCCGCGCTGGGAAGCATCGCCTCCCAGCACCAGACCTCGCGCCAGCGCGTGCCGTGGCTCATGCCGTGGCACCGCCGGTTGTGGCTGTTGGCCTTGGAGAAACTGTGCTTGCTTGCGTCCAGGCGGTTGTCATGAGCCGCCTCGCGGACCGCCGCAGGAGACTTTCTGCCTCCCTGCAAGTCCAGCAAATACAAACCTTTCAGGCATTAAAAAGCCGGCTTGTGGCCGGCTGCTTGTCTAATTAACTATATGTATTTAAGGATATATTTTTTTTACGCCTGTTCTGTCCCCCCATGCATCCCCCCACACTTTCTTTGTGTAACCGCATTTTCCCATGCTTTCGGGGAGAGGAAGGACCTGGCGTTGGGGCATAGTGCTGGTGCCACAAACAATAGGAAGTGGTGCAAATCAGACTGTCGCCTGACCCGCAGCGAGGGGTGCCCTGCGCAATGTCGTCGCGTACTTCGATCGGCTTGGTCATCGTCGCCAGGCCTTCGCGGCCTGCGGCCTTGACCAGGAGGCGCTGCCTCCTGGACCACCGTTCTCGCCGAAGGGCAGGGGTGCAGGGGGAAAAGCTCCCCTGCACCCGCCCGGTAGGTTGGCGCGCTACGTGGGCGTCAATGGTGCGCTACGCCGGGTGCTCACCCGTTCGGTGCTCGCCTGCGGCTGCGCTCCGCGCGGTACCGGTTTTGTGCGAGCTACCGGTGCCAAGCTGACAGGCTACCCAGTCACCTTGGCACCGGTAGCCGGCAAGGCCGAAGGCCGCGCCCAGTGCCGCAGCGCCCTTTCCAGGGCACGAAGGCCACCCTTGGGCCGTCACTGCCCGCCGCAGTGACGGCCCAGTGCACCCCAGCAACAAACGGGGGAAAACGCCATTCCGATTACCTGCGGCAGACATGATGATGGCCGCGGATACTGAGCGGGCAGTTGCCACTGACCACCGGGCTTTGTACGGCGGTCTCCCCCACGGCGCGGGTTCCTGCAAGCGTCGGCCCGCAAGGGCGGAACCACCCCAGGCGTGTCCGGTTCCCTAGCGCGCCAGTCCCTCCGGGGATGGAGCCCTGCTCATCCGTTGTTCGTCATCCCTTCTGCGCCCACGGCGCAGTGTCCTTCGCGGTCGTCCCTGACGCGCCTCGCGCCAGATTGCCACTGCTTTCATTCCATCCACTCATCAACAGGAGGGTTTGCCCACGCTCACCATGCTGTTCGCGCAATGTCTCCGTCTGACCTTCCAGCAGGAGGGAGGACGGACGCCTCATTCGAGGCCTCGGTGTCTCCTGAACATCGCGCCCTTGCCCTCACGGGATCTCGCCTAGCGAGTTGGCATGAACACTAACCATGGCATTTCAGGAACAACACGCACGACCCACGCTCGCGGAGGCTAAACGATGGATGACCTGACATACGACTTGCAGCAACTCTGCCGTCGCAACCGCGACGGCAGCCATGCGACCCAGGACGACCGCAAGCGCTCGCTGAAGTTAGCCGCCCAACAACTGCGCGAAGCCGGCTTTCGGCAGATGAGGGCCACGTCGTTCAAGGGCAAACACGTGGAGGCGTTATTGGCTCGCTGGCAAAGGGAGGGTCTTGCGGTGGGAACCATCAAGAACCGCCTCGCGCACCTGCGCTGGTGGGCGGAGAAGATCGACAAGGCGGGCCTGTTACCCAAGGACAACACCCAACTGGGCATCGCTGACCGCCGCTATGTGACCAACATCAACAAGGCGGTGGAACTGGGGCCTGAGTTGAGTCGGATCACCGATCCGCATGTGCGCATGAGTCTTCAACTGCAGGCGGCATTTGGGCTGCGGCGAGAAGAGGCGATCAAGTTCCGGCCCGGCTATGCCGACCGGGGCGATCATATTGTGCTCAAGGGCTCCTGGACCAAGGGTGGACGAGAGCGCAGTATCCCGATCACCACACCGGAACAACGCATCGTGCTCCAGGCAGCCCACCAGCTAGCGGGCGCGGGGTCCTTGATTCCGGCACACAAGAACTACGTCCAGCAGCGCAATGTTTACGACGGCCAGTGCAAGTCGGCAGGCATTAGTCACATGCATGGGCTGCGTCATCAGTACGCCCAGGCTCGATACAGGACGTTGACCGGCTGGCAGGCCCCTGCGGCAGGAGGCCCATCCGGCAATGCGCTGACGCCGGCGGAGCGGGTGCAGGACACCGAGGCTCGGCAAGTCATCAGCCGGGAACTGGGGCATGAACGGACGCAGGTTACCGCTGTTTATCTTGGGCGGTAAGGGCGCTCACAGCTTGGCTGCTGGCAGAGAATAGCCGACAGCTGCCTGTGACGATGGGTAAAGATCGGCCGATAGCAGACTATGACACGCTGCTAATGACTCCATAATGTGCACTAGAGTCATGCCACTTTTCCTCCTCGCTCCATGTCGTGGTTCTGCCGCAGCGCTCAAACTTTCGCTGCTTACCCAGCAGTTCCGGGACAGACCACCCCACGACGCCCACTTCCGTCCGGCTGTCGACCAGTTGAAGCTGTTAGTCGTAGTCAACTGCCTCGACTAGGCGGATGCTCGTGGGAGGCGCACCTGTTTCCAATGGCGCGCGGCGCCTATCAATCACCGGTCAAGTCGTGGAAGGACCTCGCGGGTCAGGCTGCCGGCGTGACGCAGGTCGCCCCGCTGCGGCGGCGGTCCCTGGGACGCGAGCTAATGGAGCTTACGCAATGTCGGTAATCGAACCACTGCTGCTAAGCACGGTGCGTATCTGTACCTATGCTGGACCACGCCTGCTGACCAATGCCAGTGGCTTCTTTTTCGCGCGGGGCGAGCGCCTGTTCCTGGTGACCAGCCGGCATGTGGTGCTGGATGCGCCGAGCCGGCATTTCCCTGATCGGCTCGAAATCGAGCTGCACACCGATCGGCACAATATGGCGCGTTCCTGCGGCTTCTCCGTGCCGCTGTATCGTGACGGGAAGAGCCTGTGGCGCCAAGGGCGGGATACGGCAGGTGGTGTCGATGTCGCATTGATCGAGCTGGAACGTGCGGCATTGCCGAGTGCGGTGGTTTACCACGCTTTCACCCCGGAGCACCTGCAGGCTCCCAGCGACTTGATCGAGGTCGGCACTGCCCTGTTGGTGGTGGGATTTCCCTTAGGTTTCCACGACCACCTGCATCACATGCCGGTGGTAAGGCATGCCATTGTCGCCTCGTCGTTCGGCTTGCGCTTCCAGGGGCAGGGCTATTTTCTCACCGATGCGCGCACTCACCGCGGCACAAGCGGCGCGCCGGTGGTGATGCGGGCGCCGGATGATTGCAGCAACCTGGGCGATCTGCCCTGGATCTTGCTCGGTATTCACTCGGCGCGCCTCGATCTGGGCAACCGCGACCTGGTGCAAGACGAAGCGCTGGGACTCAATTGCACCTGGTACGCCGACATCCTCATGACCCTGAGTGCGAACTGAGGAAGGTAGTCGATGTCGTCGGTGGTCTCATAATCTGGTATTCGCGGTTCGTCGGGGGCGCAAGGAGGAACTGCTCAGCCACGCATCTTGCGGTAGCAGTCCGTCACCGCGTCATAGCATTCGCAGGCCGTCGCCTCGAGTCCAGTTGAACGAGGATGGTGATCTCTCCACGGCTGTCGTGGATGAGGTGTTCTGCTGCAACGCCGCAGCGGCCATGGTCATGCCGCTTCGACGCACACCGAGCCGGTCGGCGAGATCCGCTTGGGGGAGATGGAAGTGAACGGACTGCATGCGGTCGTGGGTCATCAGCAGCCAGTGCGAGCCGTGGCCGGATCTCGTGAATACGGTTGCAGGGTGCCGTTTACGGCAGTTGTGCCATCAGTACATAGAGGTAGCGATGCAGGTGTGGACACTCGCGCAGTTCGTGCCAAAGGTGAGAGGAGGTGATTGTATTACAGGCGCCTTGCCCACCGGCGTAGGTCGGTGCCTTGTGAATGCCTAGCGCGAGGGGCCCCAGCATGCCTTCACCGCCGATCAGCGCGATTTTCAGGGGCGGTGGCCAGTGCCTGGATGTTGAAACTGGCGAACAGGTTCCCTTCAGTGTGATGCCGTACAGACCGGTCGTTCAGACCGGATGCAACCTGTAGGCAGTTAGGTCATTGCCGCAGTGCTGAAGGAGGCCCCAGATGTTCGAAACCCTCGTGATCGTATTGTTGGCTTTGTGGGCAGTGGGAGTGGTCACGTCCTATTACATGGGCGGGCTCATCCATGTCCTCCTGTTCCTGGCAATTGCACTGGTCTTTCTCCGTTACAGGCAGGGGCGGCGTGTGTGAGGCGCAGGAGCCCGTGCCAAGAAAGGCCCTCTTCGCGAGGGCACATTTCGTTCACGCCCAACCGGTGCTGCCATAAAAACGACTGACCTCCCTTTGCCAGCGCTGGTCGGCCATGTCAGGCCAATGGTTCTTGTCGAACCCAGGCGCCTCCTTCAGTCGACTCCTTTCAACATCGAGCATGAAACGCCCGAGCTTGGTATCCAGCGTCAACGCACGCCAGGGTACGACAAAGAGTTTTTCACCAAGGCTGAAGAACGTCGTACAGAACAGCACCGCATAGATGACCCGGCCGCTGCGCAGATCCAGCATGATTTCTTTGATTACCCCGAGGTCATCGCCGTCGAGGTTATAGACATCTTTACCGATGAGTCTGTCCGTGGCCATGAGTTCAGGTGCTCTTCGAGTCGCCGGCCCGACTTCATGGCCTTCGTTTTTGGCATCGTTTCCAGGACGGGTCATGGCCACCTCCAGTCGCAATGGGGTAAGCGTTCCCCTTTCTCTGGTGTGCCTCGGTACGGGGGGCGATGGCAGTTCTCGAGTGGGGAACACGCGTGAAGCCAGGTCAAGGCTCCTGCTTGTTGTCTTCCTTCAGGTCTCCAATTCCCGCCTGGATGTCTCCAGCGGCCTGTTGTGCCTTACCTTCTTTCTCCAGTCGTTGGCTACCGAAAAGCTTGTCCGCAGCATGTTTGAGCTGACAGGCCCACTGATCGACCTTTCCCTTGAATTGATCTTTGTTCATGTGCGCGCTCCCTGGGCATCGAGAGACGCGATGCCCTTCAAATGCCCGGCTCGCCTTCGATTGTGGACACCGGAGCTATGACTGTGTTGGCCATCGGACGGTCTGTCTGTGCGTCAGCGCACAGAGATGGTTCGAGCAGTCAATGTCCTGCGTCCTACCTTCCGAGAGTGCTCCGTTCGGTAGCGTACAGAGACATTCCGTGAATGAGTTCAATCTGGCCGACTGCGGATTGCTGTGCTCATCGCAGTTGAGCACTGGCGAGCGGGTCAGCCCTACCAGCAGTCCTCGAACTCTTGCTGCTCACCAGGCGGTGGGGCATCGGGGAAGGCCAATGCGGCAACAGCTGGCAAATGGATTGGGCGTCTTCGGGGAGGTTTGAGCATTCCCGCTCATCCAGGGGCAGCACACGCCGGCATTCCCACCACGGGCGCCCTGCTCGGGCGCAAGAGGGACACATGAATATCACTTCAATTCTTTTATCGGATGCTTTCCCAGGTTACGCGGTGTCGTTGACGTCACGCCCCGACAACAGGGTGCTGATGACGCTAATGCGATTGGAAGCATGCGCCATTAGCAAGGTCATCGATGCCCAGGCGCTGTTCAACCCGGCGATGGCGGCCAAGGTGATCTGGCAGGTCGAGCGCGACCTGAAACTGAAGGAAGGTGGCCTGAAATGGCACACGCCGGATGATCATTGGATCAGCCGTGAACTACCCACCTACCACGAAAATCCCCTGTGGCAGCGTGCCATCAAGACCCGGACGGGACGACGCCACAGCAGGCTCATCTGATGGTTGGGCTGCCGTCCAGGGCGAAGTCATTCAATTTCCTGATAGTCGCGGCGACCACAGGCGGCAGGTGCATATACGGCGCGATGAATTGCCATCACCTGGCTCAGGTGCACGGAGCAGTATTCCTCGGCAGGTAAGCGCGATAGCGCACCGACGCGGAGTCTTGCTGGCTGCGACAGTGCAGGCCCTACGACTGACTTTTTGCGGTCAACATGAGTAGGTGACCGAATCCAGCGGACCAGTCGTACTGGGTTCCCAGTTCGTTTGAATCCCTTTCCTGAATGGTGAAACCAGATGCATGCACAATTCCGCAAGCTGGCCCTCGCAGCCGGCGTTGCCATGGCGCTGGGAGCAATGAACAATGTGACCGCCGCGGAGTCGCAGAGCTACACCGACACTCGCCAGGAAACCCAGATCTGGACGACTTATGCATTGAGTCCAGAACTGCGGGCCAACGATCTCAAGGTGTTGGTAAGAAACGGAAAGGCCACCCTGAGCGCCATGGTCGCGGATGAGGTCCACAAGGAACTGGCTACAGACATTGCGCTGGCTGTCAGCGGAGTCGACTCGGTGGACAACCAGATAGTGGTTACGTCCGACTACGTCCCGCCGGAGCCGAGGCCGGGTATGGACCGGAGCTATGGGGTCATGGTCGACGATGCCGCGATCACCGCCGCGATCAGGTCGAAGCTGTTGTGGAGCAAACAGGCCGATGGCATGACCACGAGCGTCAAAACCCGCTCGGGCAGGGTGACGCTGACCGGCAATGCCGATAGCCAGGCGGACAAGGATATTGCCGGTCGCCTGGCCTCGAACACTGACGGTGTGATGGTGGTGGACAATCAGCTTGTGGTCGACGCCCTGAAGCCGACGCCTGTCGAGGGCGCCAAGGGTGCCGTGGAGCAGGCGCGGGATGATGTCGCCGATAGCTGGATCACGACCAAGGTGAAGTCCACTTTAATGTACTCGAGCAACGTCAGCGGTTCCGCTATCTCAGTGAGCACCAACGGCGGCATCGTTACCCTGAGTGGTCTCGTCGCCAGTGGTGTCGAGCGTGACTTGGCAATCGAACTGGCGCAGAACGTGCGTGGTGTGAAGAGCGTCCGCTCAAGCGAACTTCGCTATTGATACGACGGCCCTACGCCGGGCACGTCGTTGAATCCGAACCTAAAAAAAGCCCGCACGGGCGGGCTGTGGAAGCGTGGCCTCGGCAGCTATGGGTCAGCCATAAGGTCCACAATGGCCTCGCTGATGAAATCGGCGTTGGCCTCTAAGGTTGCCAGGCGACGGCAGATCAGCTCTGAGGTGTCCGGAGAGCCGCATTGGTCGATCCAGATCGTCAATTCGGCAAGCGCGGCACCCAACATGATCTAATTCATGTGGATGCGACGGATAAGCAGCGGGAGAGCGACAGGATCGGTCATGGTGCCCCCGCTGCGGCAGCCGTGGTGGGCGCTGTCGTCGATCAGCACTCCGGCGAACTGAACACCGGCGTATCGCGAGCGTCGAAGCCCAGGATCTTGCTCAGCGCACCTTCAGCCGCGGTGACCGCGTCCGAGAGGCGAGCAAAGGTGATGCCGTCATAGACCAGGTGAAAGTGCAGTTCTGTATCTTGGCTGCGCGGTTTGACCGCGACGAATGCCAGAGCGTGGTCACCATTCATCTGTGCTTGGCTCCATGCGACGTGCCCGGGGAAGTCTCGTTTCATGATGTCCTCGGCCTGAGCGTGACGATGGTTAGAATTCGACTATCTACCCTTTGACTCGCAATTGCTTGCCTTTATTGGTAAACCGGACCAAGGGTTACCGCTAGCCAGCCGCTTCAAGGGCCAAGGCTCTGGACCGGTGAGGAAATGGGTACTCAGGCGTCCTGCACAAGCACGAGTGACATCGATCGAACTGCCTTTCCGACGATTGGAGAATTGCGGCTCCCGTGGCCTATCGTTACCAAAGGGAGGCCTTTCTACGCCGTCTCGTCCACGGGTGGCACTCATGCCCGATACGCCTTCGCCCTTGCATAATTACCTGCTGGCCGCCTTGCCCGAGGAGGTCCAGCAGCGTCTGATCCCGCAGCTCGAACTGGTGCCGATGCCCCTTGGCAAGGTTCTGTACGAGTCGGGGGACACCTTGCGACACGTCTATTTCCCCACCGACTCAATCGTTTCCCTGCTCTATGTGATGGAAAACGGCGCTTCGGCGGAAATCTCGGTAGTCGGCAATGAAGGGCTTATCGGCCTGGCAGTGTTCATGGGCGGCGAAAGTACTCCCAGCCGAGCCATAGTACAGAGCGCCGGCCACGCCTACCGGTTGCAAGGTGTGCGGTTGACCACCGAGGTCAATCGCCATGGCGATCTGCTGCAGCTGATGCTGCGTTACACCCAGGCGCTGATCACGCAGATGGCGCAAACCGCGGTTTGCAACCGGCACCATTCGATCGACCAGCAGTTGTGTCGTTGGTTGTTGCTGTCGCTGGATCGCCTGCCGGGCAACCATCTGACCATGACCCAGGAGCTGATTGCCAACATGCTCGGTGTCCGCCGTGAGGGGGTCACCGATGCCGCTGGTAAATTGCAGAAGCTCGGCGTGATCGAATACAACCGCGGACACATTACGGTGCTTGACCGTCCCAGGCTCGAGGAGCTGAGTTGCGAGTGCTATGCCGTGGTCAAGAAGGAGACGGACCGTCTTTTGCCCTACGCAGCGTCGATCAGGCGCTAGCCAGTGGTTTCAGCTGTAGCAGGATGCCAGCCCAGGCAAGGCCGACCGTTTCTGGTTGGGAGCGCCGCGGGATCGGGTACAGCTGGACGCCGGACTTCCGGGCGCGGGTTGTCCACTTCGCGGGTAGCGGCACCTGTTTGTCCGCGCAGACAGGCAGGACGTCGGCGTGGATACAGGCCAGGCAGAGAGGGCGGGAATTCGCGCTTCAGTCTATCCGGCACGAATTCTGGGGCTTTGCGTTGTTGGCCTTGGCCAGCCAGGTGACGCGTTGCAGGCTGATCAGGTCCTCGCCATTGGCGTACAGGCTGTCGTAGCGCATCTGGCTGGAGGTCGAAATGGGCACATTGAAGATGGTGGGGGTATCGTCTGGAGGGCTCTCGCGCCGGGTGATCCGGATGATGTTACCGGAGCTTCTCGAAACGACGAAGTATGCACTAATCATGGGTCTCTCCCTTACTGGGCCTGGCCCCACGCTGCATTTGCAGTTACAGGGTACGGCTTCTCTCGAAAAAGCTGACTACTTGTTTCTCAGCCTCCTCATGGGTCATCTCGTAGCGTTCTTGGATCAGGTTTGCCAACTTCTGCGCATCCCCTTCAGAGCTAATCAGTTCGGCTACGGTCAGTTCATCCCACACGATCCTGGCGGTCCCCACCAGCTCTCGCCATTTGCTCTTGATAATGTCTGCAAGAACCCTGCTCATGGCTTGTCCTCAGTCATTGGATGGCATTGCTCGCGGTCTGGCGAGCGCTCATCGAAGACATCATGGCAGGGATGAAGCAATCGGTCGGTGCGCCACCGCGCTTAGGGCTGCAAGAGCTCATGGGCAGTGACGGGAAGCGGTAGACAGTCGCTGGTGAGAGCCGGGCTGCGTTCAGAGGATCAGCGCTTGGGAGCCTCAGCAGGGCCATGGCCGGTGAGTTAATCATCGCAGCGCGGGGTGATGGAGTGGTCGAAGGACGGGGGCGCCTGCGCTTTTTGTCGCTGAGGCGCACCACTGATAGCCTTGTCCTCGGTCTGTTGCTCCAGCAGAAGCACGCATCTCTTCTTGATGACCGCGTCGACCTTGCTGAGGAAGTGATAGAGGGCGCGTGTTCGTTGACGGCGCGCGAGATTGTCTGGTTTCTGCGCAGTGCTATCAGAAGGGTCGGCAGTGTGGCGATCGGCTTCGTCTGTCATGGCGGTTCCTTGCAGGACACTCGGGATTGTGTGCTGCAAGCAGGGTGTCAGGGTCGCAGCTCGCAGTCGGTGCGTTGGAACACTTAGCCATCTGTGGGCTGACGCACCGAGTTGGCCTACGCGACCTGCAATGCTGCACAGGATGCACTGCATACCGCGGTGCCCTCATCCCCGAGGTGGATATGCACACTCACATGGGGCCCAACCTGCGGCGCAAGCCCCTTCCGAGGAGATGGCCACTTATTAAGACGCCCGGTCAATTACTGCTGCAGCGTGCCGAGGAAGCGAACGAAGCGGCGCGGGTATCACAGAATGACGAACTGCTGCCGCATCAGGGTCCCACGCCCTGAGCCTGGTGCTTTACAGAGCGTAAGTGCCATAGCGAACTGACAGCTGTCATGTGCCCGGACATGCTTGCTGAACCAGCCCGCAATGTTTCGGGCGTCGTCGAGAGTGCCATGAAAATCTCAAGCTACAGCGACAAGCCGGTTGAGCCGTGGACGCCCCGTGTTCCACGAATGCCTAGTGAAAGGTCACCACACTGACCGGTCTTTTCCCGGTCCGAACTCTACTCGTTCCCAGCCCCGGAGGATGATATCGAGACAGTCCCCGACAGTGTGCCTGCCAGAAGACGCCGCCGGCAAAAGGGGCGATGCCAGGGTTGCGAATTTACCCCTCGGGCTTATGGATCAAGCAAGGGAATGTTGGACCTCTATCCGTCTTGGCCAGATCTACCTTGATGCATCGCCAGTGTATGACCTCATCTTCGCGTGCTTTGGAGAGGAAGTGCCGATTGGACGAGTGTTCATAGTACCGTCAGTGGCAGCTAGTACAGCAGATGCTGTCACCTACGCTTGAAGTCGCCGATTACGATATTGTCTGCTGGTGGCGTAGTGGCATATCGAGCCCAGTCAGCCATCAGGGCCCGGCGCTTTTCCAGAAAGTCAGAGCGCGAATAGGCCGCCTCGGTCTGGCCGCGTTCATCATGGGCTAGCGCCATTTCACAAAGCTCTCGTGGGTAGTGAGTACGCTCGTTCGCCCAGTCCCTGAAGCTCGAGCGAAAGCCGTGCCGGGTGATGTCGTCATGGCCCAAGTTGTGCAGCAGTTTGCGGATTGAATTGGCATGCATGACGCCACTTTTACCCTGGCCGGGGAACAGGTAGGGACTGCCTTCTGTTCGAATTATCCCTTGCAGCATTTCAACTGCTTCCATCGCTAGAGGGATGTCGAAGGGCTTGCGCATTTTCATGCGTTCGGCAGGAAGGGACCATATGCCTGCTTGCAGATCGAACTCCGACCACTGGGCGAAATGGATCATGTGAGAGCGGGCGCCTGTAAGGATCAGCAAGCGAGCCGCCACGGAGTCCCTGTTCGGCAGCGTCGATAGCTTGGCCATCAGCTTGGGGATATCGCGCCAATCCATGGCGGGAAAGTGCTGCCTTTGGCGAGCCTTCTTCTTCTCGGCCTTGCTCAGCAGATTGGCCAAATGGCCACGCCAGCGGGCAGGGTTGTCTCCTTCACGCAGGCCGCGAGCTTTGGCTGCATCCAGGATCTGTTCGATCTGCCCACGTACTTCATCAGCAGTACGCGTCTTGGTCGCCCAGATTGGGCTCAGCACTTTTAGGATGTGTTCCGTCTGGATGGCATCCGCCGACAATCTGCCAATGATGGGGAAAGCGTATAGGTCCAGCTTGCGCAGCCAACCCTTGCGCCACTTCTCCGACCATGATGTGCCATGCGCGGCCTGATAGTCCGTGGCGAGCATCTGGAAGCTCAGCTGGCGTGCGGCGGCTTGCCGTTCCGCCTCACGCTTGGCAGCTCGTTCGGCGTCTCGGATCGCCAGTGGATCGGCTCCGCTGGCTAGCAGTTTGCGAGCATCGGCGGCTAGCTGACGGGCGAGTTTCAGCGGGACGCTCGGGTACTTGCCCAAGCCCATTTCCCGGCGTCGGCCATCCATCTGGTAGCGGAATGTCCAGGACTTGGAGCCGCTGGATTTCACGTCCAGTCGCAGGCCATCGCCGTCTTCGTAGGTGCCGGCTTCCGCCAGGTTCTCCACTTGCTTGGGATTGAGCTTGCCCATCGGTCCTCCTGTCAGTGGGGGGATGAATCTGTCCCCCCACTTGTCCCCCCACTTTTCGCCGGATCACGGTCATTTTGAGTGGAGGTTGACGGACTGAAAATAGGCTGAAATGCCCGTGGTGTCTAGGTTGTGTGGATTTCAGTGGAAAATGGCGGGCAATAAAAAAGCCGGCTTGTGGCCGGCTTTGATTGGGTGGCCAGGGCTCATTTTTGGTAAGCGCCGGCCGCCTTGAGAAGTCTGCGAGCATCAGGACCATGGCCTGGCTGCGGGCGCGAACTCTAACAAATTCATACCCATACCGCCACTTCTAAACGTACTTGGCTTGGCCCCCGGCCCTGCGTCAGTGCCCGGCCATTTCGGCCAGAGCACCCAGCAGCAAACCGTCCGCCCGTGCCAGATCATCGAGTACGGAGAAGTGCGTGCAGTCCGGCACGTGGATCAGCGAGGCGGTTTCACCGGCGGCCTTGCACGCCATTGCATATTCATCCGCGTGGCGGACGAGTTCCGGCAATTCGGCGGCGCCCACGGCAACCAGGGTTGGCGCGCCCGCACCGATGTGGCGCAACGGGCTGTAGGCCTGGATCTCCTGCGCCGTGAGGCGCAGCTTCTCGTCGAGCCATGACAGGCTGATCGGCTCCAGGTCCACCAGCGGGCTGATCGGCAGCGCGGTGCTCACCACCGGGTGCGCACGATGCTGGGCGGTCAGGTGACCGCCTGCCGAGTGGCCACTGAGTACCAATGGACGGCCTGCGCTGCCCAGGTGATCGCGGTCTGCAGCGAGGTGGCCGAGCAGGTTGCCGATTTCGCCGACGATCTGGCTCATGGAGGCTTCCGGCGCCAGGGTGTATTCCGCCAGCACGACGTTGAAGCCGTTGGCCAGTGGTCCGCTGGCAATGAAGGCGAAATCCTCCTTGGTGCAGTTCTGCCAGTAACCTCCGTGGATGAAGACGAAGGTGGATGCATCGGTCCTGCCACAGGGAATCCAGTCATAGCGCTCCCTTGGGCGCGCGCCGTAGCGCAGGTCGCGCCGGCAGGCCGTGCCGGCGTAGAGCTGCGCGCTACGGGACTGGAAGTCGGCCAGGATGGCGGGGAAGTCCGCGACCGCTGCGGTGTTGTCGTAGGCTGCATCGAGCGTTGCGCGGTCCATGCCGCGATAGAGGGTGGTCATTTTCAGGTCCTGATGAGGGTGTTCAGTGGGCGGGTCGATGGCCGTCCATGAGCAGGATCGGCTTCAGGGTCACGCCTGCCTCGCTGTCCGCGACGGCCTGGTTGATCTCGTCGAAGGGGTAGAACTTCACCAGCCGGTCGAAGGCGAAACGGCCCTGCATGTACAGCTCAACCAGTTCCGGGATGAATTTGCGCGGCACGCTGTCGCCCTCGCAGATGCCGCGAATGCACTTGCCCGCGATCATCAGGTCGTTGAGGTCGAATGCGGCCTGGGTGCCTTGCGGCGATGCGCCCACCACTCCCAGTACGCCCAGCGGCGCCAGGACCGATACGCCCTGGGCCAGGATGGTCGGGCGTCCGGTGGACTCGAGCGCGAAATCCACGCCACCGCCGGTAATTTCCCTGATGGCCTCGACCCAGTCGGGCTCCCGGCTGTCGATCGCATGAGTGGCGCCGATCTCCCGGGCCAGCTCAAGGCGGCTGGGAACCCGGTCGACCGCGATGATGGTCGCGGCACCGCCGAGCCTGGCCGCCAGCACGGCGGACAGCCCGACCGCACCGGCACCCAGGGCGAGGAAGCGGCTGCCGGGGGAGACCTTGAGGGAGTTGATGACGGCGCCGGCGCCGGTCTGTATGCCGCAGCCGAGCGGCCCCAGCAGTTCGAGGGGCGCGTCCTTCGACACCTTGATGGCGCTGCTTTCGCGGCTCAGGGCGAGTGTTGCGAAGGAGGACTGGGCGAAGAAGTGGTCGTGCAGGGGCTCGCCGTTGGCGTCGACGATGGCGCAGTTGCCCTCCTTGTCGGCCCCGCCGAAGTTATGGGCGTAGAAGTCGGTGCAGTAGGAGGTAAGTCCGGCGCTGCAGGGCAGGCAATGTCCGCAGTGGCCGTAAGTCAGCACCACGTGGTCGCCGACGGCGAGGGAGCTGACTTGCGGACCTATGGCTTCGACTATGCCAGCGCCCTCGTGCCCCAGCACCGCCGGCAGGGGCACGGGGTAGTACTGGTCGCGGATGATCAGGTCGGTATGGCAGAGGCCGCTGGCGACGATGCGCACCAGCACCTCGTCGCCCTGCGGTGCCCGCAGGCGGGCCGCCTCGAGCCTGAACGGCTCGCCCTTGGCGCGGGTGACGGCGGCGAGGATGTCGTGGAATTCAGGTTTATTCATGGATCGTCTCCTGGCCGGCGCCGCCTTTGGTGGCGCCTGGAAATCGAAGGTCAACCCAGGTACCAGGGTTCGATCACGCGGTTGCGGACGGTGATCGACTTCACCTGCGAGTAGAGATTCAGGGTTTCACGGCCGTGTTCGATCCCGATGCCGCTTTCCTTGACCCCACCGAAGGGAACGCCGCTGCTGAGGTTGAAGTACTGGTTGATCCAGACCGATCCGGCTTCCAGCGCGTCGGCGGTGCGCATCGCGTTTTCCAGGTCGGCGGTATAGAGACCGGCGGCGAGTCCATAGGGGACCCCGTTGGCCTCTTTCAGCATCTGCTGGTAATCGCTCCAGCGGATGATGCTGAGTACCGGCCCGAAGATTTCCTCCTGGGCCACGCGCATGCCGTGGCGGACTTCCAGCAGGGTCGGCTGGATGAAGTAGCCGGCCTCGCAGCCCGCGACGGGCTCGCGCTCGCCGCCGAAGAGGACCTTGGCCCCTTCCTTCTTGCCGATGTCGATGTACTCCAGCACCCGTTTCCCTTGCTTGGCCGATACCAGGCAGCTCAGGTGCACCGATTCGTCCAGCGGGTTACCGACCTTCAGGCGGGAGGCGGCGCTGGCGAGCTTGTCCACGAAGGGCGCGTAGAGGTCGTCGTGAACGAACAGGCGGGTGCCGGCCAGGCAGGACTGGCCATTGCAGTACATGGCGGCGAACAGGGCGTTATCCACCACCGCATCGAGGTCATCGGCATCCGGGAACACGATGTTGGGGCTCTTGCCGCCCAGTTCCAGCGACACCGGCACCAGCCGTTCGGCACCGGCGTGGGCGATGATCCGTCCGACCTCGGGGCTGCCTGTGAAGGCCAGCTTGGCCACCTGCGGGTGGGCGGTCAGGGCGGCGCCCACTTCCTCGCCATATCCCGGCACCACGTTGATGACCCCCGGCGGGAAGATGCCGCCGGCGATCTCGGCGAACTCCAGGGTGGACAGCGAGGCGTTCTCGTCGGGCTTGAGCACCAGGGTATTGCCCGCCGCCAGCGCCGGCGCCACCTTGAGGGCGACCATCAGCGCCGGCACGTTCCACGGGATGATCTGCCCGACCACGCCGATGGGTTCGCGCTTCACCATCAGGTAGCCGTCCGGGATCGGTCGCCCGTACCCCTCGTGAGTCAGGATCGCACCGGCGAAATAGCGGTACTGGGCGATGGCTTTCTGGTGGTCCAGGCGGGTTTCAGCGATGCGCCGGCCAATGTCCAGGGCGTCGATCAGCGCCAGGCGCGGGAGCTCTTTCTCCAGGGCGTCGGCGAGCCGGTTCAGCAAGGCGGCGCGTTCTTCGTAGCTCGTGGCCTTCCAGCCGGGCAGGGCCCGTTGCGCGGCCTGGACCGCCGTGGCGACGTCGGCGGCATCGCAGCGGGCGATGTCGGCGAGGTGCTCGCCCGTGGCGGGATTGGTGGCGGCGAACACCGCTCCGTGGGACGGAACAAATCCACCGTTGATGTAGGCCGTATAGTTTTTCTTGAGTGAAGGTTTCATGGTTCTACGCAAGGCTCCATCGATAGGCGACAGGGCCCCATGGTCGGCCGAGCGTCAGCGGGCCGGCTATCTATCGGGCGCCATCCGCATCGGAAACGCGCCCTTTTTCCACAGGCCAGGTCCTCGTGTCATGGAGGCAGCAGAACGTGAACACCCCGTTTTCCCATCCCGGAACGCCACCCAGGTCATTCGGCTCGTCGCTGCTCCATGGCGACATTCCGCGCAGCGCGCTGGTGTTCGAGTCCACGGACCTGGAGCGCGCCCGTGAAGAAGTCGGCCGGGTGTTTTGTCCCTACCGCTTCCGTGCGGCCCGCCAGCGTCGTTGGCCCGCCAGCATGTCACGGCTGCAGGGCGAGAGCGTTGTGCTGTCCTGGTTCACATACGGGGCGGACATTTCGATCGAGCCGGAGGTTTTCGGGGACTTCGTCCTGGTGCTCACCACGCTGGCGGGGCGTGCGGACATCCGCAGCGGAAGCCTCGAACACATGGGAAAGGCCGGCTCGACCGTGGTCATCGCCCCGGATGCGCAATCGAGCTACCGCTACAACCTGGACAACGTGCAGCTGGGCGTGCGCATCGATGCGCGGCGGGTGGATGAGTTCTGGCGGCGCCTGTCCGGGCGGTCGCTGCCGGGAGGACTGTCCTCCTGGGTGCTGGATGCGCCGGGACAGCGCGATCGCTGGCTGGCCTCCGTGGAGATGCTCCGGCATTTGCTGCACCCCGATACGCCGGAGACCTTGAGGGCGATGCTGCTGCCGCGTGCGGAAGAGTTGCTGATCATGCACTTGGTCGCGGACCGGGTGGCCGGGCTGCCTGGAGCGGCCAGCGCTATCGCCCCGGCCTGCCTGAGGCGTGCCATGGCGTTCATCGATGAACAGGCCGGGCAGCCACTGACGCTGGCGGCGATCGCCGCCGCGGCCCATTGCAGTATCCGGACCTTGCAGAGGGCCTTTCACCAATGGCGCGATATCGGGGTGATGCGCTACGTGAAGGAGGTCCGCCTGCAGCGGGTGAGGGAGGCGCTCCTCGAACCGGAGCAGACGGCGTCGATCACCGAGATCGCCTCGAGTTGGGGACTCGCCCATCTGGGTCAGTTCGCCGCGGATTACCGACAGGAATTTGGCGAGCGGCCGTCGGATACCCGGCGGCGGGTATGAGCGGGAGTCGGGCCCTGAAACGACAACGCCCGTATCGTTCGATACGGGCGTTGTCTGCAGCTGGGCGAGACTTCGGAGGGAAGTCGCAGCCGGGGGCTTACTTCTGGTAAGCCGCAACCGCCTTGGTGATTTCAGCGCGGGCTTCGTCGGCGTTGCCCCAGCCTTCTACTTTCACCCACTTGCCTTTCTCGAGGTCCTTGTAGTTCTCGAAGAAGTGCTTGATCTGCTCCAGCAGCAGAGCCGGCAGGTCGGTGTATTCCTTCACGTCCTTGTAGAGGACGCTCAGCTTGTCGTGGGGTACGGCCAGCAGTTTGGCGTCGCCGCCGGCTTCGTCGGTCATGTGCAGGACGCCGACCGGACGGGCGCGGATCACGGCGCCCGGAGCCACCGGGTAGGGGGTGACGACCAGCACGTCCAGGGGATCGCCGTCGTCAGCCAGGGTGTTGGGGATGTAGCCGTAGTTGGCCGGGTAGAACATCGGGGTGGCCATGAAACGGTCGACGAACAGGCAGTCGCTGTCCTTGTCGATTTCGTATTTGATCGGCGCGTGGTTGGCCGGAATCTCGATCGCGACGTAGATGTCGTTCGGCAGGTCTTTGCCGGCCGGGATCTTGCTGTAGCTCATGGTCAACTCCCAAAGGTGGGGCCAAAAAAGTGGGCGCGATTATAGGCACATTCCGACACCGATGCCACGCCGTTCTGCTCATCCATTGGTCGCGTTTCGGTAGTCCGGATGGATTTCCTGCAAGCGCTGCAGGCGGCCCAGCGGATCCTGGCGATAGAAGGCCTGGAGTTGGCGGTACACGGCGGGGAAGGCCTGGTCCAGCAGGTCCGGGGCGCTGAAGAAGTACTCGCTGGTGACGGCGAAGAACTCCGCCGGGTCTTCGGCGGCGTAGGGGTCGATGGGCGTTTCGGCATCGGGGTCGCGGTCGAGCTGGGCGTTCATTTCATCAAAGGCGCTTTTCATGGCCAGCGCCCAGTCGGACTGGCGCATGTCCCGGTGCAGCGGCGGCAGGCCGTTGGGGCCGCCGCTGAGCATGTCGAGCTTGTGGGCCAGCTCGTGGATCACCAGGTTGTAACCGTCCCAGCCGCCGCTGGCCTGCACGCCGGGCCAGGCGAGGATGACCGGGCCGAACTGCCAGGATTCGCCGCTGCGCGCGTCGTCGTATTCATGCTCGACGCCAGCGGCATCGCGGTGACGCTGCGGGCTGACGAAATCGTCCGGGTAGAGGACCAGTTCGTGGAAGCCCTGGTACCAGTTGAGGTCCGGCAGGTGCAGCAGGGGGAGCTGGGCCTGGGCGGCGAGCAGCAGGCGATCTTCCCGGGAAAGCGTGACGCCGGACAGGGCGGTGATGCGCTTGTCATGCAGGAACAGCACGCTGCGCTCGCGCAGGCGCTGGTCTTCGCCTTCGTCCAGGCCGTCGAGTATCGGCAGGCGCCGGCGCACGGCCGCCCACTGCTGCGGGTCGACCGGGTTACGGGCGAGGATGCGCTGGCGGCGCCAGGTGCGGTAGGACCACATCGACGGCGGGTCAGCTCGATTGTTCGGCGCTCTTGCCGGCAGGCCGAAGACGGCTGCGCACCATGCTGATCACCATCGGCAGCATGGAGATGCCGATGATGGCGACCACCATCAGCGACAGGTTCTGCTTGATGAAGGGCACGTTGCCGAAGAAGTAGCCCAGGGTCACCAGGCCGCCCACCCAGAGGAGGGTGCCCAGTACGCTGAAACCGAGGAAGCGCGCATACGGCATCTTGCCCACGCCGGCGACGAAGGGGGCGAAGGTGCGCACGATGGGCAGGAAGCGCGCCAGGGTCACGGTCTTGCCGCCATGGCGGTCATAGAACTCATGGGTGCGCTGCAGGTAGTCGCGGCGGAAGATTTTCGAGTCGGGGTTCTTGAACAGCTTTTCGCCCACCGTTCGCCCGATCAGGTAGTTGAGGCTGTCGCCACTGATGGCCGCCAGCATCAACAGGCCGCCGAGCAGCAGGGGGTCCATGGCGCCACCGGCGGCGACCGCGCCGGCGATGAAGAGCAGCGAGTCGCCCGGGAGGAACGGTGTCACCACCAATCCGGTTTCGCAGAAGATCACCAGGAACAGGATCGCGTAGATCCAGGTTCCGTAGTTGCTCACCAGCTGATTCAGATAGACGTCGAGGTGGAGGATGAGGTCGATCGGGTTGAAGTCCATGAGGCGCCTTGTCGATGGCAGGAGCAGGTATAGGGCGTAACTGACGCATTATAGGGGCAAGTCTTACAGCTAGAGCGAGCCGTTGGCCGAATGGTGAACGGCATGAAGGCTGCAACTGTTTCCGCTGATTTCCCGGATTCAGGATGGGCCCATGTCGTTGCAGTTGTTGGAACACCCCGCCGTGAGCCTCGCCCATGGGCACGGGCTGGATCTGCCCAGCCAGGCGGCCCGCGCCCGCGCGGGCTGGGTGGCGGGGCGGCGGGGGCGTCCGCCGCTGCTGCTGGTGGCGCTGCTCTGGGGGCGTTCCTGCACCAATGCGGTGCAAATGCTGGGGCAGTACCTGGACGCCCTGTTCGCCGACTACGCCTGTACGCCCGAGGGCTGGAGCGAAACCCAGGCGGCGCGGCAGGTGCTGGCCGCGCTGAACCTCCAGCTGTTCCGCCGCCGCCAGGCCGGCGAGGCGGTGCCGGAGCTGAGTGCCGGCCTGCTCCTGGTGCAGGACGGCGAGGCGCATTTCCTTCAGGCCGGAGCCATCGGGCTGGTGCGATTTTTCGGCGAGCAGGCCCATGGCCTGGTCGGACGCGACAATCCCCTGGGCAGCCAGGCGGAGCTGGCGGTGATCCAGCACAGCCTGCCGCTGGCGCCGAACCAGCCCTTGCTGATGGCGCCCCAGCCCTTGCTCGAAGTGGCTGATCTGCGCGCGCTGTGCAAAGCCGGCGCCGGCCTGCAGCCGGGCGATCTGGCCGACTTGCTGGGGCCGCTGCTGGGCGCCCCCGGTGCAGCTGCCCTGGTTCTGCCCGGCGAGCCCCATTGGCTGCCGCCGTCGGCGTCGGGCGGTCATTGGCCGAAGCTGGATGGGGCGGTGCCGGGCATGCAGGTGGATGGCTGGACCTTGCTCGAACCGTGCGACTACGGGCCACCAGGGCGATTGTTCCGTGCCAGGGCGGAGGGGCGCGAGGCGCTGCTCTGGCTGGCGGAGAGGGACGCCGATGAGGCTTTCTGGCAGCGCGAATGGGTACTGCGGCGCAGCCCGGTGGCCACCTTGCCCCAGGTGCTGTCGCCACGCCAGGGCCGCCAGCATGCCTTCCAGCTCTTCGCCCTGCCTGGCGCCGGTGCGCAGAGCCTGGCGCGCTGGCGCGAGGGCCAAGGCCCGCTGGATGCCGAAACCACCTTCGGCCTGGTGGTGCAACTGATCGAGGCAGTCCGCTCGCTGCAACGGCGGGGCATGCAGGGGCTCTGGCTGAATCCCCGGCAGATTCTGCTGGACGAGCACGGGCGCCTGCTGCTGTTGCCGGAGTTCGCCGCCATCCTTCCCGGGGTCGCTCGCCAGGCCGCTCCCGATCAGGCGGTGCCTCTTTCTCCCGAGCTGCGGCATGGCCGCGCGCTGGATGGCAGTGCCGATCAGTTCGCCCTCGCGGCGCTGGTCTACTGGTTGCTCAGTGGGCGGTGGCCGGAGGCGGCGCGGCCCGAGGGCGGCCAGGCCAGCCGCTACGTGCCGCTTGCCGGACAGCTCGCGGACCTGCCTGAAGGCTGGGACGGCGTGCTGGCCAAGGCGCTGGCGCCGCACCCCGGGGCGCGCTTCGAAGCGTTGTCGGAGTTCCAATCGGCCCTGGAGCGGCTGCTCGTGCAGGCGCGTCGGCAGCGGCCCGCACACCGGCGCGGCAGGTCACGACGCCTGGCCGTGGCACTGATGCTGGGGCTGCCCCTGTTGCTGGGGCTGTGGCTGGGCTTGGGTTAGGCAGGACGCGCCCGGACCAGGCGGTCCGGGCGGGTTGCCGGTGTCAGTCGCTGTTGATCGGCAGGATGTAGTTCGTGAACTCGGTGTCTTCGTGGAAACCGATGGACTCGTACACCTTCTTCGCCACCTCGTTGCTCACGCTGGTGGATACGCGCATGCGCACGGCGTTGGTCTCCCGCGCCATCTTCTTCGCCGTCTGCAGCAGGCGGTCGGCCACCAGCTGGCGGCGGGCGTCTTCGGCGACATAGATATCGTTGAGGATCCAGACCCGCTTCAAGGCCAGCGAGGAGAAGCTCGGGTAGAGCTGGCAGAAGCCCAGCAAGCGCCCGTCGTCATCGGCAAGGGCGAGGTAGATCACGGATTCCTGGCGGCTCAGGCGCTTTTCCAGGAACTTTCTCGAGGACTCCGGGAACGGCAGTTCACCGTAGAACTCACGGTACTTCACGAACAGCGGCGTAAGCAGGTCCAGGTGCTCCAGGGTGGCTTGGACGATGCGCATGATGGGCCTCGATATCAGTAGTTGGGGCAATGTTCGCAATGCAGGTGCTGTGCCAGCGAAGCGATTCGATCCTGCACCAAAGCCAATTGAAAGCGCAATCCAAGCAAGCGTTTGATTTGCATCCTTGCCCCGTGCACCTTGCGGATTCGCGAGCCGACACCAGACAAGGCAAGGATGGCCGAGGGAGCGCGGTTTTCGAGGCACGCCCGTGCAGCTCGGGGCCCATTTCAATGCCGTCTGGCCGATACACGGCAAACGCCCACGGATCTCAGTCCTGCGCCCCCATCAGCAGGAAGTTGCCCGCCAGGGTGCGGTCCGCCTCACCGTCAAGGCTCGGCACCTCGGCTTCGTCCTTCAGGCTCACCCCCGAGAGCTGGCGGCGGCAGGCTTCGCGCATCAGGTAGAGCAAACGGTGGGCGGCCATGCCGTAGGACAGGCCCTCCAGGCGCACGTTGGAGATGCAGTTGCGATAGGCGTCGGTCAGGCCTACACGTGGCGCCCAGGTGAAGTACAGGCCGAGGCTGTCCGGGGAGCTGAGACCGGGGCGTTCGCCGATGAGGATCACCACCATCTTCGCCCCCAGCAGTTCGGCGACTTCGTCGGCCACCGCCACCCGGCCCTGCTGCACCAGCACCACCGGCGACAGCGACCAGCCTTCGGCCAGGGCCTGTTCCTCCATGCGTTCGAGGAAGGGCAGGGTATGGCGCTGGACCGCCAGCGCGGAGAGGCCGTCGGCCACCACCACGGCCAGGTCGTAGCCACCGGGATTGGCCTGGGCGTGCTGTAGCAGCGTCTCCCGCGACGACGCATCCAGGCGGCGGCCCAGATCCGGGCGCTGCAGGTAGGTGTCGCGGTCCTTGGCGGCGCTGTGCAGCAGCAGGGTGTCGCGGCCACGCTCGGCCAGCTTCGCGGACAGCTCGGCATGCTCGAAGGGCAGGTGCACGGCATCCCGCGCCTGGGCGTGGGCGTACTGGAAGTTCAGCTGGGCGTGGGTCGGCAGGCTGATGCCGGCCCGGCCCAGGGCGATGCGCGCGGGGGTCAGGCGGCGCAGTTCCTGCCAGGGGTTGGCGGTGTGGCCGGAGGTGGGGCGTGGGTCTTTCATCCGTCTCTCCTCGGAGTTCAGGCGAGTCGCGCGATGGCCTGGCGGAAGGCGTGTGGCAACTGCTCGCCAAGAATCACCCGGCCATCGCTCTGCACCAGGATACCCATGCGCTCCAGCCAGGCCTCGAACTCCGGCGCGGGCTTGAGCCCCAGGCTCTGGCGGGCGTAGAGGGCGTCATGGAAGGAGGTGGTCTGGTAGTTGAGCATCACATCGTCCGAGCCGGGGATGCCCATGATGAAGTTGATGCCGGCCACCCCGAGCAGGGTCAGCAGGGTGTCCATGTCGTCCTGGTCGGCCTCGGCGTGGTTGGTGTAGCAGATGTCGCAGCCCATGGGCACGCCGAGGAGCTTGGCGCAGAAGTGGTCTTCCAGCCCGGCGCGGATGATCTGCTTGCCGTTGTAGAGGTATTCCGGGCCGATGAAACCCACCACCGTGTTCACCAGGAAGGGGTTGAAGTGCCGGGCCACGGCGTAGGCGCGGGTTTCGCAGGTCTGCTGGTCGACACCGTGGTGGGCGTTGGCCGACAGGGCGCTGCCCTGGCCGGTCTCGAAGTACATCAGGTTGTTGCCGAGGGTGCCGCGCTTTTGCGACAGGCCCGCCTCGTAGCCTTCCTGGAGGACCTTCAGGCTGACGCCGAAGCTGGCGTTGGCCGCCTCGGTGCCGGCGATGGACTGGAACACCAGGTCCAGCGGCACGCCGCGCTCGATGGCGGCGATGGACGTGGTGACATGGGTCAGCACGCAGGCCTGGGTGGGGATTTCGTAGCGCTGGATGATGGCGTCGAGCATTTCCAGCATGGCGCAGATGGACGAGATGCTGTCGGTGGCCGGGTTGATCCCCAGCATGGCGTCGCCGTTGCCGTAGAGCAGGCCGTCGAGGATGCTCGCGGCGATACCGGCGGGCTCGTCCGTGGGGTGGTTGGGCTGCAGCCGGGTGGAGAGCCGCCCGCGCAGGCCCATGGTGTTGCGAAAGCGGGTGACCACGCGGATCTTCTGCGCCACCAGCACCAGGTCCTGCACGCGCATGATCTTCGACACGGCGGCGGCCATCTCCGGCGTCAGGCCTTTGGCCAGCGCACGCAGGCTGGCCTCGTCGGCATGTTCGCTGAGCAGCCAGTCGCGCAGGCCGCCGACGGTGAGGTGGCTCACCGGGGCGAAGGCGGCGCGGTCGTGGCTGTCGATGATCAGGCGGGTGACTTCGTCGTCCTCGTAGGGAATCAATGCCTCATCGAGGAAGTGCTTGAGCGGGATGTCGGCCAGGGCCATCTGCGCCGCGACCCGTTCGCCATCGCTGGCGGCGGCGACCCCGGCCAGGTAGTCGCCGGAGCGCGCCGGGCTGGCCTTGGCCATGACTTCCTTGAGGCTGTCGAAGCGCCAGGTCTCGCCGCCGACGCTGTGGGAAAAGCTTGCCATCTGTGTCTCCGTCCTCGGGTGAGCCTGGGTAGAGCGGAACCCGTAGGGTGGATAGCGCTCTTCTATCCACCGCTGTGGTGGAAATCCAATTCGTGGATTTCCACCCTACGGGCCGGTTCCTCGCAGCCGAATTCAGGCGCGGGTCAGCATCGCATCTTCCGGTGCACTGGCGCGATGGTGGGCGGTGAACTGGAAGTAGATGTAACCCGCCGCCATGAAGCCAAGGAAGATGAAACCGATCAAGGTGTTGAACCAGGCCATGGCCAGCAGGCAGACCACGGCCAGTACCAGGGCGATGGCCGGCACCACCGGGTAGCCCGGCGCGCGGAAGGTGCGCTCCAGGTGCGGCTCGCTGGCGCGCAGCTTGAACAGGCTGAGCATGCTGATGATGTACATGACGATGGCGCCGAACACGCTCATGGTGATCATCGCCGCGGTCAGGGTCATGCCCTGCAGGTTCACCAGGCCGTCGCTGTAGATGGCGGCGATGCCGATCACGCCGCCGGCGATGATGGCGCGGTGCGGGGTCTGGAAGCGCGACAGCTTGGCCAGGCCGCGGGGCAGGTAGCCGGCGCGGGCCAGGGCGAAGAACTGGCGGGAGTAGCCGAGGATGATGCCGTGGAAGCTGGCGACCAGGCCGAACAGGCCGATCCACACCAGCATGTGCATCCAGGTGGAGTTGTGGCCCACCACGGCTCTCATGGCCTGGGGCAGCGGGTCGTTGATGTTCGACAGTTCGCGCCAGTCACCCACGCCGCCGGCCATGATCATCACGCCGATCGCGAGGAACACCAGGGTCAGGATGCCGGCGATATAGGCGCGCGGGATGGTGCGCTTCGGGTCCTTGGCCTCTTCCGCCGCCATGGCCGCGCCCTCGATGGCGAGGAAGAACCAGATGGCGAAGGGGATGGCGGCGAAGATGCCGGAGAAGGCCGCGCCGCTGAATTCGTTGGAGCCGGCCCAGCCATTGAGCACGAAGTTGCTGAAGCTGAAGCCCGGCGCCACCACGCCCATGAACACCAGCAGTTCGGCCACCGCCAGCACGGTCACCACCAGCTCGAAGGCGGCGGCGATGCTGACGCCGAGGATGTTCAGGGTCATGAACACGAAGTAGGCGCCCACCGCGGCGTGCTTGGGGTTGAGTTCCGGGTATTGCACGTTGAGGTAGGCGCCGATGGCCATGGCGATGGCCGGCGGGGCGAAGACGAATTCGATCAGGGTGGCGATGCCGGCGATCAACCCGCCTTTCTCGCCGAAGGCACGGCGGCTGTAGGCGAAGGGGCCGCCGGCATGGGGAATGGCGGTGGTCAGTTCGGTGAAGCTGAAGATGAAGCAGGTGTACATGGTCGCCACCAGCAGCGCGGTGACCAGGAAACCGAGGGTGCCGGCGGCACCCCAGCCATAGCTCCAGCCGAAGTATTCGCCTGAGATCACCAGGCCGACAGCGATGCCCCAGAGGTGCAAGGTACCGAGCGTGGGTTTTAGTTGTGTTGTGCTCATCGGGACTCCTCTGCCCTTGGGGGGCCTTGTTATGGATGACCGGGGGTTCGATCTTATCCAGCGCCCCCGCCCAGGACTTGACCCTGGAGGGCGCTGTGCGATACCTGCGGTCAAGTTGCGCGGCGTTGTTACCCATTGCCCCAAACAGGGTTTGCCCCGGTACGGGGCGAGGGCTGCTTCCCTGCACGGAAATGGCTCGGGAATGGCCTGGGGGCTGGCCTCCAGGCCAACGTCCTTGCGGCCCCGCGCGGGGGCATGGGTTTTGCTTGGATGAGCGATCAATAAAAACCGGTGGTCCGTGATGAGCCAGTCCCTGTTTTCCAGTGCCAGCCTGCAGGTGCCTACGGCGAGCAATGTCGGCGTGCTGTCGGCGGCTGCCAGTGGCCTCGATCGTTTCATCACCGACCAGGGCGGCGACCTGGACCTGGTCTTCGGCCGCGCCGGCATCGACCCGGAGCGTTTGCGCCACCCCACGCTGAGCCTGGCCTTGCCCAACTACTGCCAGGTGCTGGAGGAAGCCGCGCGGCAGTCGGGCTGCGACAACTTCGGGCTGCGCTATGGCCAGCAGTTCCAACCCCGCGCGCTGGGGCTGCTGGGGTATGTCGGACTCTGCTCGGACACCCTGGAAGAGGCCCTGAAGAACTTCGCCGCCGCCTTTCCCTATCACCAGCACAGCACGCTGATCCGCCTGGTGGATTGCGGCGAGTGCTACCGCTTCGACTACCAGGTCCGCCACGGCGCCATCCTCGACCGCCGCCAGGACGCCGAGCTGACCATGGGCATGGCGCTCAATCTGATGCGCCATGTCCTGGGCGCTGACTGGACGCCACGCGCCGTGGCCTTCGAGCACGAGCGCCCGGAGGGCTGGCAGGAGCACAGCCAGGCCTTTGGCGCGCCGGTGCAATTCGGCCGGCCCTGCAACTTCCTGCTGCTACCCAAGGGCGACGTGCACGACAAGGCCATGCCGGAGCGCGATGCCAACCTGCTGTTCCTGGTCCAGGATGTGATCCGCAGGCTGGGCGAGCAAGACATGCGGCCGAGCCTGCTGGAGGAGGCAGGCACCCAGATCCGCCTGGCCCTGGCCCTGGGCGAGCCCAGCCTCGAACAGATCGCCGAGCGCCTGGAACTGACCCCGGCGGGCCTGCAACGGCGCCTGCGCGAGGAGAATCTCAGCTTCAGCCAATTGGTGGAGCAAACCCGTCGCGAGCTGGCGCTGCACTACCTGCGCCAGCGCCAGCGGCCCATCTCCGAACTGGCGCCCCTGCTCGGCTATTCCGAGACCAGCGCCTTCTCCCGTGCCTTCCGCCGCTGGTTCGGGGTGAGCCCCCGGCAGTGGCGGGGCGACGAGCGCTAAGCTTGGCCCAAGCGACGGAGCTGCTTTTCCTGTGGGGGCGATTTCAATCGCCAAGGGCTGCGTAGCGGCCCCCTGCAAGGCCTAGGGGCAGACCTTCGGCCTGCTTGGCGAATGAATTCGCCCCTACAGGGTGTGTGTCCGCGGTGAGGGTGTAGAAAAAGAAAAACGCGGCCGAGGCCGCGTTTTTCGTTACCGGGCGGAGATCAGAAGAAGCCCAGCGGGTTGATGTCGTAGCTCACCAGCAGGTTCTTGGTCTGCTGGTAGTGGTCGAGCATCATCTTGTGGGTTTCGCGGCCGACGCCGGACTTCTTGTAGCCACCGAAGGCGGCATGAGCCGGGTACAGGTGGTAGCAGTTGGTCCACACGCGGCCGGCCTTGATGCCGCGGCCCATGCGGTAGGCGCGGTTGATGTCGCGGGTCCAGAGGCCGGCGCCGAGGCCGAACTCGGTGTCGTTGGCGATCGCCAGAGCTTCGGCTTCGTCCTTGAAGGTGGTGACGCCCACCACCGGGCCGAAGATCTCCTCCTGGAACACGCGCATCTTGTTGTGTCCCTTCAGCAGGGTCGGCTGGATGTAGTAGCCGGTGGACAGGCTGCCTTCCAGCTTCTCCACGGCGCCGCCGGTGAGCACTTCCGCGCCTTCCTGCTGGGCGATGTCGAGGTAGGAGAGGATCTTCTCGAACTGCTGCTGGGAGGCCTGGGCGCCGACCATGGTGTCGGTGTCCAGCGGGTCGCCGCGCTTGATGGCTTTGACCTTCTTCATCACTTCGGCCATGAACGCCGGGTAGATGGATTCCTGCACCAGCGCGCGGGACGGGCAGGTGCACACCTCGCCCTGGTTGAAGAAGGCCAGCACCAGGCCTTCGGCGGCTTTCTCGATGAAGGCCGGCTCGGCCTGCATGATGTCTTCGAAGTAGATGTTCGGGCTCTTGCCGCCCAGCTCCACGGTGGAGGGAATGATGTTCTCGGCCGCGCATTTCAGGATGTGCGAGCCCACCGGGGTGGAGCCGGTGAAGGCGATCTTGGCGATGCGCTTGCTGGTGGCCAGGGCTTCGCCCGCTTCCTTGCCGAAGCCTTGCACCACGTTGAGCACGCCGGCCGGCAGCAGGTCGCCGATGATCTCCATCAGCACGGCGATGCCCAGCGGAGTCTGCTCGGCGGGTTTCAGCACGATGCAGTTGCCGGCGGCCAGCGCCGGGGCGAGCTTCCAGGCGGCCATCAGCAGCGGGAAGTTCCACGGGATGATCTGGCCGACCACGCCCAGCGGCTCGTGGATGTGGTAGGCGACGGTGTTCTCGTTGATCTCGGCGGCGCCGCCTTCCTGGGCGCGGATGCAGCCGGCGAAGTAGCGGAAGTGGTCGGCGGCCAGCGGGATGTCGGCGTTCAGGGTTTCGCGGACCGGCTTGCCGTTGTCCCAGGTCTCGGTGACAGCGAGGACTTCCAGGTTCTGCTCGATGCGATCGGCGATCTTCAGCAGGATGTTGGAGCGGTCCTGGACCGAAGTGCGGCCCCAGGCATCGGCGGCGGCATGGGCGGCGTCCAGGGCTTTCTCGACGTCTTCGGCAGTGGAGCGGGGGAATTCGGCGATCGGCTGGCCATTCACCGGGGAGGTGTTGGTGAAGTACTGGCCTTTGACCGGGGCGACGAACTCGCCACCGATGTAGTTGCCGTAGCGGGACTTGAAGGAAACGACAGCGCCGGGGGTACCGGGTTGGGCGTAACGCATGGTGTTTCTCCTGTCTCTTGTTGTAGTTGCAATGACGCCGGTTGGCGTTTGTATCCTGACAAGAGCAAGGCCTGGGCCAGAGTGCTGAAAGCCTCGGTACAGAGCGGTTTCGTCGAGTTGCGAGGGGCGCTTCGAACTGCCGATGTGACAAGGCTGGCACAGCTGTTCGTGACACTTTGTCACGTAATTGGCACAGCGGGTGACCGACGGGTCGGCCAGCCATTGCAATGGCTTTCACGCTGGAGGATGCTGCGTCGATGCGGGTGCCGTCCAACGGCCAGGGCTGCCTCCCGGAAGCCCGCACTGGAGAAGAACAACAATGCAGAATCCTCTCAGCCGTCACGCCCAACAGGTGATGACCCTGGCACAGGGGAAGGCGCAGGCCAGCGGGCCGGCTGCCGACCCTTCGATCGCTCGCTCCTGGCTACGCTGCCTGGAGGATTACCACCTCGACCCGGCCTTGCCGGTGGCGCCCACGGTGCTGGAGCACGGGCGCATGCTCGAATGCCGCGAGCGCATGCAGCAGGTGCTGGAGGTGGCCAATGGCGAGATGAACAACCTCTACCGCCAGCTCTCCGGCGCCGGCCACGCGGTGCTGCTCACCGACGCCCGCGGGGTCATCCTCAATTGCGTGACCGCCCATGCCGAGCGGCCCACCTTCGAGCGCGCCGGGCTCTGGCTCGGCGCCGACTGGAGCGAGGCCAGCGAAGGCACCAACGGCATCGGCACCTGCGTGGTGGAGCGCCAGGCGCTGACCATTCACCAGGACGAGCACTTCCGCAGCCGCCACACCGGCCTGACCTGCTCCGCCAGTCCGGTGTTCGACCCCCAGGGCGACCTGATGGCGGTGCTGGACGTGTCATCCGCGCGGCACGATATGTCGCGCCAGAGCCAGTTCCACACCATGGCGCTGGTCAATCTCTCGGCGAAGATGATCGAGAGCTGTTATTTCCTGCGCCGCTTCGAGGGCGAGTGGCTGCTGCGCTTCCACTTGCAGGCCGAATACATCGGGTTGTTCAGCGAGGGGTTGCTGTCCTTCGACGGGGAAGGGCGCATCAGTGCGGTGAACCAGAGCGCCATCAATCTGCTGGGATGCCCTCGCGAGCGCCTGTTGGGCCAGCCGGTGGAAGCCTTTTTCGACTGCCGCCTTGACGACCTGATGGGACGCGCCAGCCCGCAGCCGGTGACCAGCTGGCCGTTGCGCACGCGCAATGGCCGCGCGCTGTTCGCCGCCCTGCGCGGCCAGCCCCGCAGCCTGCCGCAGCCGATTCCGCTGCAGCCGTCGAAACCGGCGCGCCCCGGCATCTGCCTGGGCGACCTGGCCCTGCAGCACGACTTCCGTCGGGCCCTGCGGGTTTACGAGCGCGATGTGCCGCTGCTGGTCAATGGTGAAACCGGTTCCGGCAAGGAGGCCTTCGCTCGGGCGCTGCACCAGGCCAGCTCCCGCGCTGAACGGCCATTCGTGGCATTGAACTGCGCCGCCATTCCGGAAACCCTGATCGAGAGCGAATTGTTCGGCTATCGCGGCGGCAGTTTCACCGGTGCGCGCAAGGAAGGCATGCGCGGCAAGCTGCAGCAGGCCGATGGCGGCACGCTGTTCCTCGATGAGATCGGCGACATGCCCCTGGCCTTGCAGACCCGCCTCTTGCGCGTGCTGGAAGAGCGCCAGGTGGTGCCCATCGGCGGTGAGCCGCAGCCGGTGGACGTGCGGATCATCAGCGCCACCCACCGCGAACTGGAGGAGAAGGTCCGCGACGGCGGCTTCCGCGAGGACCTGTTCTACCGCCTCAACGGCCTGATCCTCGACCTGCCGCCCTTGCGCGAGCGCAGCGACAGGCCGGAGCTGCTGCAGCACCTGCTGGAGGAGGAGGCGCGGGGTATGCGCATCTGTCTGGCCGAGGACGCTCGCCAGGCGCTTCTGGACTATCACTGGCCGGGTAACGTGCGGCAGATGCGTACGGTGTTGCGCACCCTCACGGCCCTCTGCGAGGACGGCCTGATCCGCCTTGCCGACCTGCCCCGTGAGGTCCTGCGCGCGGCATCCCCACCGGCTGCCCCCGAGCCGCAGGCCAATCCCCTGGACGATGCCGAGCGCACGGCCCTGCTCAACGCCCTGGACAGCCAGCGCTGGCACATGACCCGCACCGCCGAACAGCTCGGTATCAGCCGCAACACGCTGTATCGCAAGCTGCGCAAGCATGCGATCGCGACCCGAGGTTAGGGCCGAGTTCCTGTAGGGGCGAATTCATTCGCCAACCGGCCCGCAGGGCCGGCCTGAGGATTTGCCCGGGGGACGCTGCGCATCCCTTGGCGAATGAATTCGCCCCCACAGGATTGTCCGGTGCCGCCGGTGGGGGGAGTGTTGGCCGGGGGGCGCTTTTCGTGGGGGCGATTTCAATCGCGAACCGGTCCGCAGGACCGGCCTGCGGACTTGCCGGGGGACGCTGCGCATCCCTTGGCGAATGAATTCGCCCCCACAGGGTTGTCCGGTGCCGCCGGTGGGGGCGAGTGTTGGCTGGGAGTCGCTTTTTTGTAGGGGCGAATTTATTCGCCAACCGGTCCGCAGGACCGGCCTGCGGACTTGCCGGGGAAGCTGCGCATCCCTTGGCGAATGAATTCGCCCCCACAGGGTCGAGGCCCGCCGGTGGGAGAGTGTTTGCCGTCCCGACCAACGAAAAAAAGCCCGGCCCCTTCGCAGGGGCCGGGCTTTTTGACGAGAGGTGCGGGCATCCTTGCCCGCCGGGGGAGGGGCCGACGGCAGACCCCGTTTCCAATCAGGCCCCTTGCGGGGTTTCGCCGCGGGCCAGGCGCTTGTTGATGTCGTCGATCACCGCCGGCAGCTCGGCGATGGTGTCGATCAGGTAGTGCGGGCGGGAGGCTTCGAACATCTGGCCGATGCGCGCGCGCTCCTGGTCCAGCTTGTCTTTCGGTAGCGCCTTGAACTGCTCATAGGTCAGGCCCAGGGCGTTGCCGGAGCAGGTCAGGGCCACGGTCCACATGCCGGCGCTGCGGCCTTCGAGGATGCCCGGCCAGGTGTCGTCCACCTTCACGCAGGCGGCGACGTCGTTGATGCCGAGGGCGATCACGTTGGCCAGGGACTGCGCCGGGTACGGGCGACCGTTGGGTACTTCGTCGGTGGCCACCACGTGGTCCGGCTGGTAGCCGTTCTCGCGGGCCAGTTCCACCACCTTGGCCATCACCACCGCCGGGTAGCCGGAGCAGGTACCGATCTTCAGGCCCTTGTCGCGCAGGGTGGCGATGGCGTCGAGGGCGCCGGGGATCAGCGCCGAGTGCAGGCCGATCTTCTCGATCTGCAGCGGCATGAAGCGCTCGTAGATGGCGGTGACGTCATCGTCGGTCGGGGTGCGGCCGAAGGCGGCGCGGTAGCGTTCGGCGATCGCCGGGATGTCGCAGAGGGTGCGGATGTGGTCCCACTTGCCCATGCCCATCGGGCCGCGGGCCTCCTCCAGGGAGACGGCGACGCCGAACTCGGCGAAGGCCTCGACGAAGATCTGGGTCGGCGCGAAGGAGCCGAAGTCGACGACGGTGCCGGCCCAGTCGAGGATGGCGGCTTGCAGGTGGGTGGGTTGCTTGTAGTGCATGGTGATCGCTCCAGCGGATTGCAGTTGAGTAAGGGAATTCAGGATTTGGCGCCGGCCAGGGCCGGTTGACCGGAAGCCGGGACGCTGTCCGGCGCTTTCAGGGTTTGCGGGCGGCTGTTCCAGAAGGGCACCAGCATCAGGCTGGCCAGCAGCGCCGCGGCGGTGAACACCAGGAACACGGTGGTGGTGTCGAAGTAGCCCGGCAGCAGGCCGCCGAGGATGGCGCCCACCGAACCACAGCCGTTGACGAAGCCCGCGGCGGTGCCGGCGCCATCCTGGGTGCCGAAGTCGATGGCGGCCGAACCGCTGATCATCGAGTCCGGTCCGTAGAGGGTCATGCCCATCATGAACAGCAGACCGACCACCAGGTACAGGCTGCCGCTCTGCATGGCCGGGACGAAGAGGGCCAGGCACGCGGTGAGGGCGATCAGGCTGAGCACGCAGGCCGGCATGCGGCGGGCGCCAAACAGCTTGTCCGAGGCGTAGCCGATCAGGATCGGGCCCACCAGACCCGCGACTTCGAAGGAGGTGGGGACAATGGCCGAGGCGACCTTGCCAATGGCCGGCATGCGTTCGTAGACGATCACCGGCCCCCACAGGAGGATGGCGTAGCGCGCGGGTTTCAGCAGGAAGTAGGCCAGGCCCAGGACCAGGACGGTGCGGTTCTTCAGCACCTTGCGCAGGGCGTTCCAGTGGCTTTCACGCGGCGCGTCGCGCTTGTCCTGCGGCTCGGCTTCCGCTTCCACGGGCGGCAGGCCGACGTCCTGCGGGCGGTTGCGTTGCAGGAGGAAGAACAGCACGGCGACGCCGAATACCACCAGGGCGCTGGAGATGAATGCCATGCGCCAGTCATGGAACACCTCATAGGCCCACCAGCCGGCGAAGGGCGTGGCCACCAGGCCGCCGAAGGCGTAGCAGGTGCTCCAGTAGCCGAGCACGCGGCCACGCTCGCGGGTGGCGAAGAAGCTGCCGATGTTCTTGCACAGGCCCGACCAGCCGGTGGACTGGGCGAGGCCCTGGACCACCATGCAGGTGGCGAAGATCGGCAGGGTGGCGAAGCTGCCCATGACGACGGCCGCGACAGCCGATATCACCAGGCCGCCGAGCACCACCACGCGCGGACCGAAACGGTCGGCGAAGATGCCCCAGGTGAACTGGCCGATGGCATAGGCGGTGAGGTAGAGGGCATCGAGGTTGGCCATCGCGGCCTTGTCGAGTTCGAAGCTCGGGTCTTCGCCGATGCCGAGCTTGGCGACGGAGAAGGCCTTGCGGGTGAAGTAGAAGGCGGCGTAGGCCAGCCAGGTGATGAGGAAGATCTGGACGCGCCAGCGCTGGAGGGACTTCCAGCCGCTTTGCAGGTTTCCTGCGTTGTTGTTCATGGTTCTGACCCCGTGTGGGTTTGCCGGACAGTGCAAATAGGGAGGTTGTTGTTGTTTTGCTGCTGGGCTGTCTAAACGCACGACCTTGGTCAGATGGCAGCGGCCGTGGCGTCAGGCGGATGGATGGGATTCGGCGCTAGTCTTGGCTCCTGCCCGGCGCGGCCGAGCGGCTGATTTACTACAGAGATGTTTCAGAAAGAGGTCACCACACCACGCTCCCCTTACCCGCAACGGGACCGTCTCAGGACGGTGGGTGACCTTGAATGGGTCTGCCGTTCGACTTCGGCAGCCGTTTCGGAGGGTTACTTCATGTCCACGCCCATCACCTCGAGGGTGTCGGCGATGGCGCGCAGCAGCTGGCGGACGATGTGTTCGTCGATCTGGCCGATGCAGCCGATGCGGAAGCTTTCGGCCACGGTCAGCTTGCCCGGGTAGATGATGAAGCTGCGGGCCTTCAGCTCCTCGTAGAAGCGCTTGAACTCGAAGTTCGGGTGTTCCGGGCTGAAGAAGGTGGTGATGATCGGCGACAGCCAGCGGTCTTCCAGCAGGGTCTTGAAGCCCATCTCGCGCATGCCGGCGACCAGCACGTCGCGGTTGTTCGAGTAACGCGCCAGGCGGCCCGGTACGCCACCTTCTGCGGCGTGCTGTTCCAGCGCCGCGCGGAAGGCCACCACGCTGTGGGTCGGCGGGGTGAAGCGCCACTGGCCGGTGCGCTCCATGTAGAGCCACTGTTCGTAGACATCCAGGGCCAGGGAGTGGGCGCGTCCCTTGGCGGCTTCCAGCACCGAGCGGCGGATGATCACGAAACCGAAGCCGGGGATGCCCTCGATGCACTTGTTGGCCGAGGACACCAGCACATCGAGGGCCACTTCATTGACGGTCAGCGGCACGGCGCCGAAGGAGCTCATGGCGTCGACGATCAGGCTCTTGCCATGGGCCTTCACCACATCGGCGATTTCGCGCAGCGGGTTGAGGATGCCGGAACTGGTCTCGCAATGGACCAGGAAAACGTTGGTGACGTCCGGGTTGGCTTGCAGCAGGGCGTCCACTTCCTCCGGTTGCGGCGGCAGGTAGTCGCCCTTGTCCAGGGTGAGGTAGGCGCGGCCCAGGTAGTCCAGGGTCTTGGCGGCGCGCTGGCCGTAGGCGCCGTTCATCAGGATCAGGCACTTGCCATCGCGGGGGATGGCGGTGGCCAGGGCTGCTTCCACCGAGAAGCTGCCGCTGCCCTGCAGGGGCACGCAGGCGAAGCTGTCGTCCTGCACGCCGGCCATGGACAGCAGTTCCTGGCGGACCTCGGCGGTCACCAGGTTGAAGGCGCCGTCCCAGGAGCCCCAGTCGCGCAGCATGGCTTCCTTGGTGGCCTTGGAGGTGGTCAGCGGGCCGGGGGTCAGCAGGTAGGGCTCGCCGAGGGCCGGGGCGGCCAGGGGCTGGGTGGAGGTGGGGAATTCGGCTTTGGTCATGATCGTCTCCAGCGTCTTTGTTCTGGTGAGGGCGCGTTGCGATGGAGAGATAAAACCAATTTGCTAGAAATAAAAAAAATCGATTTATAGTATTTCAAAAATAACTAGAGCTTATTTATTGGAGGACAGGCGGATGGCGGTTTCCCAGGCGCAGCTCAAGGCCTTCCATGCCGTGGCGGTGCACGGCAATTTCACCCGCGCGGCCGAGGCCCTGTTCCTCAGCCAGCCGGCGGTTTCCGACCAGGTGCGCAAGCTGGAGGAGCGCTTCGGCATCCTGCTGTTCAACCGCAACAAGCGCTCCGTGCAGCTGACCGACCTCGGCGAGCGCCTGCTGGCCATCACCCAACGGCTGTTCGCCGCCGAGTCCGAGGCCCATGAGCTGTTGTCCACCTCGCGAGCGCTGGAAACCGGCAGCCTGACCCTGGCCGTTGATTCGCCGGTACACCTGTTGGGGCACATCGCGCGGTTCTGCGAGCGCTATCCGGGCATCCGCGTCAGCCTGGTTACCGGCAACAGCGACGAGTGCCTGCGCAGGCTGCAGGAGTACAAGGCGGATTTCGCGCTGCTCGGCCGGGTGGTGGAGGACGACAGCCTGACCACCCAGGTGCTGAGCAGCGATCCGCTGGTGGCTTTCGTCGCCCATTCGCACCCCTGGGCGGCGCGGGAATCCATCGTCCTCGCCGACCTGGACGGCATGCCCATGGTGCTGCGCGAACGCGGGTCGATGACGCGGCAGATACTCGAGGACGAGATGCAGCGCGCGGGGCGCTCCATCCGTCCGGCCATCGAGGTCGAAGGCCGCGAGGCGACCTTCGAGATGGTCGCCGCGGGCCTGGGCGTTGGCGTGGTCTCGGCGGCGGAAGTGGGCGCCAGCGCCAATGTCCATGTGCTGCCGATCCGCGACTGCCTGCAGCGCATGACCGAAACGCTGGTGTGCCTGCGCGAGCAGGGCGCGCGGCGGATCATCGAGGCGTTCCTGGAGACGGTCCGCGGGCGCCGCGCCTAGGCCCGGCGGCGCTGGACCGAATCGAGTTTGCCCTGGAAGGCGGCCCGCAGGTCCTCGGTGGGCGGCGGCGTGAAGCGCAGCCGGGCGAACAGGTTGTTCAAATGCCGGCCCATCAGTTGGCTGGCCCGCTCCGCGTCGCCTGCCGCCAGGGCCTCCACTACGGCCTGGTGTTCGTCGCAGGCGGCCTCGCTGTAGGCGCGGCTCCGGCTCAGGGCAATGCTCAGCGCGGCACGGCGCAGCAGTTTGGCGAGGAAGTCCGGCAGCCAGGGGTTGCCGGAGTGCTCGGCCAGGCGCAGGTGAAAGCGGTTCGCCTGGTCGATCAGGCCGGCATGGTCGCCGGCGGCCAGGCACTGCCGCTGGCGTTCGACCATGGCGCGCAGATCGTCCAGTTGCCCCCGCGTGAGGCGATTGCCGATCAGGCGGATGGCCTGGGACTCGATCATCAGGCGCGCTTCCAGCAGCTCGCGGGCGTGTCGCTCGCAGGGGCGGGCGATGGAGGCGACCTGGTTCGGCGCCAGCTCCACCGCGCCTTCCTCGGCCAGGCGGCTGAGGGCGCGCTGCACGGTGCCGGTGCTGACGCTGAAGATGCGGCCGAGGGTCTCCTTGCTGAGCCGGGTGCTGGGCGCCAGGCGGCGGTCGAGGATTGCCGTGTAGAGGGCTTCGTAGACCAGATGTCCGGGGGCGCGGGTCTGGCCCTGGAGATCTCTGCCGATCGGGGCGGAGATTGTGATGTTGGTGTCGTGCATGGTCCCACCTCGCATCGCGTGAAGTGTCGACTGGGTGGCCCCGGTTTCGGGGCCGTGTGGGGGCGGCGTGGGCGCCGCGTCAGGTCTCTGGCAAACGCAGGTCGATGTTCAGCCGCACGCCCTCGTTGAGGATGTGCTGGCGCATCGCCCGGCTGGCCTGCTCGCTGTCATGGCGGCGAATGGCGCGCAGGATGGTCTCGTGTTCCTCGAGCACCTGCTCGGCATGCTCCGGGCTGTGCAGCACCCTTCCCTCGCTCTGCTCCAGGGCCGTGCCGATCTGCCGGGACACGCTGAGGAAGATGGGGTTGGAGGTGATCGCCACGAGCTTGCGGTGAAAGGCCGAATAGGCGCTCGCCAGGGCCGTGGGATTGCGATCCTCCACCGCCTCGCGCATATCCAGCACCAGCAGGCGCAACTGGCTGAGGGCGTTGTCGTCCACCGTCTGCGCCACCAGGCCGACGATGAAGGGTTCCAGGGCATAGCGCAGTTGCAGCACGTCCCCGGTGGTCGCGGCGCTCGGCACGGGCACTTCGGCCAGCGGCTGGCCGCGGCGCTCCAGCACCATCACGCCCTTGCCCGGCAGCGAGCGGACCACGCCGAGGGTTTCCAGCACGGTGATGGCCTCGCGCAGGCTAGGGCGGCTGATCTCCAGCTGCTCGGCCAGTTCGCGCTGCCCCGGCAGCATCTGGCCGGCGGCCCACTGCCCCTGTTCGATGGGTTCGAGCAGCTTCTGCACGATCGAGTTGACCAGTTTGGATGACGAGAACATTTAACCTCCCTAATGCGTGGAATCCGTCGACGAAGCGGCGCCCCGAGTGGAGCGCCAGCCGCCGTCAGGCATCCGTTTTCCCCGGTCTGACCAGTTGGGTGCGCAGCTGCATGGAGCCGTCATCCTGCCCGTTGCCGCCGCCGGCAAGCACGTCCTGGGCGCGCTGCAGGTCGATGTCGTTTTCCCAGCGGGCGATGGTGACGGTGGCGACGCAGTTGCCGATGAGGTTGGTCAGGGCCCGGCCGATGCCCATGAACCAGTCGACCGAGAGTACCAGCACCAGGCCGGCGGCGGGGATGGCCGGTACGGCGGTCAGGGTGGCGGCGAGGATCACCAGGGCCGAGCCCGGGATGCCGTGGGCGCCCTTGGAGGTGACCAGGGACACCAGCAGGATGGTCAACAGGTCGCCGGCGGACAGCGGCGTGCCGGTGGCGTGGGCGATGAACACCACGGCCAGGGTCAGGTAGATGGAGAAACCGTCGAGGTTGAAGGAGTAGCCGGTGGGGATCACCAGGCCGACGGTGGAGCTGCGGATACCCAGGCGTTCAAGTTTGCGCATCACCTGCGGCAGCACGGCATCGGACGAGGCGGTGCCGAGCACGATCAGCAGTTCCTCGCGGAAGTAGCGCAGGAAGGGCAGCAGGGGTACGCCGCACAGGCGCAGCACGCCGCCGAGTACGACCAGCACGAACAGCGCGCAGGTGAGATAGAAGACTGCCACCAGGGCGCCGAGATGGCTGAGGGATTCGATGCCGTAGCGGCTGGTGGTGAAGGCCACCGCGCCGAACACGCCCAACGGCGCCAGGCGCACGATCATGCCCATGATGCGGAAGATCACGTGGCTGACTTCGCCGATCAGCTTGGAGACGCCGCTGGCCTGTTCACCGACCAGGTTCAGGGCGCTGCCGAACAGCACGGCGAACAGCAGCACCTGGAGGATGTTGTTCTCGGCGAAGGCGCTGAAGATGGAGGAGGGGATCAGGCCGAGGATGAACTCCACGGGGCCGTGGAGGTGCGAGCCGCCCGAGGTGTAGGCCGCGGCATCCTTGCCGGACAGGTTGGATAGGTCGATGTTGGCGCCGTCGCCCAGCCCCATGCCATAGGCCACCGCCAGGCCGAGGACCAGGGCGATGGTGGTCAGCACTTCGAAGTAGATCACCGACTTCAGGCCGATCCGCCCGACCTTCTTCAGGTCGCCCGCGCCGGAGATGCCATTGACCACCACGCAGAACACGATCAGCGCGATGAGCATCTTGATCAGTTTGATGAATCCGTCGCCCAGGGGCTTGAGTTGGGAAGACAGCTCGGGGAGCGCGACGCCGCAGAGGACGCCGATCGCCAGGCCAATCACGACTTGCAGGAATATCGAGCGGGAGCAGAGCTTCAGAAGCATCGGGGTGGTCTCCGTTCGGCGCATTCGCCTGGTCCCGCCGGGTGCGGAGGTGAGGGGGGCGAATGCATTAATTGTTGTTGTGGTATTACCGGTCAGACCAGTGCAGCCTAGGGCCAATCCCGGGCACTTGGCAAGCGCCATTTGTCATGGTGCGCAAAGGGGGCCCGCCGACCTTTTGTCCCGGGTTGGGGTCGAACGGCGGCAGCGGGAGGCCGTGCCGGCCTCTGGGCGCCGGAGGCGGCCGCTGTGCTAACCTGCGACAAGTTTTTTCCGGGCCGGGGCGGCCCGTTTCAGAGGTCATCCATGCATATCCACATCCTCGGCATCTGCGGCACCTTCATGGGTTCGCTGGCGGTGCTGGCCAAGGAACTTGGCCACCGTGTCACCGGCTCCGACGCCAATGTCTACCCGCCCATGAGCACCCAGCTCGAGGCCCAGGGCATCGAGTTGATGCAGGGCTATGATCCCGCCCAGCTGGAACCGGCGCCGGACCTGGTGGTGATCGGCAATGCCCTGTCCCGCGGCAACCCGGCGGTGGAGCATGTGCTGAACAAGGGCCTGCCCTACGTCTCCGGCCCTCAGTGGCTGGCCGATCACGTGCTGCAGGGCCGCTGGGTACTGGCGGTGGCCGGGACCCACGGCAAGACCACCACCACCAGCATGCTGGCCTGGGTGCTGGAGCACGCCGGCATGAGCCCGGGCTTCCTGATCGGCGGCGTGCCGCAGAACTTCGGCGTTTCCGCGCGCCTGGGTGGCACCCCCTTCTTCGTGGTGGAGGCCGACGAGTACGACAGCGCCTTCTTCGACAAGCGCTCCAAGTTCGTCCACTACCGCCCGCGCACCGCGATCCTCAACAACCTGGAATTCGACCACGCGGACATCTTCCCCGACCTCGCGTCCATCGAACGGCAGTTCCACCACCTGGTGCGGACCATCCCCGGCGAGGGGCTGATCATCCACCCGACTTCCGAACCCGCCCTCAAGCGCGTGCTGGAGATGGGCTGCTGGACGCCCGTGCAGACCACCGGCGAAGGTGGCCAGTGGCAGGCGCGCCTGCTGGCCGAAGACGGCTCGCGCTTCGAGGTGTCCTTCGACGGCGTCGTGGCCGGCACCGTGGAGTGGGAGCTGACCGGCCAGCACAACGTCGCCAACGCCCTGGCCACCCTGGCTGCCGCCCGCCATGTGGGCGTGGTGCCGGAACTGGGTGTCGCCGCCCTCAGCACCTTCAAGAGCGTCAAGCGGCGCATGGAGAAGGTGGCCGAGGTGAAGGGCGTGACCATCTATGACGACTTCGCCCACCACCCCACCGCCATCGCCACCACCCTCGACGGCCTGCGCAAGCGCGTGGGGGACGCCCCCGTGGTGGCGGTGATCGAGCCGCGCTCCAACTCCATGAAGCTCGGCGCCCACCGCGACGGCCTGCCGGATTCGGTGAAGCTGGCCGACCAGGTGTTCTGGTACGCGCCGCCGAACCTCGGCTGGGACCTGGCGGGGACCGCCATGGCCTGCCCGGTGCCGGCGCAGGTCTGCACCTCGCTGGAGAGCATCATTGCCGAGGTCAAGGCGCTGGCTCGTCCCGGCACCCAGGTGGTGATCATGAGCAACGGCGGTTTCGGCGGCCTGCACGGCAAGTTGGCCAAGGCCCTGGCAGAGTAAGGAGCGGTCATGAGCGGACCTTCCCGCATCACCCTGGCGATGACCGGTGCCTCGGGCGCCCAGTACGGCCTGCGCCTGCTGGACTGCCTGATCCAGGAAGACCGCGAGGTGCACTTCCTGATCTCCAAGGCGGCGCAACTGGTGATCGCCACCGAGACCGATGTGACCCTGCCGGCCAAGCCCCAGGCGATGCAGACCTTCCTCAGCGAATACACCGGCGCCGCGCCCGGGCAGATCCGCTGCTACGGCAAGGAGGACTGGATGGCGCCGGTGGCTTCCGGTTCCGGCGCGCCGGGGGCCATGGTGGTGGTGCCCTGTTCCACCGGCACCCTGTCGGCCATTGCCAGCGGCGCCTGCAACAACCTGATCGAACGTGCCGCCGATGTGGCCCTGAAGGAGCGCCGCCAACTGATCCTGGTGCCGCGCGAGGCGCCTTACTCCAGCATCCACCTGGAGAACATGCTCAAGCTCTCCAACCTCGGTGCCGTGATAGTGCCGGCCTCGCCGGGCTTCTATCACCAGCCGCAGACCATCGACGATCTGGTGGACTTTGTGGTGGCGCGTATCCTCAACCTGCTGAATATCCCGCAGGACATGTTGCCGCGTTGGGGCGAGCATCATCAGGGTGTCGATGATTAAGGCCGTGGCCACCACCCTGCTGGCGCTGGCCATGTTGCAAGGCTGTGCCAGCGTCGGCACGCTCGATGCGGCCAAGCCGGGGGCGCCGCTCATCTATTCCGGCACCCGTCTGGACTGGTATTCGCTGAACGGCGGTTGCTGCCCCGTGGACAAGTTCGGTGCGGAACCACCGCGTTACCCGGCCATCGACCTGCCGGCCAGTGCCTTGCTGGATACGCTGCTGTTGCCCTTTGCGGTGGCGGCGGAACTGGGCGTGGGGTTGGGGGTTACCGGCGGGTACTGAGTCGTTCCCCGTAGGTCGAGTTCGGATGGGTCGGGCGGCGTTGTCCGCATGGGTATCGCTCCGCTCCACCCATCCTACGGGGCTGAGGCATCCCCTCGTAGGGTGGAAATCCCGGTAACGGATTTCCACCGCAAGATACGGCGCGGTGTCATGTTCGGGAGTTTCCGGCGGGGTCGGCAGAAACCTGTAGGAGCGGTCCTCAGGCCATTTCCTGGCACACATCCACCCACTGCGCTTCGACCAGCTCGGCCAGATGGTCCGGGGCGATGCGCACCGCGCTGTGGATGGCGCCAGCCGCGGGCAGGATCTCGTCGAAGGCTTGCAGGGAGCGGTCGCAATAGACCTGCAGCGGGGTGGCCAGGCCGAAGGGGCAGACGCCGCCCACCGGGTGGCTGGTCAGCTTTTCCACCGTCTCGGCGTCCAGCATCCTGGCCTTGGCACCGAAGGCTTCCTTGAACTTGCGATTGTCGATGCGGGCGTCGCCCCGCGCCACCACCAGCACGGCGTCTTCACCGACGCGGAAGGCCAGGGTCTTGGCGATGCGGCCGGGCTCCACGCCGTGTGCCTCGGCGGCCAGGGCCACGGTGGCGGTGCTGGTCTGCAGTTCGATGATGTCGATTTCGGGCGCCTTTCCGGCAAGGAAGGCACGTACCGATTCAAGACTCATGGGCGATCCCTCTGTAAAGAGCCGAATCCTTGAGCAGTGGCTGGCGCGGCGTCAACCGCGCATCAGGCCGCCAGGCCGCGCACTTCCGCCAGGCTGTCGGCCAGGCCGTAGCGCCCCTTGCCGTCACGTACCACGCGGCCCATGGCGATGGCCGGGTCGTGGGTGAAGACCAGGCGGCCATTGCGCGCCAGCAGGTCGGCCAGCAGGGCTTCCTTCTCTTCGATCAGGCCTTCGGGGAAGCGGTCGTAGCCCATGGTGATGGGCAGGTGCACCCAGGGCGCGCCGGGGATCAGGTCGCCACTGAACAGTACCGGGCCGTCGGGCATGTCCACTTCCGGCAGGAGCTGGCCGGGGGTATGGCCGTCGCTCCAGTGGAAGCGCCAGCCGGCGCCCAGGCTGGCGCTGCTGCCACCTTCCTCGATCAATTCCAGGCGGCCGCTGTTTTCCAGCAGTTCGAGCAGTTCCGGGATGTAGGAGGCGCGGTCACGGGGATGGGGCTTGCAGGCCCGTTGCCATTGGCGGCGGCCGGTGACGAAGCGGGCATTGGGGAACAGCAGGCGCGCCGGCTGGCCATCCTCCCAGGGGGCGAGCAGGCCGCCGGCGTGGTCGAAGTGCAGGTGGGTGAGCAGAACGACGTCTATGTCGGCGTCGGTCAGGCCGGCCGCGGCCAGGCTGTCGAGCAGCACGTGGCGTTCTTCCTGGACGCCGAAGCGCTGCTTGAGCTCGGGGGAGAAGAAGGCGCCGATACCGGTTTCGACCAGTACGTTGCGGCCGGCGTCCTGGACCAGCAGGGCACGGCAGCCGAGGTCGATGCGGTGCTCGGCGTCCGGCACCATCCAGCGCTCCCAGAGGGCACGGGGGGCGTTGCCGAACATGGCGCCGCCATCGAGTTTCTGGCTGTTGCCGAGCAGGGTGGTGAGGGTACGCATGACGGGGCTCGCATCCGGAGGCGGGGCGTCAAGGCTAACCGCTGCCTCCACGCCTGCCCAGTCCCCGCTCGTCAACGGCCCAGGCGACGCAGGTCATCCGACTCGATAACGCGCACGCCGCTTTCCTCTTCCAGCGCCAGGCGCCAGAGCGCGCGCGCCAGGGTGCAGGCACCGATCCCGCGGTACTTGCCCGGCAGCCAGCGCATGAACAGGGCGGCCAGGCGCTCGCCGAAGCGGAACTCGCCGCGCGGCCCCATCAGCAGTGATGGGCGGGCGATGGTCAGCTGCGGCCAGTCCATGGCTTTCAGCGCTTCTTCCATCTCGCCCTTGACCCGGTTGTAGAAGACCGGGGAGGCGCGATTGGCGCCTAGCGCACTGATCACGATCAAGTGCCGGGCGCCCAGCTCACGGGCGCGCTCGGCGAAGGTCAGGACCATTTCCAGGTCGACCGAGCGGAAGGCGTCCTGGGAACCGGCCTGACGGATGGTGCTGCCGAGGCAACAGAAGGCCGTATCGATGCGCCCGTGCAACTGCGGCAGCAGTTCGAGCAGCGGGCCTACGGGATTTTCCAGGTGCGGGTGCTCGGCCAGGGGGCGGCGGGTCGGTGCCAGTACCCGCGCCACGGTGGGTTCATTGAGCAGTCGGTCGAGCAGGTGCTCGCCGGTGAGTCCTGTGGCGCCGGCAAGCAGAATGCGCTGGGGCGTCAGATGCATGCTGTTTCTCCACTGATACAAACTGAGCTTAGTGGCTACGAGCGGTTTTGTCGGGGCCCGCGGCACGCTGCGCGGTCAGGGCCTCTTCGGCCTGGTGCTCGCGCAGTGCCCGCCAGCGGGTGGTGACAGCCTTGGGCGCCCAGATCTGCGGCTCCGAGGCTTCGAAGTCGTCGGCCTTTTCACGTTCCGCGACCTTTTCCTTGGCGATACCGAAGGCCCGCTCCAGGTCGTCGGTCTCGCTGAAGGCGTCGGCGAACAACGCACGGCCGAAGTAGGTGAAGTCGTTCTCCTCGGAGCAGCCGAAGGAAACCCGGTCGGAGCGGGCAGCGGTCATGATCAGGGTCCTCTCATCCTTCAGTGGCGGGATGAAGCCGCCGGAATAACAGGCGGAGATCACCAACACCTTGTACCTATCCTTGAGAGGGGCGAGCAGGCTGGCGAGTTCCTGCGCCGGGAGGTGGCCCAACTGGAGGCCGGGTTGTTCCAGGGCCAGCTCGTGGGTCGGCGAGCCGTGACTGGTCAGGTAGAGGAACACCAGGTCCTCCGGGCCGCTGCGCCGGGCGACGGCCCGGATGGCGCGGGACAGGCTCTCGCGGGTGGCCAGCGGGCGGTCGGCCATGTGCTCGCGGTGGTTGACCAGGGTGATCTGGCCGAAGGCGCCAAAGCGTTCGGCCAGGAGTTTCGAGACGTAGTCCGCTTCGCGCAGGAACACACTCTGGCGGCCGTCGCCAGCCAGGGCGATGGAGTAAAGCTCCACCTCCGGGGTGGACGCCGGCAAGGCATCGATCGCCTGGTCGAGCAGGCGGCCCTGGGCCAGCAGGCCGAGTTCCAGCGGGTCGGGGAGGGCCTTGCCCTGTTCATCGCGGATGCGCGTGCCGTCCTGCCAGACACCGGATTCGTGCTTGCCGCCAGGCAGGGTCAGGCTGCCGCTGCCGCTGTACAGGCCGTCGTTGAAGTGGCCCTGGTAACGGCTGCCGTCGGCCAGGGACAGCTTGCCTTCGCCCTGGTAGCGCCAGTGCTTGAAATGGCCCTGGTAGTGACTGCCGTCGGCCCCGATGAACTCGCCCTGGCCGGCCAGGTTGCCTTCCTTGAACCTGCCGCTCCAGACGTCGCCGTCGGCGCTGCTGAAGCGGCCCTTGCCGTCGAACAGGCCGTTCTTGAATTCGCCGATGTAGTGGGAGCCGTCTTCGCCCTGGTAGGCGCCCTGGCCGTCCAGCTGGCCGCGGTGGAAGCGACCGCTGAAGCGATTGCCGGCCTCGTCGGTGCGTACCCCTTCGCCATCCGGCTGGCCGGCGCTGAAGAGCCCCTGGTGATTGCTGCCGTCGGGCCATTCGAGGATGCCGAAACCCTGGTACTTGTCGCTGTGGAATTGCCCGCGGTAGGTGACGCCGCCCTGGCGCAGGGTACCTTCCCCGTCGAACTGATTGTGGGCGAAGCCGCCCTCGTAGGTGGTGCCGTTGCCGTAGGCGAGACGCCCCTGGCCATGGAACAGGCCGGCCCTGAATTCGCCGACATAGACCAGGCCGTTGGGGCCGTGCCATTCGCCTTGGCCTTCGGGCTGGCCGTCTTTGAACTGCCCCTCGAACCAGGTGCCGTTGTTGTAGTCCAGGCGGCCCGGCCCCTGCAGCAGGCCGTCGACCAGCTCGCCGCGATAGCGGGAGCCATCCGGCAGGCGTGCGTCCGGCGGGGTGAGGGGTTCCCCCTCGCCACAGGCCGCGAGCAGCAGGGCGAAGGTGAGGGGCAGAAGCGGCTTCATCGGGGGTCCTTGCGCAGGCATCTGCCAATCAGTGTGGCGCAAAAAAGCCCGCGATTGCGGGCTTTTTTGGGCGGACGGCTTCTGGCTCAGACGAAGCAGAGGCTCAAGGACTCGGCAATGTAGGCGGGCTTCTGCTGGCCTTCGATCTCCAGGGTGCAGAGGGCCTTGATCAGCCATTGGCCAGGATTCTTCTCGGTGACGTCGCTCACCTTCACCGCCAGGCGCACGCGGGAATCCACCCGCACCGGCTGGATGAAGCGCACGGTGTCGAGGCCGTAGTTGACCACCATCTTCACGCCTTCGGGCATGACCAGCAGGCCGTCGATCAGCTTGGGAATCAGTGACAGGCTGAGGAAACCGTGGGCGATGGTGGCGCCGAAGGGCGTCTGCTTGGCGCGCTCCGGATCGACGTGGATGAACTGGTGATCTTCGGTGCATTCGGCGAACTGGTCGATGCGCTGCTGATCGATGGTCACCCAGTCCGAATGCCCCAGCTCCTTGCCAACGTAGTTCTTCAGTTCCGCTACTGGTACGAACGCCATACGTCATCCTCCGTGGATGCAGTGTTGTAATAATTCTTCTGGTGCGGGGTCCGGCCGCCCCGTCTTGCGTTGCAGGGCGTAGATCAACATGCCTGGCTGGACCGGTCAAGGCGCAATGGCCCCTGCGAATGGCGGGTTATAGCGCGGCGATGGGCGGGCCTATAATGCCGCCGTCCCGGCCGAGGCGTGCCCGGCCGGGCCTCATCCATGGAGATTTTCATGCTGTTGCGCGGACTGACCTGGCTGGTGCTGTTCCAGCTGATCGGCAGCGGGCTCAACGCCCTGTTCCTGTCCATGCTGCCCGGACCCATCATCGGTCTGGTGCTGCTGTTCTGTTACCTCCTGGCCCGAGGCGAGGTGAGCGAGCCACTGAGCCTCGCCGCCAGCAGCCTGCTGCGCTACCTGCCGCTGTTGCTGGTGCCGCCGGCGGTGGGGGTGATGGTCTATGCCACGGCCATCTGGGCCGACTTCTGGGCCATAGTCGGGGTGTTGGTGCTTTCCCTGCTGGTCACCTTCATCTTCTGCGGTTGGCTGATGCAGAAGCTCATCGAGCGCCAGGCGCGCCATCGGGAGGACATATGAGCCTTCAGTGGCAGGCCGCCATCGACGCGGTGGTGCACCATCCCCTGTTCGGATTCGGCGTGACCCTGGCGGCTTATCAACTGGCGCTGGCCGCTTACGAGAAGACCCGCTGGGTGTTCCTGCAGCCGGTGCTGCTTTCGATGCTGCTGCTGATTGGTGTGCTGCTGGCCTTTGGCATCAGTTACCAGGAGTACCGCCAGAGCACCCAGCTGCTGACGGTCTTCCTCGGCCCGGCCACCGTCGCCCTGGCGGTGCCGCTGTTTCTCAACCTGCGGCGGATACGCCAGCTGTTCTGGCCCACACTGCTGACGCTGGTGTTCGGTGGGGTCTTCGCTACGCTGTCGGTAGCGCTGTTGGGCTGGTGGTTCGGCACCGAACGGATGGTATTGATGACGCTGTTGCCGAAGTCGGTGACGTCGCCCATCGCCATGCTGGTGGCCGAGCAGCTCGGCGGCGTGGCCGCCCTGGCGGCGGTGTTCGTGCTGATTACCGGCGTGCTTGGCGCCATACTCGGTCCGGAACTGCTGCGCCGCTGCGGTGTTCATCATCCGGCCGCCCAGGGCATGGCCCTGGGGCTCACCGCCCACGCCGTGGGTACCGCACGGGCGCTGCAGGAAGGCGAGGAGTGCGGCGCCTTCGCCGCCCTGGCGATGAGCCTGATGGGTGTCGCCACCGCGGTCCTGCTGCCGCTGGCCGTGGCCATGATTGCTTGAGGTCGATGCATGAAGTTGCCGTTGTTTCCGCTCAACACCGTGCTTTTCCCGGGGTGCACGCTGGACCTGCAGATCTTCGAGGCGCGCTATCTGGACATGATCGGGCGCTGCATGAAGCAGGGTGAAGGGTTCGGCGTGGTCTGCATCCTCGAAGGTCAGGAGGTGGGCGAAGCCGCCAGTCGTTTCGCTGCCGTCGGGTGCGAAGCGCTGATCCGCGACTGGCAGCAGCGGCCCAACGGCCTGCTGGGTATCCGGGTCGAGGGCGGCAGGCGCTTCCATGTCAGCTCGGCCGAGGTGCTGCGTGACCAACTGACCCTGGCCGAGGTTGAGTGGCTGGTCGATGAGCCCGAACGACCGCTGGGCGCAGAGCACGCCGACCTGGCGGCGCTGCTCAATGCCCTGGCCGAGCACCCGATGGTGCAGGGGCTGGGCATGGGCGGTGTGGTGGAGGGGCAGCAGGCCCTGGCCAACCAGCTGGCCTACCTGCTGCCGTTTCACCTGAAAGAGAAGCAGCACCTGCTGACCCTGGCCGATCCCGACGAGCGCCTGGATTTCCTGCAGGGATTGCTCGACCGGCTGCAGGGCGAGTCCATCGCCTGAGGCGTGGAAGAGGGCGCTGCGGCCTCACTGACTGGGTCGTGCCCGCTTGGCGCCCACTTGCGGCAGGGCTGCGCCCTGCTTGGCGAATGAATTGGCTATGCCTGCGTTAAGTGCTGCTAGAACGTCCTGAGCCAAGCTGATTATCGAGTGGGCGGCGAGTCTCTGTTTCGCCCTCCCGGCGAGTCTCTTTTGGCAGTCGTCGGAATGCCGCACCACCCAAAAGAAACCAAATGGCTTGCCCCGGCATCCGGCCCCGGCTGCACCGGGGTGACCAGCCTTCGGCTGTTACTGCGTTTCCCTCGCTCCATCGTTGCTCCGGGGGCCCCGCACGCCTCTCGCGGCATCCATGCCGCTCGTCCCCCTGCGCAACGCTTCCGCTCGGCCTCCTGACGGGGCGCAGTCGCTGCCCCACCTCTTCTGCACAAGTTCAGACAATGACCAGGCATCAGGATTGCCGCGCCCGGCCAGGCGCGAGTCACCCCTCTCCCTATGGGAGAGGGGCCGGGGGTGAGGGAGGTGTCAGGCTAGTGCGGAGGCCTGAAAGCCCCGTGTTAGAGGCCTCAATTCAATGCTGCAACAGCTAGCGCAGACATAGCCAATGAATTCGCCCCTACAGGCACCTGAAAGCCATCACCTAGTAGCTGTAGCGCGCCAGGGCTTCCGGCAGCGCCCAGGTGGCGACGCCGCCGAGCAGGGCCAGGCAGGCCGGCAGCACCAGCAACCAGACCCGCGAGCTCATGGCCGTCAGGGGCGCTGCACGCTGCATCAGTGCCAGGCCGGCAGCCGTGATGCCGCCGGCCAGCAGCGCGCCGGCGAGGATGTCTGTGGGCCAGTGTACGCCGAGGTAGACCCGCGACAGGGCGATGGCCAGGGCCGGCAGGCAGGCCAGCAGCAGCCAGGTCAGGCGCAGGCGCCCCGGCTGGTCGCGACCGGCGAGAATCCCCAGGACCAGGAAGAAGGCGAAGGCTGCCGAGCTGTGGCCGCTGGGGAAGCTGAACGTGCTCAGCGGCTCGTGGAGAATCTCCGGCCTTGCCCGCGCGAAGAGGTGCTTGAGGCCGGTGTTGGCCAGTGCCGTGACCACCAGTGCGCCAATGGAAAAGCAGGCCGCGCGCCATTGGCGCAGCACCAGCAGCAGGGTACCGAGCAGGGCGCCGGCGAGGAGCTGGGTCTGGAAGTCGCCCACCCGGGTGATCAGTACCATCATCCGGTCCAGGCTGGCGTGGCGCTGCTCCTGGACCAGTGCCATCAGGCCCTGGTCCAGCGCCTGCAGGTGCGGCCAGCCGATCAGCAACGCGCCAAGGGCGGCCAGGCACAGCCCGGCCGCCAGTGGATTGGCCGAACGCTTTTCCTGCAGGATGCTGTGGATGATCAGGCCGAGCACGGCCACCACCACCACTATCACCACCCCGGCCTCGCCCCAGAAGCCTTGCGGCAGCGGCAGGCGCAGGGCCGCGCCGGTGGCCCAGCCGGGCACCAGGTAGGCCACCGCCCAGCCGGCGGCGGCCAGCATGCTCACCGCGACGAAGCGAGGAAAGGGCATGTCGAGCATGCCCGCCACCATCGGCAGCATGGGGCGCAGCGGGCCGATGTAGCGGCCCACCAGCAGGCTGGCGACACCGTAGCGATGGAAGTAGTTCTCGGCGCCGCTGATCCATTCCGGGTGATCGCGCAGCAGGGGCAGGCGGCGGATGTTCTGGTGGAAGCGCCGGCCCAGTCCGTAGGAGATCAGGTCGCCCAGCAGGCCACCGAAATAGGCCAGCGCCAGGGTTTCCCAGAGCTCCAGGGCGCCGCTGCCCGCCATCACCCCGACGGCGAAGAGCAGGGCGACACCGGGGACCACGATGCCGGCGATGGCCAGGCACTCGATGCAGGCGATCAGGAAGATGGCCAGGCCCAGCCACTCCGGGTTGGCGCCCAGCCAGGCGGTGGCCTGGTCGAACCATTGACTCATGGGTGGATATCCTCGATCAGCTGGTAGTCGCGTCCTTCGAGCTGCCCGCGGCGCAGCGGATTGCGCGTGCAGAAGCGGGCATAACCGGCATCGACGAAGCGGTAGGGCAGGTGTTCGTCACGACCATGGGGGATGCCCAGGCGGGAGGTCTGGATGATGGCAGCCGGGCGTTCGCCGACGTCCTCGACGAACAGGCGCTGGCAGTCGAAGCGCTGGCCGTCCCAGTCCGGCACCTTCAGGCCGAGGGCCTTGCACAGCAGGGTCTGGCCGGCGCAGAGGCGCTCGGCCGGTCGCGCCTGACCCTTTGCGTCGGGGTTGTTGCGTTGCATGGCGGCCAGGGCGTCGGCGGGCGAGATGGCGTCGACCCAGGGGTGGCCCGACTTGATCAGTACTGCGTTGCCGGCGCCATTGGCGCTGAAGTTCAGCGAGTCGCCGCCACGGGCGTAGTACATATAGATGTGCCCGCCATCGAGGAACAGCGCGCGGCGCTTGTGGGTGTAGCCGAGCGAGGCGTGGCTGCCCTTGTCCACCAGGTAGTAGGCCTCGGTCTCGATGATGCGGGCGGACAGCCAGCGGCCATCGACGCAATGGCGGATCACCTTGCCCAGCAGTTCCCGCGCCACCAGTTGGGCGTCGCGGTCGAAGAAAGCGTCCGCCAGCGGGCGGGCGCCGGGCCAGGGCAAACTTAGGATGGGATCGCGGGACATGGGGCTGTCGCTGGGTTCCGGCTGGGAATAGGCTGGCGATTATACGGAAGCCATGCTGAGCCGAAGCTGAAGTCCGGCGTCGGAATCGTCACGCAAAATAACAAGAGCCCGTTGCCATGTCCCGAGCCGCCCGCCTCGACAGCGCCCATATCACCCCCAGCGCCCATTACACCGGCTACGTCTGGTATCGCCACCACCTGGCCGACGAGTCCTTCGTCACGCCGTTCGGACGCCTCGCCCATGCCGCACTGGCGCCGGTCAACTGGGGCGCGCGTCTGGCCTTCGGCCTGGATGTGGAGCGTTTCCTGCTGCAGCGCCACCTGCTGATCGACGCCCTGTTGCGCCAGGCCATCGAGCAACATGGGGTGCGCCAGGTGGTGGAAATCGCCTGCGGTCTGTCGCCCCGGGGACGGCGCTTCTGCTCGCGCTACCCGGATTTGCGTTACCTGGAGGCCGACCTGCCCCACATGGCGGCGCGCAAGCGCCTGCTGCTGCATGAGGAAGGGTGGCTGGATGCGCGGCATCAGGTGCGTCCTGTGGATATCCTTGTCGAGCAGGGTGGCAATGACCTGCAGGCGCTGTTCTCCGGCCTGGACCGCGAAGCGCCCGTGCTGGTGATCACCGAAGGGCTGGTGAACTACTTCGCCCTGCCGGTGATCGAGTCGTTCTGGACCCGGCTGGCGGCGCAACTGCGTGTGTTCCCATCCGCTACCTATCTCACCGACCTCTATCCCGATCTGCGTGAGCACCCGCGCTATCGCCAGCTGCGCTGGGGCATCGACATCGTGGGCCGGCTGACCCGTGGCCGCTACTACCTGCACTACGCAGGGGAGCAGGCCATGGTCGAGGGCTTTGGCGGCTGCGGTTTTACCGAGGTGCGCGTGCATGACCCGCAGGAGCTGGATGCCGCCCTGCGGGACGCCTGGCCGGCGCTGGTGCGGGTGGTGGAGGCGCGAATCTTGTAGGGGCGAATTCATTCGCCAAGGGATGCGCAGCAGCCCCTGCAATTCTGAAGGGCCGGCCCTTCGGCCCGGTTGGCGAATAAATTCGCCCCTACAGAGTTAGTGCGAACCTTTGCGTCAGCCAATGGCCACGGCGCGGGGTTCGGCCTGCACCACCTGCGCCGCCAGCGCCTCGCTGGCCTGCGCGTCGATGTGGGGGAATACCAGTGCCAGGCTGTCGCGATCCCGGCGCAGCGGCAGCAGGTCCAGTGCCGGCAGGTCGCCGGTCTGCAGGCGCCAGCCGCGCTCCGGCAGCGTCGCCGGTAGATTGCCCTGCACCAGACCACCAAAGAAACCCAGTTCGCTGACTTCCACCGGCCACTCGCCGGCTTCGGCGTGGAACATACGGCCGCGCCGGTTCAAGGGCGCCACCCTTGGCTCCTGGCGCCGTTCCAGGCAGTCCAGGCGGCTGCGCGAGAGCCGCGTGGCGCCTGGGTTGGCCAGGGGCAAGGTGGTGCCCCGGAGAAAGGGTCGGTAGAAGCTGGCGCAGGCCTCGCGCTGTTCGAACTGGGCCAGGTGGTCGGCATTGTGGATAAGCGCACAGTCGGCATTGGCGCAGGCGGCGGCGAATCCGGCGTGCTCCCAGGGCTGGGTGAAGTGGTCGTATTCGCCGGCCAGGACCAGGGTAGGGCAGGCCGGGTGCCGGTCGAATCCGGTGAAATCCAGCAGTCGGCGGCTATTCTGACGGTAACGTTCGACTTCCTGCGGGGAAAGTCGATGCATCTGCCGTAAAAGCGACTTGCGGAATGCCTGCGGGACACCGGTCTCTTCCAGGCGCAAGGGGTTGACCAGGCCGGTCAGTGCCCCCTGGGCGAAGCGCTGGGCCTGGCCCTCGGCCAGCAGGTCGAGGCCTTCCTCGAGCAGGCGTCGCGCACCGGGGCGGCCGAAGGCGGTGATGCCGGCGAGCAGCAGGCGGGCGCAGCGCTCGGGGTGGCGTACGGCGAACAGCGCAGCCAGGGCCGAGCCATAGGACAGGCCGATGGGCATCAGGGGCGGCAGCCGCAGTTCCGTGGCGAAAGCGGCGATCAGGTCGGCCAGTTGTTCCAGGGCGAGTTCCGGCGCCAGCTGCAGGTTGCTGCCCTGGCTGGGCAGGTCGAGGAGAATCACCGGATGGTGCGGTAACAGCTCCTGCACTTCCGCGCCGAAGGAGCGGAAGCTCTGGAACGCGCCGCCGAGCATCAGCACCGGTTCCCGGCTGTCCTCGGCGTGGCGGGAAAAGGCCAGGAAATGCAGGGACCAGGGGCCGATCCGGAGGACGCGGGGAGCATCGGCCAGCCGCTGCGGGGCGAAGTCGGTCTGGTAACGCATGGCGGATTCTCCGGCGCCGGGGCGCTTGTTGTTGTTCTGCGACGACTCGGAATGCAAGGTAAACAGCACGGTCGATTTTGGTTACCCAACCTTCGGGCGGCGGGGCTGGCCGGGTGTCACCGTGCCGGCCGCGGCCCGCTTGGGCCGGGGGCTCTGCCGTTACCGTCGGCTGGCCGGTCTACCATCCGCCCGGCGCCGCTGGGCGCGGACGAGCGCGGTCGCTATAATCAGCCGCTTTCCCTTCGCCAGAACCCGAGACCATGACCGAGTCCGTTCTCGATTACATGACCCGCCTGGGCCGCGCCGCACGCGCCGCCTCGCGCGTGGCCGCCCGTGCCAGCACCGCGCAGAAGAACCGCGCCCTGCTGGCTGCCGCCGATGCCCTGGACGCCGCCCGTGCCGAGCTGTCCGCCGCCAATGAGCAGGACCTGGCCAATGGCCGGGCCAATGGCCTGGAACCAGCCATGCTCGACCGCCTGGCCCTGACCCCGGCGCGCATCGACGACATGATCGAGGGCCTGCGTCAGGTCGCCACCCTGCCGGACCCCATTGGCGAGATCCGTGATATGCGCTATCTGCCGTCCGGTATCCAGGTGGGCAAGATGCGTGTGCCGCTGGGCGTGATCGGCATCATCTACGAGTCGCGTCCCAACGTGACCATCGACGCCGCCAGCCTGTGCCTGAAGTCCGGTAACGCCACCATCCTGCGTGGCGGCTCCGAGGCCATCCATTCCAACCAGGCCATCGCCGCCTGCATCCAGAAGGGCCTGGCCGAGGCCGGCCTGCCCAGCGAGCTGGTGCAAGTGGTGGAAACCACCGACCGCGCCGCCGTGGGCGCGCTGATCAGCATGCCGGAGTACGTGGACGTGATCGTCCCGCGCGGTGGCAAGGGCCTGATCGAGCGCATCAGCCGCGAAGCCAAGGTGCCGGTGATCAAGCACCTGGACGGCATCTGCCACGTCTATATCGACGTCGCCGCCGACCTGGACAAGGCGATCCGCGTGGCGGACAACGCCAAGACCCAGCGTTACGCGCCGTGCAACACCATGGAAACCCTCCTGGTGCACAGCGCCATCGCCGCTCGCGTGCTGCCGCCGCTGGCCGCCATCTACCGCGACAAGGGCGTTGAGCTGCGCGGCGATGCCGCCACCCGCGCGCTGCTGGGCAGCGATGTGCTGGAAGCGACCGAGGAAGACTGGCGCACCGAGTACAACGCGCCGATTCTCTCGATCCGCATCGTCGACGGCCTCGATGCGGCCATCGAACACATCAACACCTACGGCTCGCAGCACACCGACGCCATCATCACCGAGAACTTCAGCGACGCGCGGCGCTTCCTCACCGAGGTGGATTCCGCTTCGGTGATGGTCAACGCCTCGACCCGCTTCGCCGATGGTTTCGAGTACGGCCTGGGGGCGGAGATCGGCATTTCCACCGACAAGCTGCACGCTCGCGGCCCGGTCGGCCTGGAAGGCCTGACCAGCGAGAAGTACGTGGTGTTCGGCGACGGTCACGTACGCACCTGATGGGCAAGCGCATCGGCCTCTTCGGCGGCACTTTCGATCCCGTGCACATCGGTCACCTGCGGGGTGCCCTGGAAGTGGCCGAGCAGTTCGGCTTCGACGAGCTGCGCCTGATCCCCAGCGCGCGTCCGCCGCATCGCGAGACCCCGCAGGTGTCGGCGGATCAGCGCCTGGAAATGGTCCGACTGGCGGTGGACGGTGTCGCGCCGCTCTTGGTGGACGATCGCGAGCTCAAGCGCGAGCGGCCCTCCTGGACCATCGAAACCCTGGAGTCCCTGCGCGCCGAACTGGACGCCGAGGACCAGTTGTTCCTGCTGGTGGGCTGGGACGCTTTCTGCGGGCTGCCGAGCTGGCACCGCTGGAGCGAGCTGCTGGACCACTGCCACATCCTGGTGCTGCAGCGGCCCGATGCCGACAGCGAGCCGCCGGAAACCCTGCGCGACCTGCTGGCCGCGCGCAGCGCGGTCGATCCGCAATCCCTGTTGGGGCCCGCCGGGCAGATCGCCTTCGTCTGGCAGACGCCCCTGGCGATTTCCGCCACCCAGATTCGCCAATTGCTGGGGGAGGGGCGCTCGGTGCGCTTCCTCGTGCCCGACGCCGTATTGGTCTATATCCATGCGCACGATCTGTACCGTGCGCCGAACTGATTCACTGAGGTAGTTGAACCCGATGCAAAACGAAGAACTCGTCAAGGTCGCCATCGCGGCCCTGGAAGACCTGAAGGGTCAGGAAATCACCACCATCGACGTGCGTGGCAAAACCAGCATCACCGATTTCATGGTGATCGCCAGCGGTACCTCCGGTCGCCATGTGAAGTCCATGGCCGAAAACGTGCTGGAGAAGGTCAAGGAGCAAGGCGTGCGCCCACTGGGCAGCGAAGGCCTGGACGGCGGTGAATGGGCCCTGCTGGACCTGGGCGATGTGGTGGTGCACGTGATGCAGGTGGCCACCCGCCAGTTCTATGACCTGGAGCGCCTGTGGCAAGGCGCCGAGCAGAGCCGCGCCCACCACCACCACGAATAAGCGGGGCGTCCCTTGCGTCTTCGTCTTATCGCGGTCGGCTCGCGCATGCCGCGCTGGGTGGAAGAGGGCTGGCAGGAGTACGTCAAGCGCCTGCCGTCCGAGCTCAGCCTGGAGCTGGTGGAAATCCCCCTGACCACGCGCGGCAAGAACGCCGACGTGGCGCGGATGATCCGCCAGGAGGGCGAGGCCATGCTGGCCAAGGTGCAGCCGGGGGAACGCATCGTCACCCTGGAAGTCCAAGGTCGACCCTGGAGCACCGAGCAGCTGGCGGCCGAGCTGGATCGCTGGCGCCTGGATGCGCGTACCGTCAACCTCATGGTCGGCGGCCCGGAAGGGCTGGCGCCGGAGGTCTGCGCGCGCAGCGAGCAGCGCTGGTCGCTATCGCCGCTGACCCTGCCGCACCCCCTGGTCCGCATCCTCATCGGTGAGCAGATCTACCGTGCCTGGACCGTGCTGTCCGGCCACCCCTACCACAAGTAAGTCCTGGTCATGCCGCAACCGATCCGCCTGAAAGACCACGAAAAGGATGCCCGCCTGGTGCGCCAGCGCGTGATCGTGGGCGCGGTGGCGGTATTGATGCTGACCTGCGCGCTGATCGCCCGTCTCTATTACCTGCAGGTAATCCAGTACGAGTACCACTCGGCTCAGTCCGAGAAGAATCGAATTCACGTGCAACCGATTCCGCCCACCCGTGGGCTGATCTTCGACCGCAATGGGGTGATCGTCGCCGATAACCGGCCGAGCTTCAGTCTCAGTGTCACCCGCGAGCGGGCCGGTGACTGGCAGAAGACCCTCGATGTGATAGTCGAAGTGCTGGAGCTGACCCCGGACGACCGCGTGCTGTTCGAGAAGCGCATGAAGCAGGGTCGCCGCCCCTTCGAGCCGGTTCCCATCCTCTTCGAGCTGACCGAAGAACAGATCGCGCGGGTGGCGGTGAACCAGTTCCGCCTGCCTGGCGTGGAGGTGGTGGCGCAACTGGTGCGGCACTATCCGCAGGGTGCGCATTTCGCCCATTCGGTGGGTTACGTGGGGCGGATCAACGAAAAGGAACTCAAGCAGCTCGATTCGACCAACTACGCCGGTACCCACCATATCGGCAAGACCGGCATCGAGCGCTTCTACGAAGCGCAGCTGCATGGCGAGGTAGGCTACGAGGAAGTCGAGACCAATGCTCGTGGCCGCGTCTTGCGGGTGTTGAAGCGCACTGACCCGAAGCCCGGCACGGACCTGGTGCTGACCCTTGATGTGCGCCTGCAGGAAGCCGCTGAGCAGGCCCTGGCGGGACGCCGTGGCGCCATCGTCGCCATCGAGCCGTCCAGTGGCGACGTGCTGGCCATGGTCAGCCAGCCGAGCTTCGACCCGAACCCCTTCGTCACCGGCATTAGCTTCAAGTCCTATGCCGAGTTGCGCGATTCCATCGATCGGCCGCTCTACAACCGTGTGCTGCGCGGCCTCTACCCGCCGGGTTCGACCATCAAGCCGATGGTGGCGGTGTCCGGCCTGGACGCCGGCGTGGTAACGCCGGCCTCGCGCGTGTTCGACCCGGGTTTCTACCAGTTGCCGAACTACGACCACAAGTACCGCAACTGGAACCGCTCCGGTGACGGCTGGGTGAACATGGAAACCGCGATCATGCGGTCAAATGACACCTATTTCTATGATCTTGCCCACAAGATGGGCATAGATCGCCTCCACGACTACATGAGCCGCTTCGGCTTCGGCCAGCGCGTGGCGCTGGACATGTTCGAGGAGTCGTCCGGGCTGATGCCCTCCCGCGAGTGGAAGCGTGCCCGCTACCGCCAGGCCTGGTTCCCGGGTGAGACCCTGATCCTCGGCATCGGCCAGGGCTACATGCAGGCCACGCCGCTGCAGCTGGCCCAGGCCGTTGCGCTGATGGCCAACCGTGGCAAGTGGATCCGCCCGCACCTGGCCAAGACCATCGAGGGCCAGCCGCCGGTGGACCCCGAGCCGATGCCGGACATCGTCCTGCGCGATCCGAAATACTGGGATTACGGCCGCATCGGCATGGAACAGGTGGTTCACGGCGCCCGTGGCACCGCGCACAAGGTGGGCGCCACCTCGGTCTATCGCATCGCCGGCAAGTCCGGTACTGCCCAGGTGGTGGCGATCAAGCAGGGCGAGAAGTACGACCGCAACAAGCTGCAGGAGCGCCATCGCGACCACGCGCTGTTCGTCGCCTTCGCCCCTGCCGAGGATCCGAAGATCGCCGTGGCGGTGATGGTGGAGAACGGCGAGTCCGGTTCCGGCGTCGCCGCCCCGGTGGTCAAGCAGGTGATGGACGCCTGGCTGCTCGGTGAAGACGGCCAGTTGAAACCCGAGTTCCGCCCACCGCAGCCGTTGGCGGACCAGCAGAGCGCCAATCGATGAACAGCAATTTCGATCGCACCATCTCCCAGGAGGACGTGCTCAAGCGCCGCGCCACCCTGCTGCAGCGCATGCACATCGATGGCTGGCTGCTGCTGATCCTCCTGTTGCTCGCCGCCGGCAGCCTGTTCGTCCTCTATTCGGCCAGTGGCAGGCACTGGGACCTCCTGGCCAAGCAGGCCAGCTCGTTCGGCCTGGGCCTGGGGGCGATGGTCGTCATCGCCCAGTTCGAGCCGCGCTTCATGGCGCGCTGGGTTCCCCTGGGTTATGTGGTGGGGGTGGCCCTGCTGATGGCGGTGGAGGTCATGGGCCACACCGCCATGGGCGCCACCCGCTGGATCAACATTCCCGGGGTGATCCGCTTCCAGCCTTCGGAGTTCATGAAGATCATCATGCCGGCGACCATCGCCTGGTACCTGTCGCGGCACAACCTGCCGCCCAAGCTCAGGCATATCGCCATCAGCCTGGTGCTGATCCTGGTGCCCTTCGTGCTGATCCTCAAGCAGCCGGACCTCGGCACCGGCATGCTGATCCTCGCCTCGGGCGCCTTCGTGCTGTTCATGGCCGGCCTGCAGTGGCGCTGGATCTTCGGTGCGGTGGCGGCGGTGGTCCCGGTGGCGGTCGGCATGTGGTACTTCGTCCTGCACGACTACCAGAAGCAGCGCATACACACCTTCCTCGATCCGGAGAGCGATCCGCTGGGTACCGGCTGGAACATTATCCAGTCGAAGGCGGCCATCGGTTCGGGCGGGGTGTTCGGCAAGGGCTGGCTGCTGGGCACTCAGTCGCACCTGGATTTTTTGCCCGAAAGCCACACGGACTTTATCATTGCGGTCCTCGGCGAAGAGTTCGGCCTGGTGGGCGTCTGCCTGCTGCTGCTGGTCTACATGCTCCTTATCGGCCGTGGGCTGGTGATCACCGCCCAGGCCCAGACCCTGTTTGGCAAGCTGATGGCGGGCAGCCTGACCATGACCTTCTTCGTATACGTGTTCGTCAACATCGGCATGGTCAGCGGACTCTTGCCGGTCGTGGGGGTACCCCTGCCCTTCATTAGCTACGGCGGAACCCATCTGGTTACGCTGCTGTCTGGGTTCGGGGTGTTGATGGCGATTCACACCCATCGCAAGTGGATCGCCCAGGTTTGAAACGAGTGAACGATTTGAAAGCACTGCGCAAGTGGATGCAGTTGGGCGCCAGTGGCGCCGCCCTGGTCGGACTGCTGGGGGCAGCCGCACCGGCACTTTCCGGGGACTATGAGGGATCGCCGCAGGTGGCCGAGTTCGTCGCTGAGATGACCCGTGACTACGGCTTCGCCGGCGAGCAACTGGTGGACCTGTTCCGCGAGGTGGAGCGCAAGCAGTCCATTCTCGACGCCATTTCCCGACCCGCCGAGCGGGTCAAGCCGTGGAAGGAATACCGTCCGATCTTCATCACCCCGGCGCGCATCCAGAAAGGCGTGACCTTCTGGAACCAGCACGCCGATGCCCTGGCCCGCGCCGAGAAAGAATACGGCGTACCGGCCCAGGTGATCGTGGCGATCATCGGCGTCGAGACCTTCTACGGTGGCAACACCGGCAACTTCCGCGTGATCGACGCGCTGTCCACCCTGGGCTTCGACTACCCGCCGCGCGCCGACTTCTTCCGCAAGCAGTTGAAGGAATTCCTCCTGCTGGCCCGCGAGGAACAGGTCGATCCGCTGGTGCTCAAGGGTTCCTACGCCGGCGCCATGGGCCTGCCGCAGTTCATGCCGAGCAGCTTCCGCGCCTACGCCGTGGATTTCGACGGCGACGGCCATATCGATATCTGGAACAACCCGGTGGATGCCATCGGCAGTGTCGCCAGCTACTTCAAGCGCCATGGCTGGGTCTCCGGCGGTCCGGTGGTCAGTCGCGCCCAGGTCCGCGGCGTGCGAGTCGACGAAGGGTTGACCCAGGGGCTGGACCCGGTGAAGAACGTCGGCGATCTTAGGACGCTGGGCTGGGCAAGCAGCGACGCACTGCGCGATGATGTGCCGGTTACGGCCTTCAGGCTGGAGGGTGACGAGGGAGCGGAGTACTGGATGGGATTACCGAACTTCTACGTCATTACCCGCTACAATCGCAGCGTGATGTACGCCATGGCCGTGCATCAGCTTTCCGAACAGCTGGTCAACGCAAGGGGCGGGCGTTAACCGATGCCACAACCGATAAGAGTCGCCGTATACGGCGCCGTAGCATTGTTGCTGGCCAGCTGCTCGAGCAGCCGCGCGCCGGAGCCGGTCCAACCCGGCGGGCCGATTTCCGGCCCCGGCGATTATTCGCGTCCGCACAGGGACGGCGCGCCCTGGTGGGACGTCGACGTCTCGCGCATTCCCGATGCCGTACCCATGCCGCACTACGGCGCGGTCAAGGCCAACCCCTATACGGTGCTGGGCAAGACCTACTACCCGATGGACGACGCGCGCCGCTACCAGGCGGTGGGTACCGCATCCTGGTACGGCACCAAGTTCCACGGCCAGGCCACCGCCAACGGCGAGGCCTACGACCTCTATGGCATGACCGCAGCGCACAAGACCCTGCCGCTGCCGAGCTATGTCCGGGTGACCAACCTGGACAACGGCCGCAGCGTGATCCTGCGGGTCAATGACCGCGGCCCGTTCTACTCCGACCGCATCATCGACCTGTCCTTCGCCGCGGCGAAGAAGCTCGGTTATGCCGAGACGGGCACTGCCCACGTCAAGGTGGAAGGCATCGATCCGCAGCAGTGGTGGGCGGCCCAGGGCCGTCCGGTGCCGATGGTGCTGGCGCAGCCGAAAATGGCCGCCAAGCCCCAGGCCCAGCCGCAGCCGGCCGTCCAGGTGGCCAGCGCGCCGATCGAGCAGTACACCCCGCCGCCGCAGCAACACGCGGCCGCCGTCCTGCCCGTGCAGATCGACGCAAAAAAAAACGATTCACTCGCAGCCTCTGGCCTGTATCTCCAGGTGGGCGCCTTCGCCAATCCGGACGCTGCGGAACTCCTCAAGGCCAAGCTGAGCGGGACGGTGAGTGCCCCGGTCTTCATCAGCTCGGTCGTGCGCAACCAGCAGATACTGCACCGGGTACGCCTGGGGCCGATCGGAACGCAGGGTGAGGCGACGGAGGTACAGAATACTGTGCGCCTGGCCAATCTCGGCCAACCGACCCTGGTGAAGCCGGACTGACGGCTTCTCTTATTTGCCCGCAAGGGCCTGTTAGACCATTAGCTACTTCTCAGAGAGACGGATGAACATCTTCAGCTTCGCCAAACGCCTATTACTGCCCGCAGCCCTGCTCATCGTCGCGCCGGTCTCCATGGCGAACCAGCAGGTCGTCCCGTCGGCCCCGCAACTGGCCGCCAAGTCCTACGTGCTGATGGACGCCCAGAGCGGACAGGTGCTGGTGGAGAACAACGGCGACCAGCGCCTGCCCCCGGCCAGCCTGACCAAACTGATGACCGCCTATATCGCCACCCTGGAGATCCGCAAGGGCCAGATCGGCGAGAGCGATCCGGTGACCATCAGCGAGCACGCCTGGCGTACCGGCGGTTCGCGCATGTTCGTCCAGGTCAACACCCAGGTAACCCTGAGCGACCTGCTGCACGGCATCATCATCCAGTCGGGCAACGATGCCAGCGTGGCCGTGGCCGAGCACATCGCCGGCAGCGAAGATGCCTTCGCCGACATGATGAACACCACTGCCGAGAAGCTCGGCATGAGTGGCAGTCACTTCATGAACGCCACTGGCCTGCCGGACCCGGAGCACTACTCCACGGCTCATGACATGGCTCGCCTGGCCCGCGCGATCATCTACGAAGATCCGGCCCACTACGCGATCTACTCCCAGAAAGAGTTCTTCTGGAACAACATCAAGCAGCCCAACCGCAACCTGCTGCTGTGGCGCGACAAGACCGTCGACGGCCTGAAGACCGGCCATACCGACGAAGCCGGCTACTGCCTGGTGGCCTCCGCCGTGCGTGACAACATGCGCCTGATCGCAGTGGTCTTCGGTACCAACAGCGAGCAGGCCCGCGCGGCCGAGACCCAGAAGCTGCTGACCTACGGCTTCCGCTTCTTCGAAACCCAGACCTTCTACCAGAAGGGTGCCGAACTGGCCAAAGCCCAGGTGTGGAAGGGCTCGACCCGTGAAGCCAAGGCCGGCCTCGCTCAGGACCTGACCCTGACCCTGCCCAAGGGCCAGGCCAAGAAACTGCAGGCCAGCATGACCCTCAACCCGCAGCTGATCGCGCCCATCAAGCAAGGCGACGTGATCGGCAAGGTGGAGGTCAAGATGGAGGACCAGGTTGTCCACAGCGCCGACCTGATCGCCCTGGAGACCGTCGAGGAAGGTGGCTTCTTCCGCCGCCTGTGGGATAGCATTCGCCTGTTCTTCTACGGCCTGTTCAACTGACCAACTGAGCCGACGCCTCGCGCCCTACCTGGGCCCGGGGCGTCCGCATCGCGGATCACGAGTCCGCCGCTGCCATGACCGATACTCCTGACGTACAACCCCCGAAAATCGAGTTCCCCTGCGAGCGCTACCCCATCAAGGTGATTGGCGACTCCTTCGACGGCTTCGCCGACCTGGTGATCGAAATCATCCGGCGCCATGCGCCCGATCTCGATGCCTCCACCCTGGTGGTGCGCGACAGCCGCAACGGCCGCTTCCTCTCGGTGCAGGTGCTGATCACCGCCACCGGCGTCGATCAGTTGCAAGCCATCCATGTCGACCTGCGCGCCACTGGCCGCGTGCACATGGTGCTGTAGTGCCACCTGCCGAACTCATCGTGCGTCACTTGGGGCTGGTGGACTACCTGCCGACCCTGGAGGCGATGCGTCGCCTGACCACCGAGCGCGACGAGCGGACGCCCGACGAAATCTGGCTGCTGCAGCATCCCAGGGTGTTCACCCAGGGCCAGGCCGGCAAGGCCGAGCATCTGCTGGCACCGGGAGACATTCCGGTGATCCAGGTCGAGCGCGGTGGCCAGGTCACCTACCATGGCCCCGGCCAGTTGGTGGCCTATCTGATGCTGGACCTGCGCCGCCTGGGACTGGGCGTGCGCGAGCTGGTCACGGCCATGGAGCAGAGCCTGGTCGATGTGCTGGCTGCCTATGGCGTCGAGGCGGCGCCCAAGGCGGATGCGCCCGGCGTCTATGTCGAAGGCGACAAGATCGCCTCGCTGGGGCTGCGGGTCAGCCGGGGCTGCTCCTTCCACGGCCTGGCGCTCAACGTGGATATGGACATGTCGCCCTTCTGGCGGATCAACCCTTGCGGCTACGCCGGACTGAAGATGGTGCAGCTCAAGGACCTGGTCGAGACGCCGCCGCAGTTCGATGAGGTGGCGCAGCACCTGGAGCAGGCCCTGCGCCGGCGGCTGGGCTACACGCGGTAGAAGCACGTTCCCGGAAAAACGACGGCCCCCTCTCCCATCGGGAGAGGGGGCCGTTTCGTTTGCTCGCGTCTGATTACCCGCTGCAATCACCCCAGCCCTCTCCCTCGGGAGCGGGCTGGGCAGTTCCTGCTCAACCCAGGTTGAGTGTCGGAATGAGGCTCGAGTCGAGGGGCTGGCCCGGTACCGGAACGGGCGCCGCCAGGCCCAGGTTGTTCTTCTCGAACACCCGATCGGCGCGGTAGCTGGAGCGCACCAGCGGGCCGGCTGCGACTTCCATGAAGCCCTTCTGCAGGCCGATATCGCGGAAGCGGTTGAACTCTTCCGGGCTGACCCAGCGCTGGACCTTCAGGTGGTTACGGGTGGGCTGCAGGTATTGGCCGAGGGTGAGAATGTCGACGCCGATGGCGCGCAGGTCGTCCATGGTTTCGATGACTTCCTCGTCGGTCTCGCCCAGTCCCAGCATCAGGCTAGTCTTGGTAAGAACCTGCGGGCGGTGGCGCTTGGCATGCTCCAGCACGCCCAGGGTCTTCTCGTAGCCGGCGCGCGGGTCGCGCACCACATGGGTCAGACGCTTGACCGTCTCGACGTTCTGCGCGAACACCTCAAGGCCGGAGTCCACTACCTGTTCGATCGCCTCATGAACGCCATCGAAATCCGGGGTCAGGGCTTCCACGACCACCTGCGGCGTGCGCTCCTTGATGGCGCGCACGCAGGCCGCGTAATGGCTGGCGCCGCCATCGTCGAGGTCGTCGCGATCCACCGAAGTCAGCACGATATAGCGCAAGGCCATCAGCTCCACCGACTTGGCGGTGTTCTGTGGCTCTTCCTGATCCAACCAGCCGTTGGGGTTGCCGGTGTCCACGGCGCAGAAGCGGCAGGCACGGGTGCACACCGAGCCCATCAGCATGATGGTGGCGGTGCCGTTGGACCAGCACTCACCCATGTTCGGGCAGTGCGATTCCTGGCACACGGTGCTCAGGCGATGCTCGCCGACATTGCGCTTGACCGCCTCGAAGCGGCTACCGCCCGGTGCCTTTACCCGCAGCCACTTGGGCTTGGGTTCGAATACCTGGGGTTCGGCCGAGGGGCGGCGCTTCTGGCCATCCTTGATCGCGGTGATGCCCTGGGCAGTACGAAACTTTTCGCCGCTGGCGACGGGTTTGGACGAGTCTGTATCGGACATCGGAAATCTGGCTCCGCGAGAGGCTCGGTTGGCTGCCGCAGGGGGCAAAAGGGGTTGCGCAGTTTATCACAAAGGTGCCTGCACGAGCGGGCGGCCGTCTGGAGGCGGGAGCCTTCAGCGCCCCTCTCCCAAGGGTGGGCCGAGCAACGAGCAAGGGCCCCGAGGGGCCCTTTCAATTCGGGACCGCTGCGCGGTCCTTGGCGAATGAGTTCGCCCCTACACGGGTGGGGTAAACCGGATGTGGGTGGAAAGTGCAAAGCAATTTCCACCAGACGGGGCGAGGCTTCGTAGCTGTTACGACTCGGGTTGTCTGGCTAGAGCGACGGAACCGACCAGGTAGGGTGCGCCGTGCGCACCAAGGGTTGAGCGAGGCGCAGGGGCTGATCCCGCGATCGGTGCGCATGGCGCACCCTACGGTGGGGCGAGTGCAGAAGCCTCGCCCCAGGTGCGTAGGTAGGCCCCGCCAGTTACCCCTCACTGCAGTCGCAGGTTCTCCAGTAGTTTCTGGGTGGGGAAGCCGTCCGCCGGCCAGCCCAGGCGCTGTTGGTAGCCGCGGATCGCCTTGCGGGTGTTGGCGCCGATGATGCCGTCTGCGGAGCCGGGGTCATAGCCGGCCGCGCTCAGGGACTCCTGCAGTTCGACCCTTTCGCTGCGGCTCAGCGGACGCTCGTCCCGGGGCCAGTTGCCGACAATCTGGCCGCCGCCGTCGAAGCGCTCGCCGAGCAGGCTGACGGCGAGGGCGTAGGACGAGGAGTTGTTGTACTTGAGGATGGCGCGGAAATTGTCCAGCACCAGGAAGGCCGGACCCCGATGGCCGGCCGGCAACAGCAAGGAGGCGGACTCTCCAGCCAGGCTGGCCGCTTGTGGGCTGACCTGCACGCCCATGGCCTGCCACTGCGCGACCGATTTGCGGATGTCGGCGTCGGCATGGGCGTAGTCGAAGCCGGCGGGCAGTTGCACCTGCAGTGCCGCGGGTTGGCCCTTGCGCCAGCCGGAGGCCTGCAGGTAATGCGCGGCGGAGGCCAGGGCATCGGCCGAGGAATTCCAGATGTCGCGGCGGCCGTCGCCATCGAAGTCGACCGCGTGGCTGTTGTAGGTGGTGGGGATGAATTGGGTCTGGCCCATGGCGCCTGCCCAGGAGCCAAGCATGCTGGCTGGCTGGATGTCGCCGTGCTGGAGGATCTGCAGGGCGGCCAGCAATTGCTCGTGGGCGAAGGCAGGACGCCGGCCTTCATAGGCCAGGGTGGCCAGGGAGCGGATCACCGACTTGTCGCCCATGAACTGGCCGAAGCTGCTTTCCATGCCCCAGATAGCCACCAGCGGCTCGCGGTCGACGCCGAAGCGCTGCTCGATGGCGTCCAGGGTGGCCGCGTGTTCGGCGATCAGGGCCTGACCCTTGCGGACCCGATAGGTCGACATGGCGCCTTCCAGGTACTCCCAGACCGGCCGGGTGAATTCGGGCTGGCTGCGGTCGGCGGTGATCACCGTGGGGTCGGGGGTGATTCCGGCGAAGGCGCGATCGAAGAGGCTGGCATCTATGCCGTTGGCCAGGGCCTCGCGGCGGAAACCATCGCGCCAGTCATTGAAGCTGATGGCCGGCATCACCACCGGGGCCTGTGCAGGTGCCGCGGGGGTTTTGGCGGCCGGTTGGCTGGCCTGGGGCAGGGGCGCGCTGGCGGGCTTCTGGGCAGGCGCTTCGGCGCAGGAGGAAAGCAGGGCAAGGCTGGTGGCCACGGCCAGGCTGCGGAACATCTGGCCAGGGGCTGGGGCGTCGAACATACCGGGGTCTCGAGGCAGACGAATCAGCCGCGACCTTAACACGTCTCGGCCTTTTCACGCCGCTATAAGCGACGAAGCCTCCCAATTGTGGGAGGCTTCGCGGCGGTAACTTCCTTTGCCTTTCAGGGGCTTTTCCTGGCGGCAGCGGAAGAGGGGTTGGGCTACCAGGGATTTCGCGCGATCGGGCGCGCCGTTCTTGCGTTTCTTGGCCATGGACTGTCCTCGCTTGGCGCCCGCAGTGGCGCGGGCGCGCGCATCATCGACCCCTGCTCGGAAAATGTCCAGCTATTGGGCGGAAAGCGGCAGACGCTGGCCAGCCAGCAGCAGCGCAAGACGGGCGAGGCCGTTCCAGGGATCGCCGGGTGCCTGGCCCTTGATTTGCGCGTCGATGCGCTGGGCATCCAGCAGCAGCTGGTTCCAGCGGGATGCCGGGTGGCGTTGCAGGGCGCGGGTGACCAGCGGGCGGCGCTTGTCCCAGACCGGCGGGCGGGCTGCGGCGAAGGCCTTTTCCAGGGGCACGCCCTGGCTGTACTGCTGGGCCAGGCCGGCCAGCAGGCGCAGTTCGCGGGCCAGGGCCCAGAGGATCACCGGTGGTTCCACGCCTTCGCCGCGCAGGCCTTCCAGCGTGCGCAGGGTATGGGCCGGTTCGCCGTTCAGGGCAGCATCGATCAGGCCGAAGACGTCGAAGCGCGCGCTGTCGGCCACCGCCGCCTGGACGGTGGCGGCATCGACCTGGCCACCTTCGGCCAGCAGCTTGAGTTTCTCGATCTCCTGGGCGGCTGCCAGCAGGTTGCCTTCGACCCGCGCGGCGATCAGGTCGACCGCCTCCTGGTTGGCCGCGAGCCCGGCCTGAGACAGGCGCTGGCGTATCCACTGGGGCAGGTTGTGGGCCTCGATGGGCCAGATCTGGATGAACTGGGCGTCCGGCCCGTCGATCAGGGCCTTGGCCCATTTGGTCTTCTGGGTGCTGCCGTCGAGCTTGGGCAGGCTCAGCAGCAGCACGGTGTCTTCCGGCGGCCGGGCCAGGTACTCCAGCAGCGCAGCGGCGCCCTTGTCCCCCGGCTTGCCCGAAGGCAGGCGCACTTCCAACAGGCGTTTCTCGGCGAACAGCGAGAGGCTGGCTCCGGCTTCCAGCAGCAGGCCCCAGTCGAAGTTGGCCTCGGCGTTGAACACCTGGCGTTCGCTGAAGTCCCGCGCGCGAACACTGGCGCGAATGGCGTCACAGGCTTCCTGGCAGAGCAGGGGCTCGTCGCCGCTGACGACGTAGACCGGGGCCAGCTGGCCCTGCAGGTGTTTGCCCAGTTGTGCGGGGTTGAGTTTCATAGGCGCAAATGATCGGGGCCGCTGGTGCGGCCCCTGGTACTCACTGGATGGGCAGTTGCAGCGGCGATTGCTGCGGTTGCTGGGCCTCTTCGGCCTGGCGCGCGGCTTCCGCCGCATCGGCTTCGGCCTTGGCCTTGGCTTCGGCGGTCTGCTGCAGCTGGTCGAGCTGGGCCGGGGTGATCATCTGCAGGCGCATGACCATCTGCTGGACCATTTCATGGCGCATTTCCTGGCGCAGCTGGGCCGCTTCCTGGTCGGAACCGATGAGGTTGTTGCTGTCGTGCACGTAGTACTTCTGCACGGTCAGCCTGTCGTTCATCAGCAGCAGATCGTTGTTGCCGCGGATCTCGTACTGCAGGACCTGGGTCAGCTCGTACTCGGCGCTACGGGCACCCGTGGTGTAGGAGGCGCTGCGCTGGGACTCGTCCTCGCGCGCCAGCACCAGGGTGTAGGGCGCGCCGGCATGGACGTTGACGCCATTGTCTTCCAGCGCCTTGCGCACGTCCTTCAGGGTCTGGCCGTACTGGTTGCGGGCCGTCACGTCCATTTCGGTGAGGGCGAAGTCGGCGTCGCTGGTGCCGCGCAGATGGAAGCCACAGGCGCTCAGCAGCGTGGCGAGGCCCAGGACCAACAGATTCCGTTTCATCATCGTTTTGCTTTCCCCTTGGCGAGCATTCCGGCGCCGCTCCTTCCAGGAGGGCGCCGGCTTCGATCAGTTGGCGACTATGTTGACCAGTTTGCCGGGCACCACGATGACCTTGCGGATGGTCAGACCGTCGGTGAAGCGCAGCACGTTCTCGTTGGCCCGTGCGGTGGCTTCCACGGCTTCGCGGCTGGCATCGGCCGGTACTTCGATGTGACCGCGCAGCTTGCCGTTGACCTGAACTACCAGCTGCAGGCTGTCCTGCACCAGCGCCGCTTCGTCGATGGCCGGCCAGGTGGCATCGATGACGGCGTCGGCATGGCCCAGTTCGCGCCACAGCTCATGGCTGATGTGCGGGGTGATCGGGGCCAGCAGCAGAGCCACGGTCTCCAGGCCTTCCTGCAGCAGGGCGCGGTCTTCGGCGCTGGCCTGCGGGGCCTTTTCCAGCACGTTCATCAGGGTCATCACGGCGGCGATGGCGGTGTTGAACTTGTGGTACTGGCCGATATCCTGGCTGGCCTGCTTGATCGCCATGTGGATCGCGCGGTGCACGGCCTTCTGGGCGTCGTCCAGGGCGCTGCGGTTCAGCTCGCCCGGCAGGCCCGCGGCGACGTGGCCCTGGGCCAGGCGCCAGACGCGGCGGAGGAAGCGGCTGGCACCTTCGACGCCGGAGTCGGACCACTCCAGGCTCATGTCCGGCGGCGAGGCGAACATCATGAACAGGCGGCAGGTGTCGGCACCGTACTGGTCGATCATCGCCTGCGGGTCGACGCCGTTGTTCTTCGACTTCGACATCTTCTCGGTGCCGCCGATTTCCACCGGCAGGCCGTCGGTCTTCAGCTTGGCGCCGATGACCTTGGCCTTGGCGTCACGCTCGACCTCGACGTCGGCCGGGTTGAACCAGTCCTTGCCGCCGTTGGAAGCGGTGCGGTAGTAGGTCTCGGCGACCACCATGCCCTGGGTCAGCAGGTTCTTGAACGGTTCGTCGGAGCTGACCAGGCCTTCGTCACGCATCAGCTTGTGGAAGAAGCGCGCGTAAAGCAGGTGCAGGATGGCGTGCTCGATGCCGCCGATGTACTGGTCCACGGGCAGCCAGTGGTTGGCCGCGGCCGGATCGACCATGCCCTTGTCGTAGTTCGGCGAGGCGTAGCGGGCGAAGTACCAGGAGCTTTCCACGAAGGTGTCCATGGTGTCGGTTTCGCGCTTGGCCGCGGTGCCGCACTTCGGGCAGGTACAGCCGTAGAACTCGGGCATCTTGGCCAGCGGGCTGCCGGCGCCGTCCGGCACCACGTCTTCGGGCAGCACCACCGGCAGCTGGTCCTCCGGCACCGGCACGTCGCCGCAGTTCGGGCAGTGGATGATCGGGATCGGGCAGCCCCAGTAGCGCTGGCGGCTGATGCCCCAGTCGCGCAGGCGGAACTGGGTGCGGGCCTGACCGAGGCCTTTCTTCTGCAGGGCCACTTCGATGGCGTCGAAGGCGCCCTGGTAATCCAGGCCGTCGAATTCGCCGGAGTTGATCAGTTGGCCGTGCTCGCCGTAGGCGTCCTGCCACGGGGCCGGGGTTTCGTCGCCGGCGGCGGTGCGGATCACCGGCTTCACCGGCAGGTCGTACTTGTGGGCGAAGGCGAAGTCGCGCTCGTCGTGGGCCGGTACGGCCATCACGGCGCCTTCGCCGTAGTTCATCAGTACGTAGTTGGCGACCCACACCGGCAGCTTGTCGCCGGTCAGCGGGTGCTCGACGAACAGCGGAGTGGGCAGGCCCTTCTTCTCCTGGGTGGCGATGTCGGCTTCGGCGACGCCGCCGCGCTTGCACTCGTCGATGAAGGCCTGCAGCTCGGCGGCCTTGTCGGCCGGCAGCTTCTGCACGGCCAGGGTGGCCAGCGGGTGCTCGGCGGCGACGGCGACGTAGGTGGCGCCCAGCAGGGTGTCCGGACGGGTGGTGAAGACCTTCAGCGCGCCTTCCTGGCCGATGCTGGCCTGGTCGAAGGGGAAGGCGACTTCCATGCCGCGGGACTTGCCGATCCAGTTGCGCTGCATGGTCTTGACCTGCTCGGGCCAGCCGTCCAGGTCGTCGAGGCTGCTCAAGAGTTCATCCGCGTAGGCGGTGATCTTGAAGTAGTACATCGGGATCTCGCGCTTCTCCACCAGCGCGCCGGAACGCCAGCCGCGGCCGTCGATGACCTGCTCGTTGGCCAGTACGGTCTGGTCCACCGGGTCCCAGTTGACGGTGCCGTTCTTGCGATAGATCACGCCCTTCTCGAACAGCCTGGTGAACAGCCACTGCTCCCAACGGTAGTAGTCGGGCTTGCAGGTGGTGACTTCACGGGACCAGTCGATGGCCAGGCCCAGGCTTTTCAGCTGGGACTTCATGTAGTCGATGTTCTCGTAGGTCCACTTGGCGGGCGCCACGTTGTTCTTCATCGCGGCGTTTTCCGCCGGCATGCCGAAAGCGTCCCAGCCCATGGGCTGCAGCACGTTCTTGCCCTGCATGCGCTGGTAGCGGGCGATCACGTCGCCGATGGTGTAGTTGCGCACGTGCCCCATGTGTAGCTTGCCGCTCGGGTAGGGGAACATCGACAGGCAATAGAAGGTGTCCTTGCCGGGCTGCTCACTCACTTCAAAGGATTTATGCGCGTCCCAGTGGGCTTGCGCGGCGGCTTCGATTTCGCGGGGCTGATACTGTTCGTGCATGGCTACTGGCGCTGGAGGATTGGGTTCCCTGGGGCCGATTGCGCGAGCGGTCGCTGCGGCGCCGACCCCGTCGGGAAACGGAAATTCAAGCGACGTAGCATACATGACCCCCATCGGCCTAGGGAAACCCTGAATTCGCGGGCGGGCGTCTGTCGGCAATCCCCGCGCCGTTTGTCGCGGGCACCTTGCAGCAGGGAACCGAACGCTAAGCTTTTCATAAGCAAGGCAAGCGTTTACGTGGTACGAGGTGCTGGATGGCTGAATTGCGGCGGACGGATTCAGGGAACGGGCTTTACGAACGGTTGTTGCACCGGTTGGCCCTGGCGCTGGATGAAGCGGATACGGCGGTTCGCTTACGCGACGAGGAACCGCTCGAACTGGAACTCAAGGGGCTGACCCCCGCGGAGATGGAGCTGATCCGCGCCTATCTGGATCGCGACATGCGCTGGCTCCGAGGCTGGCATGCCGCCGCCGAGGAGTTGGCGGCCATCGAGGAGCTGCCACGGCGCTCCGCCAAAGTCGAGCACGGCCCTGACAGGGCCTTCACCCTCAAGCCCAGGCCGACGTTCAAGCGCCGCCAACAGTTGTGTTGCGCCATGTGCGGCACGCCGGCGATCTGGCAGCGTGGCCAGGGTGTGCAGGCCTGCATGTCCTGCGGCTCGCAGCTTTTCCGCACGTCCAATCCCCGCTAGGCTCCGGGCACCATGGAGGTGCCCATGCCGATTCGTTACATCCTCAAGCAATTGCTGCTGCCGCCCGGCGGCTTGTTGTTGCTGTTGCTGTTCGCCTGGTGGCTGCGCCGGCGCATGCCTCGATTGTCCGCGGTGTGCTTCGTCGCGGGCGTGGGTGGCCTCTGGCTGATGAGCCTGCCGATCGTGGTCGAGTGGTCGGCCAGGGCCCTGGAGCGCGAACCGCCCCTGGCGGAGGCGGAATGGTCGCGCCTGCCTGAGCGGGTGGATGCCATCGTCGTGCTGGGGGGCGGACGCGAACGTGACGATCCGGCCTGGCGGAGCGATCAGCCATCGCTGGTCGCCATGGAGCGGGTGCGCTATGCGGCACGTCTGGCCCGCGCCAGCGGCCTGCCGCTACTGACCAGTGGCGGCCTGCATTTCGGCGAGCCGCCCAGCGAGGCGCAGCTCATGGCCGACACCTTCAAGCGTGATTTCGGCCTGGAGGTGCGCTGGCAGGAGGATGAGAGCCGTACCACCTGGGAGAACGCCGCCTACAGCGCGAAGCTGCTCCAGCCCCAGGGAATCCGCCGGGTGCTGCTGGTCACCCAGGCTGCACATATGCCGCGGGCGCGCTGGTGCTTCGAGCGCGCGGGCTTCGAGGTGGTGAGCGCACCCATGGGCTACCTGGGCGTGCCCAACGGCCGGCCGCTGGGTGGCTGGCTGCCGGAGAGCAAGGCGGTGTGGCAGAGCGGGATGCTGCTGAACGAAGCCGTGGGGCTGCTGGCCTATCCGTTGGCCTATCGGTGACCTGGGGACGACCGGGCCGCTTTGCGGCCCTTCGCGAATGAATTCGCTCCTACAGCGATTGCCCCCACACAACCTGTCAGACCGTCTTGGCGATGCGGCCGGCCATCAGCGCCCAGGCGAACAGGAGGCCGCAAAGGATCACCAGCGGCCAGGCGCGCCATTGCAGGTACGGCGTCAGGCCCTGCATGGGCAGGACTTCCCCGTAGAGCACGCCTTGCTGGAACTGCGGGATGCTCTCGGTGACCTGGCCGAACGGGTCGATCAGCACGGTGATGCCGTTGTTGGTGGCGCGAATCATCCAGCGGCCGGCTTCCAGGGCGCGCATCTGCGCCATCTGCAGGTGCTGCAGCGGGCCGATGGAGGTGCCGAACCAGGTGTCGTTGCTCACCGTCAGCAGTATGTCGCTGTTGGCCGCCAGCTCGGCGGCGAACTCGGGATAGACCACTTCGTAGCAGATGTACGGGGCAATGCGGTAACCCTTGGCCAGCAGTGGCGGCTGGTTGGAATCGCCACGGGCGAAGTCGGACATCGGCAGGTCGAAGAAGGCGATCAGCCCGCGCAACAGGTCCTGCAGCGGCACGTACTCGCCGAACGGGACCAGTTTCTGCTTGAGGTAGGTGCCTTCACCCTGGCCCGTCACGGTGATGCCGTTGTAGTAACGCTTCTCGCCGCGTTCGTTGGTCTGCCGGATCGGCACGCCGGTGATCAGCGCGGACTGGCGGTCGTTGGCGAAGCGGCCCATCACGCCGAGGTAGCCGTCGACGAACTCCTTGAGCACCGGTACCGCGGTCTCCGGCCAGACGATCAGGTCGGCCTTCTCGGCGCTGAAGGTCATGTCCCGGTAGAGGGCCAGTTGGGCGTTGAGCTGCTCCGGGTCCCACTTGAGGTTCTGATGCACGTTGCCCTGCATGGCCGCCACCTTCAGCGGCGCGCCGGCGGCCTGGGTCCAGGCGTGGCCCTTGAGCGCCAGTCCGGCGGCCCAGGGCGCGATCAGCAGGACCAGGCCGGCGCCGAGGAAGGCCGGGCGACTGCGCAGGCGCGCCAGGTTCACCAGCAGTGCGGCGGTCAGGGCGAGGGCGAAGGACACCAGCCAGACGCCACCCACTGGCGCCAGTCCGGCCAGCGGGCCTTCCAGCTGGCTGTAGCCGGCGTAGAGCCAGGGAAAACCAGTGAGGAACCAGCCGCGGAAAGCTTCCTGGGCCAGCCAGAGCGCGGCGAAGGCCAGGGTGTCGGCCAGGGCCGCTTCGCTGCGGCGCAGCCAGCGCGCCCAGACCAGCGCCGGCAGGGCGAAGAACAGGGCCACGCCAGCGCTGAAGCCGACGGTGAGGAAGGCTGCCAGGGGCACCGAGGCGGCACCATAGTCGTGGATGCTGACGTAGATCCAGCTGGTGCCGGCGAGGAACAGTCCCAGCCCGTAGCACCAGCCGCGCCAGAACGCGGCCTTGGGCGCGAGGTCGCGCAGGCCCAGGTAGAACAGCGCCAGTGACAGCAGTTCCAGGGGCCAGAAATCGTAGGGCGCGAAGGCCAGGGGGGTCAGGGCGCCGGCGGCCAGCGCCAGCAGGTTGCCCGGCCAGCCGGGGCGGGTGATCCAGTTCATGCTCGTTCCTTGGGCGGATAGGGAGCTGGAATAGCGTGCGGGGCAGGATTATCCACATGCGCCCCTCTGCTGTGGAGGGGCGCAGGCGACTCAATGGGACAGCGGGGAGAGGCGCAGCAGATGAATGCGGCGGCTGTCCGCGTTCAATACGCGGAAGCGGAACTCGCCGATCTCGGTGGTCTCGTTGCGCTTGGGCAGGTGACCGAAGGCGCCCATGACCAGGCCGCCGACCGTATCGAACTCGTCCTCGGAGAAGTCGGTCTCGAAGAATTCGTTGAAGGCATCCACCGGGGTCAGCGCCTTGACGATGAAGTCGCCACTGGGCAGCGGCTTGATGTAGCTGTCTTCCTCGACATCGTGCTCGTCCTCGATATCGCCGACGATCTGTTCCAGGACGTCTTCGATGGTCACCAGGCCCGCCACGCCGCCGTACTCGTCGATGACGATGGCCATGTGGTTGTGATTGGCGCGGAATTCGCGCAGCAGCACGTTGAGACGCTTGGATTCGGGCACGAAGGTGGCCGGACGCAGCAGTTCCTTGATGTTGAAGGACTCGCCGTTCTCCTGGAGGATCAGCGGCAGCAGGTCCTTGGCCAGAAGGATGCCCATGACGTCATCGAGGCTTTCGCCGACGACCGGATAACGGGAATGCGCCGCGTCGATGATCGCCGGGAGGAACTCCCTGGGCGTTTGCGCGGCCTTGATGCTGATCATCTGCGAACGCGGCACCATGATGTCGCGTACCTGCAGGTCGGCGACCTGGATGGCGCCTTCGACGATCGACAGCGCTTCGCTGTCGAGCAGTTTGTTCTGGTGGGCCTCGCGCAGCAGCTCGAGAAGCTCCTGGCGGCTTTTGGGCTCATGGGCAAAGGCCTGGGTCAGCTTTTCCAGCCAGGACCTGTGCCCGTTGCTCGATCGATCTTCGCTCATATGTCCTTTGCTCGATGCTTCTTATTGGTCTTCGTCGTCGCGATAAGGGTCGGGGTGGCCAAGTTCGGCCAGCAATTCCCGTTCCAGTGCTTCCATTTCCTCGGCTTCCTCGTCCTCGATATGGTCGTAGCCGAGCAGGTGCAGGCAACCGTGGATCACCAGGTGCGCCCAGTGCGCCTCCAGGGCCTTGCCCTGTTCGGCGGCTTCCCTTGCCACCACCGGCGCGCAGATCACCAGGTCGCCGAGCAGCGGGATGTCCAGCAACTCGTCCGGTACGTCTGCGGGGAAGGAGAGCACGTTGGTAGCGTAGTCCTTGTGCCGCCAGGTGTTGTTCAGTTCGCGGCCTTCGGGCTCATCCACCAGTCGAATGGTCAGCTCCGAGTCGGCGCTGCGCTGGCGCAGGGCCAGTTCGCACCAGCGACGGAAGTCCGCCTCGCTCGGCAGGCCCTGGGCCGTGCTGGCGAGTTGCAGGTCGAGTTCAAGCATTGTCGTCTATCGCGCCCGGATCATTGTCGGCCGGCTTGGCCCTGGCCTGTTGCTGGCGGCTGTCGAAGCGGTCGTAGGCTTCCACGATGCGCTGCACCAGCGGATGACGGACCACGTCATGGGACTTGAAGTGGGTGAAGCTGATGCCGGGCACGTCGCGCAGCACGTCGATCACGTGGGTCAGGCCCGAGCGGGTGCCCCGCGGCAGGTCGATCTGGGTGATGTCGCCGGTGATCACGGCGGTTGAGCCGAAGCCGATACGGGTCAGGAACATCTTCATCTGCTCGACGGTAGTGTTCTGACTTTCGTCGAGAATGATGAAGCTGTTGTTAAGGGTGCGGCCGCGCATGTAGGCCAGCGGCGCGACCTCGATCACCTGCTTCTCGATCAGCTTGGCCACGTGGTCGAAGCCGAGCATCTCGTAGAGCGCGTCGTAGAGCGGGCGCAGGTAGGGGTCGATCTTCTGCGCCAGATCGCCCGGGAGGAAACCGAGTTTCTCGCCGGCTTCGACCGCCGGGCGCACCAGCAGGATGCGGCGCACCTGTTCGCGTTCGAGGGCGTCAACGGCGCAGGCCACGGCCAGGTAGGTCTTGCCGGTGCCGGCCGGACCGATGCCGAAGTTGATGTCGTGGTCGAGGATCGACTTCACGTAGCGCTGCTGGTTGGCGCCGCGGGGGCGGATGTTGCCCTTGCGGGTGCGCAGGGCCACCGCTTCTGCCTTCGGATCGGCTGCGTCCATGCCGGTCTCGCGCAGGAACAGGTGCACCATGTCCGGCGACAGCTCGCTGGCCTCGGTCTCGCGATACAGACGATTGAGGAGGTGTTCCGTGGCGAGGGTGCGTTGCGGGTCACCGACCAGCTCGAACTGGTTGCCACGGTTGCGGATCTCGATGCCCATGCGCTGCTCGATCAGGCGCAGGTGCTCGTCGAATTGGCCGCACAAGTTGGCGAAGCGGCGGGCTTCAAAGGGGTCCAGGGTGAAGCGGTGCAGATCCAGGGAGGCGTTCAATGTCGTGTGTTCGCCCTTGGGGCGGCAGGAGAGGGATGGGATCAAGCATAACCCCGAGGGCCCGGCGGGAAAAGCACGGGCCCGGGGTGTCTCAGTGCGGGGATTCTTCCAGCAGGCTGCCACGCAGGGAGTGGGGCAGGGCGTCGTCGATGCGAACGTCGACGAACTGGCCGATCAGGCGCGGGTTGGCGCTGCGGAAGTTGACGATGCGGTTGTTCTCGGTGCGGCCCTGGAGCATGCCCGGGTCCTTCTTGGAGAAGTCGCTGACCAGAATACGCTGGATGCTGCCGACCATTCGTCGGCTGATCTCGAAGCCCTGCTGGTGGATGCGGCCCTGGAGGATCTGCAGGCGCTGCTTCTTCACCTCTTCCGGGGTGTCGTCCGGCAGGTCGGCCGCCGGCGTGCCGGGGCGCGAGCTGTAGACGAAGGAGAAGGAGAAGTCGAAGCCGACGTCTTCCACCAGTTTCATGGTCTGCTCGAAATCCTTGTCGGTCTCGCCGGGGAAACCGACGATGAAGTCGGAGCTGATGCAGATGTCCGGCACCGCGGCCTTCAGCTTGCGGATACGCGACTTGTATTCCAGTGCGGTGTGATTGCGCTTCATGGCCGCGAGGATGCGGTCGGAGCCCGCCTGCACCGGCAGGTGGACGAACTTCACCAGTTCCGGCACCTCGGCATGGGCCTGGATCAGGGCGTCGGAGAACTCCAGCGGGTGCGAGGTGGTGTAGCGGATGCGGTCGATACCATCGACGGCGGCGACCACGCGGATCAGTTCGGCGAAGTCGGCGATGCGCCCGTCATGGGTCAGGCCCCGGTAGCCGTTGACGTTCTGCCCCAGCAGGGTCACTTCACGGACGCCATTCTCGGCCAGGTGGATGACCTCGGCCAGCACGTCATCGAACGGGCGGCTGACTTCCTCGCCACGGGTATAGGGCACCACGCAGAAGGTGCAGTACTTGCTGCAGCCTTCCATCACCGAGACGAAGGCGCTGGGGCCGTCGACCCGCGGCTCGGGCAGGCGGTCGAACTTCTCGATCTCGGGGAAGCTGATGTCCACCTGGGGTTTGCGGGTGATGCGCGCGGCATCGATCATTTCCGGCAAACGGTGCAGGGTCTGCGGGCCGAACACGACGTCCACGTAGGGCGCGCGCTCGCGGATGGCGGAGCCTTCCTGGCTGGCCACGCAGCCACCGACGCCGATCACCAGTTCGGGGTTCTGCTGCTTCAGCTCACGCCAGCGGCCAAGTTGCGAAAACACCTTCTCCTGCGCCTTCTCGCGGATCGAGCAGGTGTTGAGCAGAATCACGTCGGCTTCTTCCGGACGCTCGGTGACCTCCAGCGCCTGATGTTCGCCGAGCAGGTCGACCATGCGCGAGCTGTCGTACTCGTTCATCTGGCAGCCGTGGGTTTCGATATAGAGCTTCTTGGCCATGCACTTCAGATCAGGTGGTTCGAAGAACCGCGCATTATAGTCGCCATCCCCCGGCCTTCCTAGCGTTGCCTGCCTGGCGGCTATGCTATGATCTGCGCCCCCGAAATTCCCCCGCGACGACCGCCGATCCGCCATGAGCAAGTCCGACCCCATCTATAAGGTGATTTTCTTCAACCAGGGCCAGGTGTACGAGATGTATGCCAAGCAGATCTACCAGAGCGATCTGTGGGGCTTCCTGGAGGTGGAGGAGTTCGTCTTCGGCGAGCGTACCCAGATGGTGGTCGATCCCAGCGAGGAGAAGCTCAAGGCCCAGTTCGAAGGTGTGGTGCGCAGCTTCCTGCCGATGCACTCGATCATCCGCATCGACGAGGTGGAGCGTCTCGGCACGCCGAAGATCAGCGAGGCCAAGGGCGGTGGCAACGTGATGCCGTTCCCAATGCCGATGCCGGAGAAGTGATCGGGCAATCCGCTGATTGAGCCGCTGCCGTCAGGGTAGCGGCGAGAAGGGCGAGCCGCCGTCCGCGGCCTGCAGTTCCAGCAGGTAGTTGCGGAAGATCTGCCCCAGTACCTGGGTGGCGATTTCCAGTTCGTCGCTACGCATCTGTGCGGCCACCAGGTCGGCGCTGTCCATTGCCTCGTCCGAGCCATTCACCGCCGCCATCTTCAGCACGATGTAGGCCTGCACGTTATTGGCCGGAACGCCTTCGCCGCGGAAGAACATGTTGCCGAGGCGCAACTGGGCCTGGGCGTGGCCCTTGAGGGACGCCTGTTCGAACCATTGCAGGGCCTGGGCCAGGTCGCGGGGGGTGCGCTTGCCATCGTAATAGAACTCGCCGAGCTCGTACTGGGCTTCGGCATCGCCGCCCTTGGCGGCCTGTTGGCAGGCGGAAAGGGCTTCCGAGAGGTTTTCCGGCAGGCTGTTCAGGTTGCAGCGCCCGGTGGCCGGGATCAGCAGGGAATTGCCGCCGGCATTGGCCAGCAGTGGCAGGAAGAGCAACAGGCAGCCCAGCGTGAGGGCGCGGCCGGTGCGGTTCATGGGGATCACAGCGCCTCGGAAGCAGTACGGGCATCATGCCCGGCCGGCGAGAAACGCGCCGACGGCCACATTATGAAATAAGCCGGTGCGATCTTACAAAGCCTTTACCTTGTTTGCATTCGAGCGGAGGCCTGGAAGCGGGAGACCGCGACGGACGGGGGTGGAGCGCGGCAGTTCGCCGTAAAGGCGGAGTGATACCGCTGCCCGGCCAGCGCGAAGCACTGGTCCGGACAGCTGGCCCGGGGAAGGCCGGATCAGGCCTGCTTGAGCGTGGCGAAGGCGCGTTCGGCGGCGTCCAGGGTGATCTTCAGCTCGGCTTCGCCGTGGGCGATGGAGGTGAAGCCCGCCTCATAGGCGCTCGGCGCCAGGTACACGCCGCCTTCCAGCATCAGGTGGAAGAAGCGCTTGAAGCGCTCGGCATCGCTGGCCATCACGTCCTGGAAGGTGACGATGTCGTCGGCACCGCTGAAATAGAGGCCGAACATGCCGCCCGCCTGGGTGGTGACGAAGGGGATGCCGGCGGCATCCGCGCGCTGCTGCAGGCCATCGAGCATGCGGGTGGTGTAGTCGGTCAGCTCGGCGTGGAAGCCCGGGCGGCTGATCAGCTTCAGGGTGGTCAGGCCGGCGGCCATGGCCAGCGGGTTGCCCGACAGGGTGCCGGCCTGGTAGACCGGGCCCAGCGGGGCGATGTGGGACATGATCTCGCGCTTGCCGCCGAAGCAGCCCACCGGCATGCCGCCGCCGATGATCTTGCCGAAGGTGGAAAGGTCCGGGGTGATGCCGTAGTAGGCCTGGGCACCGCCGAGGGCGACGCGGAAACCGGTCATCACTTCGTCGAAGATCAGCACCACGCCGTGTTTGTCGCAGAGGCTGCGCAGGCCATCGAGGAAACCCGGCGCCGGCGGCACGCAGTTCATGTTGCCGGCCACCGGCTCGACGATGATGCAGGCCACTTCCTCGCCCACCTCGGCCAGGGTCTTCTCCACCGCCTCGATGTCGTTGAACGGCAGGGTCAGGGTGTGCTGGGCGAAGGCGGCGGGTACGCCCGGGGAGCTGGGCACGCCCAGGGTCAGGGCGCCGGAGCCGGCTTTCACCAGCAGGGAGTCGGAGTGGCCGTGGTAGCAGCCTTCGAACTTGATGATGCTGTCGCGGCCGGTGAAGCCACGTGCCAGGCGGATGGCGCTCATGGTGGCTTCGGTGCCGGAGCTGACCATGCGCACCATCTCCATGGACGGTACCAGGGAGCAGACCAGGTCGGCCATTTCCACTTCAAGCGCGGTCGGCGCGCCGTAGGACAGGCCGTGCTCCAGTTGCTTGCGCACTGCGCCCAGTACGTCCGGATGGCTGTGGCCGAGGATCATCGGGCCCCAGGAGCCGACGTAGTCCACATAACGCTTGTCGTCCTCGTCCGTCACGTAGGCGCCTTCCGCGTGCTTGAAGAACAGCGGCGTGCCGCCGACGCTCTTGAAGGCGCGGACCGGCGAGTTGACGCCGCCGGGAATGTGTTTCTGGGCGTTGGCGAAGAGGATTTCGGAACGGGACATTGGCAGGTCTCTCTTTACAAGCGAATTCGGGTTCAGGCTGCGTCGAACAGCGCGCTGAAGGCGCGGGCGCGGCGCTCCACTTCGGCGGCCGAGTCGGCACCGAACAGGGCGTGGATCACTGCCACCATGCTGGCGCCGCGGGCGATCAGTTCGGGGGCGTTTTCCAGGGTCACGCCGCCGATGGCGACGATCGGCGAATGGAAACGCTGCCGGGCCTGGTCCAGCAGGTCCAGGGTGGCGGCGGGTGCGCCGGGCTTGGTCTGGGAATTGTAGAAGCGGCCGAAGGCGATGTAGCTGGCGCCTTCCTTGATCGCGGTCTCGGCCAGGTCGAGGCTGGCATGGCAGGTGCCGCCGATGATCGCCTGGCGGCCGAGCAGGGCGCGGGCCGCGGCCAGGGAGCCGTCGCTCTGGCCCAGGTGCAGGCCGACGCCCAGGCGCGCAGCCAGTTCGGCGTCGTCATTGATGATCAGCTGGGCGCCATGGCGGGTGCAGAGCTCCATCAGGGCTTCCGCTTCCCGCAGGCGGCGAGCTTCGTCGCTGGACTTGTCGCGGTATTGCAGCAGCTTGGCGCCGCCCTTCAGGGCCGCTTCCACGTAGGGCAGCAACTTGCCCCCGGCCAGCAGCTGGCTGTCGGTAATGGCGTAGAGACCGCGCAATTTCATTGGCAGAAGTCCAGCGGCAGGCGGCGCGGCACGTATTGGCCATGACCGGGTTGCTCGGCGTCACGCAGGGTGCGCCAGGTGTAGTCGAGGGCGGTGCGCACTGCGCTCGACAGTTCTTCGCCCAGGGCCAGGCGGCCGGACAGGGCGCTGGCCAGGGTGCAGCCGGAGCCATGGTAGCTGCCGGGCAGGCGCTGGCAGGTGAAGGTGTGGCGTTCGCCGTCCCGGGTATAGAGGCGGTTGTGCACCTCGGTCTCGTCGCCGTGACCACCGGTGATCAGCAGGTTGCGGCAGAAGGGCAGGAGCTTCTCCGCGCACTGGTCCGGGGTGCCGTCAGGCAGTTCGGCGAGGATGCGCGCTTCCGGCAGGTTCGGGGTGACGATGGTGGCCACCGGCAGCAGGCGTTCGCGGATCGCGTAGCCCACTTCGTCCTTGCCCAGGGCGCCGCCGCCACCGGCGCGCAGCACCGGGTCGCAGACCAGCGGCACGCCGGGGAGCGACTGCATGATCTCCAGCACGGTCTCGACCATCTCCACCGAGCCGAGCATGCCCAGTTTGACAGCGGCCACCGGCAGGTCGGCGATCACGGCACGGGCCTGGGCCAGCACCCATTCGCGGTCGAGGACGCGGAAGTCCGAAACGTTGACGGTATCCTGCACGGTCAGGGCGGTCACCGTCGGGGCGGCGTGGCAACCTTGCGCGATCAGGGCTTCGATATCCGCCTGGAGACCGGCGCCACCACTGGGGTCGTGGCCGGACAGGCAGAGGACTACGGGGCGAGAGTTGGTCGTTTTCATGGTCGGCGAGCTTACCACTAAACACCTCGCCGAGCCGCACTGGCGGCGCTTTGCCTCAGGTCAACCGCGATGCCCCCTGCCGGTCGCGCTGAAAGTGCCGGAATAGAGCTGTTCGTGGATGATGGCAATGTGCAGCGCTCAGCGGCCTTGCGCTGTGCTAGAGTGGTCGCATTTCGAACGACCTGGCCCTGGGTGGCGCGTCAGACAAGGAGGTGGTGCTCCAGGACGCGGTCAATAGGCCATTGCGGGGCTGCATGCGTATCGTCCTCCTTCTGTTCCTTTGCCTGTTGGCGAACCTGGCCAGTGCCGTGGAGTTCGACGAGCAGCTGCAAAGCCTTCCGCTGGGCCGGCACATGGACGTGTTCGAAGACGTTCGCGGCGATGCCAGCATCGAAGACATCAGCTCTCCCGCGCTGGAGTCCAGCTTTCGGCGTAACGAAAAGGCCGTGCTCAACGCCGGTTATTCGCGCTCGGTATTCTGGCTGCGCGTCGACCTGGATTACCGCCCGCACCGCAAGGGTGGCCTGCAGAAGTGGTTGCTGGAACTGGCCTACCCGCCGCTGGACCACCTCGATCTCTACCTGCCCGATGGCCAGGGCGGCTATGTGCTCGCCCAGCGCACCGGCGACGCGCTGCCTTTCTCCAGCAGGGAAATCCGGCAGAACAACTATGTCTTCAGCGTCGACCTGCAACCCAACCAGCCCCAACGGGTCTACCTGCGCCTGCAGAGCGAGGGCTCGATCCAGGCACCGCTGACGCTCTGGTCGCCCCAGGCGTTCCTCGAGGAACAGCCCAGTCGCATCTATGTGCTCGGCATCATCTACGGCGTGCTGCTGGTGATGCTGATCTACAACCTGTTCATCTACCTCAGCGTCCGCGACACCAGTTACCTCTACTACATCCTCTATATCGCTTCCTTCGGGCTCTATCAGATCTCGGTCAACGGGGCTGGAATCCAGTACTTCTGGCCGGACAGCCCCTGGTGGGCCAATGCGGCCACGCCGTTCCTGATCGGATCGGCGGCGCTGTTCGGCTGCCAGTTCGCCCGCAGCTTCCTGCATACCGCCGACCACAGTCCGTGGATGGACCGCGCGCTCCTCGGCCTGATGTTCCTTGGCGGGCTGGCGATGATCCTGGCGCTGACCTCCAGCTATGGCCTGGCCCTGCGCCTGGCGACCTTGCTGGCGCTGATCTTCACCGTGGTGATCTTCACCGCCGGCGTGCTGGCCTGGCTGCGCGGCATGCGCGTGGCGCGCTACTTCATCATCGCCTGGACCGCCTTTCTCCTTGGGGGGGCGATCAACACCCTGATGGTCCTGGGATACCTGCCAAACGCCTTCTTCACCATGTACGCCAGCCAGATCGGCTCGGCGCTGGAGGTGGGCCTGCTGTCCCTGGCGCTGGCGGACCGCATCAATGCCATGAAGGAGGAGCGCACACGCATTCTCCAGGACGCCGGCCGCAAGCTGGAGGCGCTGAACCAGGAACTGGCCAACAGCAACCGCCTGAAGGACGAGTTCCTCGCCACCGTCACCCACGAACTGCGTACCCCGATGAATGGCGTGATCGGCTCCCTCGAACTGATGCAGACCCTGCCGCTGGACGACGAACTGGAACAGTACCAGCGCACCGCCGCCGGCTCGGCGCGGGACATGATGCGGCTGGTCAACGATATCCTCGCCATGACCGAACTGCAGGCCGGCAAGCTTTACCCCAAGCGCGAGCCCTTCAGCCTGCGCGGGCTGATGGACAGCCTGCGGGTGCAGTACGAACCCCGGGCGGCGGAGAAGGGCCTCGCCTTCGAAGTGGAACTCGACCACAAGCTGCCGGACACCCTCGAAGGCGACGCCGGCAAGCTGGCCCAGGCCCTCGGTTATCTGCTGGACAACGCCATCAAGTTCACCAGCAGTGGCAGCGTCGGCCTCAGGGTCAGCGGCCAGGAGCCGGTCAACGGCAGCCTGGCCCTGAACATCGACGTGACGGATACCGGCATCGGCTTCACCATGCCGCCGGATGGCCGGCTCTATCGCCGTTTCTACCAGCTCGATGGCTCCATGACCCGGGAGTATGGCGGCCTCGGCATCGGCCTGGCCCTCAGCCAGCAGTTGGTCGAACTGCTCGGCGGCAGCCTGGCGCACCAGTCCCAGCCCGGCCGCGGCAGCACCTTCACCCTGGCATTGAACCTGATACTGCCGGCCCAGGTGCCGGTAGTGCCGCTGCGTCGCCCCGGCGGCCAGCCCCAGCGCCGGCCGGAGCAATGCACCGTGCTGGTGGTGGAGGACAACGCCATCAACCAGATGGTGACCCGCGGCATGCTGCTCAAGCTCGGTTACCGGGTGCGCACCGCTGACAACGGCGCCGAAGCCCTGGAGCAACTGCGCCGCGAGCCCATCGACGCCGTGCTGCTGGACTGCCAGATGCCGGTAATGGACGGCTTCGCCACCTGCCGCGTCCTTCGCGCCTTGCCCGGTTGCGCGGACCTGCCGGTGCTGGCCATCACCGCCCACAGCCACAGTGGTGATCGCGAGCGCTGCCTGGCCGCGGGCATGAGCGACTACATGGCCAAGCCGGTGAAGTTCGAGGAGTTGCGCGCAATGCTCCACGACTGGCTGCTGTGCCGGCCGCAGGAGAGCCTGAAGTCCCTGGGCTGAGCCGGTGGGTAGGCGCTCGGCTGGTTTCGCGAATGAATTCGCACAAGGTCCACGGATGGGGCGGCCCGTGGGTGGATAGCGCTCTTTTATCCACCGGCGGGGCAGTGCAAGGCACCGATGGTGGAAATCCCCGAAAGAATTTCCACCCTACGCGCCGATTGACAGGGAATCTCCCACAGACAGCTTCCCCACGGCGCATTTGCCCCGGTTCGCGGCAGGTATCCCGCTTTCTGCAAGGTCTGAATCCTGATTCACTGAAAGAAGTGAATCAGGATTCAGACCATGGCCTACCGCACCACCACCACCCGAATCGACCGTGACCAGGCGTTGCGCAGCCGCATTCTCGACTGCGCCCATGCGCGGGTGGTGGAGGGCGGGTTCGCCGCGCTGACCATGCAGGCCCTGGCCGAGGACGCCGGCATCGCCACCGGTAGCCTCTATCGCCATTTCGGCAACAAGGGCGAGCTGGCGGCGGAGGTCTTCGCCCGGGCCAGCCAGCTGGAAGTGGACAGCCTGGCCCAGGTGCTGCGCGGCGAGGGTCCAGCCGCCGAACGCCTGGAGCGGGGGCTGCGCCAGTTCGCCGCCCGCGCCTGGCACAGCCGGCGTCTGGCCTTCGCCCTGATCGCCGAGCCGGTGGACCCGGAGGTGGACGAGCAGCGCCTGCGCTACCGCGAGGCCTATGCCGAGCTGTTCTGTCGCCTGCTGGAGGAAGGCCGGGCCAGCGGCGAGTTCCAGGTGCCCTCCATTTCCCTGACCGCGGCCTGCCTGGTCGGCGCCATTGCCGAATCCCTGGTGGGCCCGCTGTCACCCCCGGCTCGCGCCCAGCGTGAAGCCGACCGCGCACCGGACGACCTCGAGGCCGTCTGCGCCAATCTTGTCACTTTCTGCCTGCGCGCCCTTGGCGCCAGCCAACCTGCCCCGGAGACCTGAGATGAGCCTGCACGAGTTCGCCGAAACCCATGAAGTCTTCAACCAGGTACCGCCACTGGATGGCGCCAACCTATACCGCGTCGACCTGCCGCTGCAGGAGTGGGTGCGCCGCTACCAGGGCGGCTGGGCCGAGGCGCGCCTCGATGCCTACGGCGCCCTGGCCGGTGGCCCGCTGATGGCGGCGGGCTTCCTCGCCAACGAGAACAAGCCCGTGTTCAAGAGCCACGACCGCTACGGGCACCGCATCGACCTGGTGGAATTCCACCCGGCCTACCACGAGCTGATGCGTGCCGCCATCGAGCATGGCATCCCCTCCATGCCCTGGACCGATCCCCGCGCCGGCGCCCAGGTCGCCCGCGCCGGCATGAGCTACCTGCACAGCCAGGCCGAGGCCGGCACCGGCTGCCCGCTGACCATGACCTTCGCCAGCGTGCCGGCGCTGCGCCTGCAGCCGGACATCGCCGAGAAATGGCTGCCGAAGATACTCGCCACCGAGTACGACCCGCGCAATGTGCCCATGGAGCAGAAGGCCGGGGTCACCATCGGCATGGCCATGACCGAGAAGCAGGGCGGCACCGACGTGCGCGCCAACACTACCCGTGCCCATCCAGTCGGGATTCCCGGTCCGGGCCAGGCCTACGAGCTGGTGGGGCACAAGTGGTTCTGCTCGGCCCCCATGTGCGATGCCTTCCTCACCCTGGCCTACACCGACAAGGGGTTGTCCTGCTTCCTGCTGCCGCGCCATCGCCCGGACGGCAGCCGCAACCAGTTCTACATCCAGCGCCTGAAGAACAAGCTGGGCAACTGGTCCAATGCCTCCAGCGAGGTGGAGTACCGCGGCGCCCTGGCCTGGATGATCGGCGAGGAAGGGCGTGGCGTGCCCACCATCATCGAGATGGTGGCCCTGACCCGCTTCGACTGCATGATCGGCTCCAGCGCCCTGATGCGTCAGGCCCTGACCCAGGCCGCCCATCACTGTGCCCATCGCAAGGTCGGTGGGCGCGTGCTGGCCGAGCAGCCACTGATGCAGAACGTACTGGCGGACCTGGCCCTGGAAAGCGAAGCCGCCCTGGCCCTGACCCTGCGCATGGGACAGGCCCTGGACAACGCCCACGACGAGCGGGAGGACAAGTTCGCCCGGCTGGTCACCGCCGTGGGCAAGTACTGGATCTGCAAGCGCGCCCCCGCGATGATCAACGAGGCCGCCGAATGCCTGGGTGGCGCCGGTTACGTGGAAGACACCATTCTGCCGCGCCTCTACCGCGAAGCCCCGGTCAACTCCACCTGGGAAGGCTCGGGCAACGTGCAGTGCCTGGACGTGCTGCGTGCCCTGTCCAAGGAGCCGGGGGTGCTTGATGCGCTCTTCGCCGAGCTGAGCGACGGCCACGGCGACGCACGCCTGGCGTCCTTCATCGGCAATCTCAAGGCGGCCTTCGCCGACACCGCCGATATCCAGTACCGCGCCCGCCAACTCACCGAGGACGTGGCCGTGGCGCTGCAGGCCAAGCTGTTGCTGGAAGCCGGCAACGCCACGGTATCGGACGCCTTCATCGGCAGCCGCCTGTCCGGCCACGGGCGGGTCTACGGCACCTTGCCGCGTGGCGCGGAGGTGGAAGCGCTGATGGCCCGCTCCACCCCGCACCTCGCATAAGCCCAGGTTCCGCTCACCCACCCGCGCGGCGGGTGGGTGCGAGCTGTCCCATCCTGCCGATTCGTTCTATGCCATTGCCCGTCCAAGCAGGCAAGATAGGTCCACAGCGAACAGACAGGATGCCGACCGTGAGCCTCGAACCGACTGATTTTGTGATTGCTGAAACCGCCGAGGAAGCCGTCGATCGCCTCGCCGAGCTGCACCGGCAGGCCACTGGAGCCCTCAGTCAGGCGCTGAAGCGCTACATCAAGGAACGCATCGAGCCGGACGCCGGACAGCGCGCGCTGTTCCGCTACCCGCTGCTGCGCATCACCTACCGTTGCCAGGGCGAAGTGCCGTCCACCACCCGTGCCTTCGCCAAGATCCAGGTGCCGGGCAACTACTGCGTCACCGTCACCCATCCGGATGCCTTCCGCACTTACCTGCTGGAGCAACTGCGGCCGCTGATGCATGACTTCACCGTGCTGGTGGAAGTGGGCACCAGCCAGCAGAACATCCCCTATCCCTATGTAGTGGAGCATGGCGACGAATTGGCCGGCTCCGGGGTGACTGCCGCCGAACTGGCGCGGGTCTTCCCCAGCACCGACCTCTCGGCGGCCACCGATGGCGTGGCCGACGGCCTCTACGAATGGGAGAGCGCCGAGCAGCTGCCGCTGGCGCTGTTCGACGCCGCGCGGGTGGATTTCTCCCTGCGCCGGCTGGTCCATTACACCGGCAGCGACTGGCGTCACGTGCAGCCCTGGATCCTGCTGACCAACTATCACCGCTACGTCGACCAGTTCATCCGCCATGGCCTCGACCAGCTCCGCGATGATCCGCGCTTCGTGCGCATGGTGCTGCCGGGCAACGTGGTGGTGGAGCGGGGCATGGACGAAGGCGAGATGCAGGCGATCGTCGAGGGTGTTGTCTGGCACAGCTTCCAGATGCCGGCCTACCACCTGATCGCCGCCGACGGCCATGGCGTGACCCTGGTGAACATCGGCGTCGGCCCGTCCAACGCGAAGAACATCACCGACCACCTGGCCGTGCTGCGTCCGCACTGCTGGCTGATGATCGGGCACTGCGGCGGCCTGCGGCAGTCGCAGACCATCGGTGACTACGTGCTGGCCCATGCCTACATGCGCCGCGATGGCATCCTCGACCGGGTACTGCCGCCGAACATCCCGCTGCCGGCCCTGGCCGAGGTGCAGCAGGCGCTGCAGGAAGCCGCGGCCCAGGTCACCGGCGAGCGCGGCGAAGACCTCAAGCGCCGCCTGCGCACCGGCACCGTGCTCACCTACGACGATCGCAACTGGGAACTGCGCTGGGCCCAGGAGCGGCCGCTGATCAACCTGTCGCGGGCGGTGGCGGTGGATATGGAAAGCGGTACGGTGGCGGCCCAGGGCTACCGCCTGCGGGTGCCCTACGGCACCTTGCTGTGCGTGTCGGACAAGCCGCTGCACAGCGAAATCAAACTGCCCGGCTCGGCCAGCGCTTTTTACCAGCGCGCGGTCAGCCAGCACCTGCGCATCGGTATCGCCGCCCTCGACCTGTTGCGTAACCAGCTGAACGCGTTGCACTCGCGCAAGCTGCGCAGCTTCGACGAGCCGCCGTTCCGCTGATCGGCAGAGCGGCTTCGTTGGGGGCTTCTGTGTGGGGGCGAATTTATTCGCCTGGGACCGCAACGCGGTCCTCCGGGGCATCGCACGGCAGACCTTCGGCCTGCTTGGCGAATGAATTCGCCCCTACAGGGTTCCTGCCGGAGGCGGGGGCGCGCGATGCGCCCCATTTTCACTGCGTCAAAGGCGGGATCAGCCACTGATACCCCGGCGTCGGCACGCGGAAGGCGTCGGCGTCCACCTGCCAGTCGTCCAGGGCCTTGGCCAGGTCCCGCGGCGGGGCGAACTGGCCTTCGTCGGTGAGGTTGAAGGTGCCGAAGTGGATCGCCAGGCTGCATTGCGATTCCAGTTGCTGGTGCGCTTGCACCGCATCGTCCGGATTCATGTGGTTATCGCGCATGAACCAGCGCGGCGCATAGGCGCCTATGGGCAGGGCGGCGAAGCGCATCGGGCCGAAGCGCTCGCGGATCAGGCGAAACTCAGGACCGAGGCCGGTATCGCCGGGAAACAGGAAAGGGCCGTCCGGCGATTCGATCACGAAGCCCATCCACAGTGTCTCGTTGGTATCGCTGCGGGTCCGCGCCGACCAGTGCTGTACCGGTACTGCATGCAGTTTCAGGCCGCCATCCAGCGGCAGCTCCTGCCACCAGTCCAGTTCGACCACCTGCTTGAAGCCGGCTTCTCGGATCAGCATCCCATTGCCCAGCCCGGACACCACCCTGGCCAGGGGGAAGCGCTCCACCAGTGAGCGCAGGCTTTCCAGGTCGAGGTGGTCGTAGTGGTTGTGGCTGACCAGGATCAGGTCGATGGGCGGTAGCTGGTCCAGTTCGAGCCCCGGCGGGTGGTGGCGCTTCGGACCGACGAAGGTGAAGGGGCTGACCCGTTGCGACCAGACCGGGTCGGTGAGGATGTTCAGCCCGCGGTGCTGGATCAGCAGGGTGGCGTGGTTGATGTAGGTGACGCGCAATTCGTCGCCCTCCACCCGCACAGGCACCTCGGGCAGGACGGCCGGGCCCGGTTGGTCGATCCAGTCCGCCTGCTGCTCACGGCTGAACTGCCAGCGCAGGAATGAACGCAGATCCTTGTGGGGCTTGGGTTCGAGGTTACGGAAGCGACGGCCGTCGAAGTTGCCCGAGACCGGACCCTGATAGGGAGAGCGGTGATAGCCGGCGAGGGTCATCAGGTTGATCAACCAGGTGGGGCGTAAGGCGCGCGGCATGTCCTTCTCTCTTGCGGCGGGGAGGCAGTCAACCTAGCATGCCTCTCCCATTCCCAGACCGCCAACCCGTTTCCAGGCATGTCGCGTCCACCTCGTCCCGCCCATCCTGCCTCTCGTCGTCCCGGCCCGGCCGCGCCTCGCCGCGTGCCCAAGGCGCCGCCCGCCGAGCCGCGCCTGCTGCTGTTCAACAAGCCATTCGACGTGCTGACCCAGTTCAGCGACGGCGAGGGCCGCGCGACGCTCAAGGACTACATCCCCATTCCCGGCATCTACCCCGCCGGGCGGCTGGACCGTGACAGCGAAGGCCTGCTGCTGCTGACCAACGACGGCCGCCTGCAGGCGCGCATCGCTGATCCGAAGCACAAGCTGGCGAAGACCTATTGGGTGCAGGTGGAAGGCGAGCCGAGCGAGGAGCAGCTCCAGCGGCTGCGCGAAGGCGTTGAATTGAACGACGGACCGACTCTGCCGGCCGAGGCTCGGATGCTGGAGGAGCCCCAGCTGTGGGAGCGCGACCCGCCGGTGCGTTTCCGCAAGAGCGTGCCGACGGCGTGGATCGAACTGGTGATTCGCGAGGGGCGCAACCGTCAGGTCAGGCGCATGACGGCCGCAGTGGGGTTGCCCACGTTACGTCTGGTGCGTGTACGGATTGGCCCCTGGAGCCTCGACGGGCTGGCGCTCGGAGAGTATCGGGAGGTACCTGCCCGGCTTTGAACCGGGCAGGTGTAGGTAGACTCTCAGAAGCCTTCGAGGCCACCAATCACCAGCGTCTTGATCACGAAGCCGAGCACGCCCAGGCCCAGGGCGAGGAACAGGATCATGGTGCCAAAGCGGCCGGCCTTGGACTTCTTGGCCAGGTCCCAGACGATGAAGGCCATGAAGGCCACCAGGACGGCGATCATCGCCGTCATCATCAACTCTTCGAATTTTTCCGGACTCATTGCATACCTCAAGGGCTGAATACAGGCTGCACCCGCCTGGCCATGGGGCCGGGCGGAAGGCGGGCGGTGCGCTTGTGCTTCTGCGAGCCGGAAGACTCTTATGGGGCGGGGCCGCGCGGGGGGTACAGCAGAGTGCGGCGATTATACGCCAAGCCGTTTCCTGCGCGAGGGCCATTCAGCCGCGCAGGTGGCCCAGCGGCAGCTCGGTGCTGCTCAGCACCTGGTTGAGGACGAAGCTCGAGCGCACGCTGGTTACGCCCTCGATGCGGGTCAGCTGGCCAAGCAGGAACTGCTGGTAATGGTCCATGTCCGGCACCACCACCTTCAACTGGTAATCCGCCTCCATTCCGGTGACCAGGCTGCACTCCAGCACTTCCGGGCACTGGCGGATCACTTCCTGGAAGTGCTCGAAGCGTTCCGGGGTGTGCCGGTCCATGCCGATCAGCACATAGGCGGTGAGGCTGAGACCGAGCTTCTTGCGGTCCAGCAAGGCCACCTGGCGGACGATGTAGCCGTCATCTTCCAACTGCTTGACCCGCCGTGAGCAGGGCGAGGGCGACAGGCCGATGCGCTCGGCCAGCTCCTGGTTGGAGATGCGCGCATCGTGCTGCAGTTCGGCGAGAATTTTGAGGTCGTAGCGATCGAGTTTTTCCATGGCGAACCACTCGCTTTATGTTTGATTGCTGCTGATGCTGCTCCTTTAGTGATTAATTGCGCAAGTGCTGTGAATATGAGCAATCTTCGCAATCATTCGTCCCGCGCCTCGCCGTAAGATTTCCCTCAGTTTCACGGCCCGGACAGCAAGTCCACCCGACCCGCCCAATCAGGTGCGTCGGCGCCGCCGATCCAACCGGTTCGAGCAGGCCCCCGGGTCCGCGCTGCCCAACCAGGCAGGCGATGAATGCGGCGACACAATCGCCAGCACAGGACGAATTTCCCGAAGGGGGCCCGCAGTCTGGGGCTCCCTTTTTTATTGCGCGCATAAACGCCTCGGCGCGCTCTAGTCGCGTTTCACCACTTCGCTGGGATCGGCATGCACCAGCACCTCCGCGCTGGGGTAGCGGGCGGTAATCGCGTCCGCCGCCTGTTCGCACAGCACGTGGGCGCGGGACAGCGGCAGCTCGCCGGGCAGCTCCAGGTGCAGCTGCACGTACCAGCGGGTACCGGAAATCCGTGTACGCAGATCATGGGCGCCGAGCACGCCGGGGACCGAGCAGGCCAGGCGCTGCATGTCGGCGCTGATCTCCGGCGACAGCTCCTCGTCCATCAGCACCGATACCGATTCGCGGGCGATGCCGAAGGCACTCCAGAGGATGTAAGCGGCTATGCCCAGGCCGAACAACCCGTCGGCCTGTTGCCAGCCAAGGCTGGCCAGCACCAGCGCCAGGAGGATGCCGCCGTTGAGCAGCAGGTCCGAGCGGTAGTGCAGGGCGTCGGCGCGGATGGCGGTGGAGCCGGTGGCGCGGATCACCCGGCGTTGCAGCGTCAGCAGGCCGGCGGTGAGCAGCAGGGACAGGATCATCACGCCGATGCCGAGCATCTCGGCGCCCAGCGGCTGCGGCTCAACCAGGCGCGCATAGGCCTGGGTCGCCACCAGCACGGCGCTGACCCCGATGAACAGTGCCTGGGCAAGCCCCGACAAGGACTCGGCCTTGCCGTGGCCGTAGCGGTGGTCGTCGTCCGCCGGCTTGAGCGCATAGCGCACCGCCAGCAGGTTGAGGAAGGAGGCCGCGCTGTCCAGCAGCGAGTCGGTGAGTCCCGCCAGCAGGCTGACCGAACCACTCATGGCCCAGGCCACGGCCTTGGCGATCACCAGGATGATGGCGACGGTCAGTGATGCGTGGGTAGCCAGGCGCAGCAGCTGCGCATGTTGCCGGGTAGCGGTCATGCCGGCTCCGGTCGCAAGGTACGCAGGCCGGGAGCCGGGAAAATGGCGGGGAACCGGCCGCGATGCGCCGGGCGCCGGGCCGGATGGTCCACGTCAGGCCGCCGGGCGCAGGCCGTAGGCGGCCAGCTGCTGCAGGTTGCCGCTGCGCTGGAGCAGTTGCGGGTTGTCCAGCGGCAGGCTGCGTCCGGTTTCGCGCTCGATGATGGCCTTCAGGATGACGTTGTCCACCTTGCCGTCGGCGCCAATGGCTTCCTTGAGTTTCTCCGGGGAGACCTGGGCGTGCTGGCCTTCGGGCAGGTAGATGGCACCCGTGGCGAAGTCGACGGCGAAGGCGATCAGGCCGGGGATGACATAGAAGAGGATGCCGATGGCATCGAGGCCGGCGACCACGGGGTCGATCTTGCCTTCGATCTGGCCGCGGCGATCCGGGTAGAAGAGGGTGCCGCAGGCGGTGAGCTGGGTGAGCAGGGTGGCGGCAACCAGACCGCCAATCAAACGGGAAGGCATGCGCATAAGCGTCTCCTGATCGAAAGTTGCCACTATAGCAAGCCGGTTGCTTTAAAACTGCCTGGCATAACTAAGACCCCGGCAAGGAACGGGCGGTTCGCCGTTATACTTCCGCGCCTGTCCGGAGTGCCCATGAATCCGTTACCCATAGATGCCGTCCTGCCCGACTTGCGGGCCGCCCTGCAATCCCGCCATGAAAGCGTGCTGGAGGCGCCTCCCGGCGCCGGCAAGACCACCCGCGTGCCGCTGGCGTTGCTGGATGAACCCTGGCTGGCGGGGCAGAGCATCCTGATGCTCGAGCCGCGCCGCCTGGCCGCCCGCGCCGCAGCCGAGCGTCTGGCCAGCGAGTTGGGCGAAGCGGTGGGCGAGACCGTCGGCTACCGCATCCGCCTGGAGTCGAAGGTCGGCCCGCGCACCCGTATCGAGGTGGTCACCGAAGGCATCCTCGCCCGCCGGCTGCAGGAAGACCCGGCACTGGAAGGCGTCGGCCTGGTGATATTCGACGAGTACCACGAGCGCAGTCTGGACGCCGACCTCGCCCTGGCCCTCTGCCTCAACGGCCGCGCCCTGCTGCGCGACGAGCCGCCACTGAAGGTCCTGCTGATGTCCGCCACCCTGGAAGGCGAGCGCCTGTCGCGCCTGCTGGGCGACGCGCCGGTGGTGCGCAGCGAAGGCCGCATGTTTCCGGTGGCGCAGCATTGGGGGCGGCCGAGCCAGCCAGGCGAAGCGCTGGAACCCCGGGTGGTGCAGACGGTGCTCCAGGCGCTGGCCGACGAGCCTGGCAGCCTGCTGGTGTTTCTCCCCGGCCAGGCGGAGATCCGTCGCGTCGCCGAACAACTGGGCGAGCGTCTGGAGGGGCGTGGCGACATCCTGCTCTGCCCGCTGCACGGCGAACTGGACCTGTCGGCCCAGCGTGCGGCCATCGAACCGGCCCCGGCGGGCAAGCGCAAGTTGGTGCTGGCCACCAACATCGCCGAGACCAGCCTGACCATCGACGGCGTGCGCGTGGTGGTGGACGCGGGGCTGGAGCGGGTGCCGCGCTTCGACCCCGCCAGTGGCATGACCCGCCTGGATACCCAGCGCATCTCCCGCGCTTCGGCCACCCAGCGCGCCGGGCGTGCCGGGCGCTTGCAGCCGGGTTCCTGCTACCGGCTCTGGTCCGAGGCGCAGCATGAGCAGCTGGCCGCCCACGGCAGCGCGGAAATCCTTCAGGCCGACCTCGCCGGGCTGAGCCTGCAACTGGCGCGCTGGGGCGTCGGCGACCCCACCGAACTGGCTTGGCTCGACCCGCCGCCGGCCGCAGCCTATGCCCAGGGCCGCGAACTGCTGCAGCGCCTCGGCGCCCTGGCCGAGGACGGCAGCCTGACCCGCCACGGCCAGGCGATGGCCGAGTTGCCGGCGCATCCGCGCATCGCCCATCTCTTGCTGCGTGGCCAGGCCCTTGGCCTCGGCGCCCTGGCCTGCGACCTGGCCGCCCTACTCGGCGAGCGCGATATCCTTCGCGGCGGCGGGGCCGATCTGCACAGCCGCCTGGCCCTGCTGGCCGGTGAAGACAAGGCCGCGCGCGGCGCCCGCGGCGGCGTGCAGCGCGCCCGGCAGCTGGCGCGGCAATTTCGTACCTATCTGCGCGGCCCGGCCAGCGAGCCGGTGGCGGACCCGGATCACCCGCGCTGGCTCGGCTGCCTGCTGGCCTTCGCCTACCCGGACCGCATCGCCCAGCAGCGCCGGTCCGGCGGTGCCGACTACCGTCTGGCCAACGGCCGCGCGGCCAGCTTCGGCGAGCCGGACGCATTGATGAAGGAGCCCTGGCTGGTGATCGCCGACCTGGGGAGCCGCCAAGGGCAGCGCGAAGAGCGCATCTACCTCGCGGCCGATCTCGATCCGTCGCTGTTCGACGGGCCCCTGGCCGAACAGGTCAGCCGCCAGGACCTGCTGGACTGGGACGAGCGCGAGGGCGTGCTGCGCGCCGAGCGCCAACTGCGGGTCGGCGAACTGGTGCTGGCGCGCGAGGCTCTGGCGGAACTGGACGAGGACGCGCGCTCGCGGGCGTTGCTTGGCCTGGTGCGTCGCAAGGGCCTGGAGCTGTTGCCCTGGACTGCGGAGCTGCGCCAGTGGCAGGCGCGGGTGGCACTGCTGCGCCGCCTGGACCTCGGCGACAGGGGCGAAAGCGAATGGCCCGACCTGTCCGACGCCGCCCTGCTGGCCAGCCTGGAAAGCTGGCTGCAACCCTGGTTGGGCAAGGTCAGCCGCCTCAGCCACTTCGGCAACCTGGATCTGGCCGGCATCCTTCAGGGCCTGTTGCCCTGGCCCCTGCCGCAGCGCCTCGACGAACTGGCCCCGCGCACCCTGGAGGTGCCGTCCGGTTCGCGCATCCGCCTCGATTACAGCGAGGAAATGCCGGTGCTCGCCGTGCGCCTGCAGGAACTCTTCGGTCTCGCTGAAACCCCGCGCATCGCCGGCGGCCGCCAGGGCATCAAGCTGCACCTGCTGTCCCCGGCCCAGCGTCCGGTGCAGGTCACCCAGGACCTGGCGAGTTTCTGGCGCAATACCTACGCCGAGGTGAAGAAGGACCTCAAGGGGCGCTATCCCAAGCACTACTGGCCGGACGACCCCCTGGTGGCCGAGCCGACGGCGCGGGCCAAGCCGAGGAAGTGAGGCGAGGGCGAGAGCTTTTCCTGTAGGGGCGAATTCATTCGCCAAGGGACGCGAAGCGGCCCCGGCAATCTGGAAGGGCAGACCTTCGGCCTGCTTGGCGAATGAATTCGCCCCTACAAGGATTGCCTACGCCGAGGTGAAGAAGGGCCCCAAGGGTCGCGCCTTCAATGCGCCGGCGGCAGGAAGAATCTCGCCGTCAGCGGCAGGTGGTCGGAGATGCGCAGGGTATCGCCCTGGCGCACCCTGGCCTCGATGCGGGTGAGGTCGGGGCTGTGGAAGAAATAGTCGAGGGTCCGGTCCGGTCCCTTCACCCGTGGGTCGTTGGGGTAGTGGGTGAACCACTGGGCCTGTTGCGCGCCGCTGCCTTCCTCGACGCTGGGGATCATCGGGTAGCGGCTCCAGAGCGCCTTCAGCCCGTTGTCGCGGACATAGTAGCTGCGCTGGACTTGTGCCAGGCGTTCGTACTGCCCAGGTGGCAGTTGGCTGAAGTCGCCGCCCAGGACCCAGGAGATTCCCTCGGACTGCAACTGATCGAGCAGGCCGCGGGTCATCGCCACCTGGCGTTGCAGGGTTTCCTGGTCGTCGGCCAGGGCGTCCAGGTGGGTATTGATCGCCGCCAGGCGGCCGCCGCCGCGAATCGGCAGGTAGCTCACCAGCAGGGCGCGCTTCTTGTCGAACTGACGGCTGATGGGGTCGCTTTCCGCCAGGGGCAGTTGCAGGCGTTCGGCGCGCTCGATGCGGAAGCGGCTGAGGGTGGCCAGCTTCATGCCGACGCTGCCGAGGATGCGTGGGTGGGGCACGAAGGCGGCCTTCCAGTAGAAGGCTTGGCTGGCGCAGGGGTAGAGGTCGGCCAGGCGCTCCTGGAGCAGGGCCAACTGGTCCTGATAGTCGGTGGCCCGGGCGCCTTCATGCAGCTCCTGCAGGTTGACGATGTCCGGCTGTTCCTCGCGTATCACCCGGACCACCTCATCCAGGCTGTAGGCCAGGTCCTCGGCGGTGGGGCGCTCGTCCGGGCCTTCGCGATCGGGCAAGTCGTAGTAGAAGACGTAGCGCTTGCCGGCCAAGTACTGCAGGTTCCAGGTCATCACCTTGAGCGCCTGGCCGGGCTGCAGCTGAGGCGCTTCGGCCTGGCACAGCAGAGGTGCGGATTCGCGGGCCGCCGGATGCCAGGTGAGCACATAGACCAGGGCGACCAGGCCAACGGCAAGGATCAACAGGCTCAGCAGGGCGGTACGCAGGACTCGGGGCATCGGCAAGGGCCGGGAACTATGCTGGAAGAGGGCGAGCATACCCGAGAGGCTGCCGAGGCCCAAGCCAAGCGCGCCCGGGAGGGGCGCCGTGACCAGTGAAGCGCTGATCGCGCAGAAGGGGCCGCTCTCATTGCTCGGTCGCCTGTTCGGTCACCAGGGTGAACATCCGGTACAGGGCGATGCTGACGAACAACTGGAAGAAGCTGTTGAAGGTCTCCAGCAGGACGGTGCCTACGGGGTCGGGGTGTTGCCCCAGTTCGCGGTAGGCGAACCAGTCCACCAGCCAGATCGGTCCCATCACCATCAGCACACAGACAAGGATGGTCCAGAAGTGCCCGTTGGTGAGGGCGAAGCTTTCCTTGATGGCGTCCAGCGGCGCCCGCCCTTCCAGCACCAGCAGGTACTCGGCGAAGGCCAGTTTGATCATCACGTAGAGGCCGGGAAGGATCAGCATCCAGGCGCCGACCATGATCAGCAGGGTGCTGATGGCCGCCAGCACGGCGAAGGCGGGCCAGCGCGCCAATGCCATCTCCAGCACCTGCCGGGGCTTGAGGCGGATGCGGTGGCTGCGGCTGTCGACGAAGATGATCAGGGCGCCGACATAGACCGGGTAGAACAGCATGCTGACCACGATGGAGGCACCCTGGGACTTTTCCGGGCCGAGCCAGGCGATCAGGCCCTGCTGGGAGATGGCCTCGATCATGATGGCCGGCAGGCAAAGCAGGGCGATTTGGCCTGCATTGCGGGAAAAGAAGTACCAGGAGGCACGCAGCAGCTCTAAGGGATTCATCGGCAGGCATTCACATCTTGCGGCAGTCAGTGTTGGGCACTTTAGCCCAAGCCGTGGCCGCCTCCAAAGGTCGGTTCAAGCGGAGCGATAGTGCAGCACCCGATTGCGCAGTCGCGGCAGCAGGCGAGCGAGGTCTGCGGTGGCCACCTCCAGAGTGCGTTCCGGCGGGCCGGGGGAGTAGATCAGGAAGTCGTGGCGGAAGATCGTCTCGTCGAAAACCAGGGCGATCTCCTCGGCGTGGCCCAGGGGGCAGGCGCACTGGGGCACGCAGCCGGTCAGCTGCACCAGTTCCGCGTCGCTGGCGATGCTCGGCCGCGCGCCCAGCAGCGCCTTGAGCTGGACCCAGTCGGCCCGCGCGCCTTCCAGGGTCACCAGCATGGCGTAGCCGCCACCCTTCAGGCGCAGGAACAGGCTCTTGCTCTCCACGCCACGCAGGCCGAAGCGCTGGCGAACCGCGTGGGCGGTGGGGTAGTCGAGCACGGCTTCGTGGCTGACCTCCCGGTAGGGGATGTCGTGGCATTCGAGCAGGGCCAGGTTGCGGGCGTGGAGCGACATGAGGGGACCGGTGACTCTGGGACGGGGGCGCCATGATAGTCCTCTTCAAGGCGGGCTGAGGTCATCCAGGCCGGCGTCGTGCAGCACCTGCCGCTCGATTTCCCGGAGGCGGCCGCTCCTGGCCATGTGCTGCAGGACTTCCTCCAGGCGCGGTGCCAGTTCGCGATGACGCGGGTTGAGGTAGTGGTGCATGGAGAAACGCTCGAGCACCGGGTGCAGTGGCTGGACGCCGCGCATGCCGCTCTGGCGCAGGACGCACATCCCCGAGTAGTAGTCCTCCACATGCACGTCCACCCGGCCGCCGGCCAGCTTGCGCATACCGTTCTCCACCCCGTTGGACGGTGACAGCCGAACACCCTTCAGGCGCAACTCCAGCGCGGCCTTGCCGCGCTCGAAGCCCACCAGGTAGGGCTTGAGGCTTGACCAGCCGTGCAACTGCAGCGGGCGGCTGGCGAAGGCCACGGCATAGGACTCGAACAGCGGTGTGCGAATCAGCAGCAGGTCGCTGCGCTGCTCGGCGATCAGACTGGTGCGGCAGAGTTCACCGTCGTTCAGGCCGCGCTCGGCGTACTGCAGGGCGCGCGCGGCCGGCGCGGCGCGGGTCTCGATGTCGATGCCGAGTTCTGCGTAGGCTTCCACCAGGATGCGTTTGCAGATCTGGAATAGCGGCAGACCCTGGTCGGGAAAGGCGCTGAATACCAGGTGGGCCTCGGCGTGGCAGGGCGCGGAAAGCAGCAGCAGGGCAAGCAGGCAGCATCCATGAGCGCGCATTGCACAATCGCCTGGGGCACGGCCTGCGCTGGAGTGACTGCCAGACGGCGCCGCCTGCCATGGCGAGCGCCTTGCTCCCTGCAACAGACCCATGCGGTGGGTCGCGGCGTCTTCCCCGTTGTCGAAGCTCGCGGGGTCAGCTGCAACTATAGTCGGCTGCCTTCAGGGCGTCGGCCAGTCCGCCAGCAGCTCATCCGCTCGCAGTACCCGGGCGTACTCCCCCTGCAGGTTGGCCATGGCCATGTCGTGCACTTCTTCGGCGCTGCGCGGACGGCCGGCGAAGTCGAGCTTGGCGAAGGTGTAGCAGGCGTCCTCCACCACCGTGGTGGCGAAGCCCAGATTACCGGCACTGCGCGCCGTGGCCTCCACCGAGTTCTCGCTGGCCACGCCCACGATCACCACCGCGTCCAGGCCGCGCACCCGCAGCCAGTGTTCCAGACCGCTGTTGATGAAGGCGTCGGGGACGTTCTTCTCCAGCACCTGCTCGCGTTCCCGGGGCGCCAGGGGCGGCTGGAACAGCGCGCCCGGTTGGCCCGGGGCGAAGACCGAATCGGCTTCCCGGGAGATATGGCGGATATGCACCAGCGGCCAACCGGCCTTGCGCCAGTGTTCGAGCAGGGCGGCGATGCACTTTTCCGCGCCGGGATTGTTGCGCGGCTTGTCCAGGCGCTGGATGCCCTGCTGCTGGTCGATGATCAGCAGGGCACCTGGCGACTTCTGCATGGTCCTATCCACTTTCCATTCCCCGAGGCTGGCATACTGGCCGCAATCTACTCTTAACCAGTCGCCGCCAGCCAGACACCGAGGAGCCGCGTTGAAGAAGATCGCAGTATTCGCCGACGTGCAGAACCTCTACTACACGGTGCGCCACACCTATGGCTGCCACTTCCATTACAGCGCCTTCTGGCAGAGCGTCAGCGCCGAGGGCGACATAGTCGAAGCCAACGCCTACGCCATCGACCGCGGCGACCCGCGTCAGCAGCAGTTCCAGCAGATCCTGCGCAACCTGGGCTTCACCGTGAAGCTCAAGCCCTTCATCCAGCGCAGCGACGGCTCGGCCAAGGGCGATTGGGACGTCGGCATCACCATCGATGTGCTCGACGCCGCACCCCGGGTGGACCTGGTGGTGCTGGCTTCGGGCGATGGCGACTTCGACCTGTTGCTGGAACGGGTGGCCCAGGCCCATGGCGTGGAAACCCTGGTCTACGGCGTACCTGGCCTCACCGCCCAATCCCTGATCCGTGCCGCCAGCCGCTACCAGCCCATCGAGGGCGGCCTGCTGCTGCGCAATTGAACTGATCCAACCTGGAATCACCCGTGGACCCCATAGCTGTCATTGACTTCGAGACCACCGGCATTACCCCCGCAAGCGATTGCCGCGCCACCGAGATCGGCGTGGTCATCCTCGACGGCGGGCGCGTCGTCGACCGCTACCAGAGCCTGATGAATGCCGGCATCCCGGTGCCGCCCTTCATCCAGAACCTCACCGGCATCAGCACTGCCATGCTGCGGGCGGCCCCGCCGGTGGAGCAGGTGATGAGGGAGGCGGCCGACTTCGTCGGCGACCTGCCGCTGCTGGCGCACAACGCCTCCTTCGACCAGAAGTTCTGGGACTTCGAGCTGGCGCGCATCGGCCGGTCCCGCCGCCAGGCGTTCGCCTGCTCCCTGTTGCTCGCCCGACGCCTGCTGCCCGAGGCGCCCAACCATAAACTCGGCACCCTCAACACCTGGGCGCGCCTGCCCGACACCGGCAGGGCCCACCGCGCCCTCGCCGATGCCGAGATGGCCGCCAATCTCACCTTGCACCTGGCTGGACGGCTGCGGGACAAGCACGGCATAAGCACGGTGTCGCACCAGCTGTTCTGCAGCCTGCAGAAGGTCCCGGCGGCGAAGATTCCCGAAGCGTTGCGGAAACATCGCGGCGGCTGAGCTCGTAGGATGGGTCGGGCGGCGTTCCGCGAGCGGAGCGATACCCATGCGGACAGGGCTGATGGGTTTCGCTTCGCTCTACCGCATCCTACGAGTTGGCGATGGCGTGGGCCGCTCAGCCCTTCACCGTCCTCAGCGTCTCCACCTTGCCGCGCTCCTGCAGCACGCCGGGGATGCGCTGCTCGAAGGGCGTGGAGAGGATCAGCGAGGTCTTGGTCGCGCCGAACTTGCCGATCTGGTCGATCAGGTCCTGCAACTCCGGCATCGAGGCCACGGCGGCCTTGATCAGCAGGCAGGCGTCGCCGGTGACGCGGTGGCAGAGGTTCAGCTGGGGAATGTTCTCCAGGGCTTCCTGGGTGCGCTTGTAGTCACGGTCGGTGATGCGCAGTTCGATCACGCATTCGATGGGCAGCCCCACCTTCGCCAGGTCCACGCTGGCGTGGTAGCCGGTGATGATGCCGGCGGCCTCCAGCTTGGCCACCCGGTCGGCCACCGCCGGCGGCGACAGGTTGACCCGGCGCGCCAGGTCGGCGAAGGAAGCGCGGCCGTTCTCGATTAACGCGGCAAGCAGCAGGCGGTCGTATTTGTCCACGAGGACCTCCGAATTCAGCTTCTGTCGAATCAACGGTAGAAACGGATGAAATCAGTTCTTTCCAAGGTTCAGGGCTGCGTGAACAAGGTGTTCATCCTTATTTAGCGCTCATCGCCTTACTTAGAATAGACGCCTCAATCCTGCCTGTGTCGAGTTCCGATCATGCCTGCGCGCCGCTTCCCGCTCCTGCTCATTGGAGCCTTCATCGCTCTCTATCTGATCTGGGGATCCACCTACCTCGCGATCCGTATCGGCGTCGAATCCTGGCCGCCGCTGTTGATGGCCGGCATCCGCTTCGTGGTGGCCGGTGCCCTGATGTACGGCTTCCTGCGCTGGAGCGGCGTGCCCAACCCGAGCTGGCAGGAGTGGAAGTCCGCCGCGGCCATCGGCTTCCTGCTGCTCAGCTGCGGCAACGGCGGCGTGACCCTCGCCGAGGACCTGGGCGTGGCGTCCGGCGTAGCGGCGCTGGCGGTGGCCACGGTGCCGCTGTTCGCCCTGCTGTTCGGGCTGATCTGGGGCCAGCGCACCACCCGCCTGGAATGGGCCGGCATCCTGCTCGGGCTGGCGGGCATCGGCCTGCTCAACCTCGGCTCCAACCTGCAGGCCAGCCCCCTGGGTGCGGCGCTGATCATCTTCGCCGCGGCGGCCTGGTCGTTCGGCTCCATGTGGAGCAAGAACCTCAAGCTGCCCGCCGGCCCCATGGCCAGCGCGGTGGAGATGCTCGCCGGCGGTTTCGCCCTGCTGGCCGGCAGCCTGCTCAGTGGCGAACGCCTGGTGGCAGCGCCCACCCTGGCGGGCTGGGGGGCGCTGGCCTACCTGATCGTCTTCGGCTCCATCATCGCCTTTAGCTCCTACCTGTACCTGCTGAAGAACGTGCGCCCGGCCGCGGCCACCAGCTACGCCTACGTCAATCCGGTGGTGGCGGTGTTGCTGGGCATCGGCTTCGCCGGCGAGAGCATCGGCATCGAGGAGGGCCTGGCCATGCTGGTGATCATCGGCGCCGTGGTGCTGATCGGTCTGCCGCAGTGGCGCGAGCGCAAGGAAGAGAAAGCACGGCAGGAAGAGGGGCTGCAGCAGACCAGTTGATCACGGCGGGGGCGGGCGGCCTGCTAGAATCGCGGCTTTTCCGCACTCTATGGCTGCCTCCATGACCTTCGCATCCCTCGGCCTGATCGAACCCCTGCTGCGCGCCACCGAAGCGCTCGGCTACCAGACCCCGTCGCCGGTGCAGGCCGAGGCGATTCCCGCCGTGCTCAAGGGCCGCGACCTGATGGCCGCGGCCCAGACCGGTACCGGCAAGACCGCCGGCTTCGCCCTGCCGCTTTTGCAAAAGCTGACCCAGGAAGGCCCGCAGGTGGCCAGCAACTCAGTGCGTGCGCTGGTGTTGGTGCCCACCCGCGAACTGGCCGAGCAGGTCAACGAGAGCTTCCGCGTTTACGGCCAGCACCTGCCGCTGCGCAACTACGCGGTCTACGGTGGCGTCAGCATCAACCCGCAGATGATGCGGCTGCGCAAGGGCATCGACATCCTCGTCGCCACCCCCGGCCGCCTGCTCGACCTCTATCGGCAGAACGCGGTGAAGTTCAACCAGCTCCAGGCGCTGGTGCTGGACGAGGCCGACCGCATGCTCGACCTGGGTTTCGCCCGCGAGCTCGACGAACTCTTCGCCGCACTGCCCAAACGCCGGCAGACCCTGCTGTTCTCCGCCACCTTCTCCGATGCCATTCGCCAGATGGCCCGCGAGCTCTTGCGCGACCCGCTGTCGATCGAGGTCAGCCCGCGCAACGCGGCGGCCAAGAGCGTGCGCCAATGGCTGATACCGGTGGACAAGAAGCGCAAGGGCGAACTCTTCCTGCACCTGCTGGAAGATCGCCGCTGGGAGCAGGTGCTGGTCTTCGCCAAGACCCGCAAGGGCGTCGACCAACTGGTCGAGGAGCTCCAGGCGCGCGGCGTCAATGCCGACTCCATCCACGGCGACAAACCGCAGCCTTCGCGGCTGCGCGCGCTGCAGCGCTTCAAGGCGGGCGAGGTGCAGGTCCTGGTCGCCACGGACGTGGCGGCCCGTGGTCTGGACATCGACGACCTGCCGCTGGTGGTCAACTTCGACCTGCCCATCGTCGCCGAGGACTACGTGCACCGTATCGGCCGTACCGGCCGCGCCGGCGCCACGGGCGAGGCGGTGTCGCTGGTCTGCGCCGACGAGGTGCAACTGCTCGCCGCCATCGAAATGCTGACCCGCCAGACTATCCAGCGCCGCGATGAACCGGACTTCATTCCCGATCACCGGGTGCCCATGACCGATGCCACGGGCCAGGTGATCAAGAAGCCGAAGAAACCGAAGAAGCCCAAGGAACCCCAGGTCGAAGCTGGCAAGCCGGGCAAGGGCGCGGCCCTGGGGCGCTGGATCGATAGCGAGAAGCCCAAGGTGAAGTCGGTGCGCAAGGCGCCGGGATTTGGCAAGGCGAAGAAGGGCTGAGGGTGTTCGCTTGGCGTTTTGTTGCTCAGTTCATTGCCGAGTGAGCTTCAGGTCTCTGTTTCGCCTCCCGGCGAGTCACTTCTGGCAGTCGCCCCAGAAGTAACCAAGAGGGCTTGCCCCTGCATCCGGGTCCGGCTTCGCCGGACTTCCCTCGCTCCATCGTCGCTCCGGGGGCCCGGGGGGGGGGGGGGGGGGGGGGGGGGGGGGGGGGGGGGGGGAGGGG